>JBKPOZ010000046.1:0-19021 GCA_046733355.1 Pseudomonadota bacterium | reverse complement strand
TGGCTGCGATCGGCCTGCCCCTATCAACAACGTCCTCGATTGCAGTGATGATATCAGCGCGACGGATTTCTCCGATCTTGCGGCCTCCCCACCGATTTACCAGCCCGCCCTTTACCGGGACCAATGTTTTCCGGTCGTCAGGGTCCAAGACCAGCCCGAGCTTTCGTGCGGCCTCAAGCCACGATCGATTACGTGGCTTTTGCCAGCGTTCAATGAAGAGACGCGCAACCGCTGCAAAGTCATCCTTCGCTTCCTTGCCCCGGCGACGCTCAACCTTCTTCTCACGTGCGGGATCAGCGCCCTTCTGTACGCGCAGTAGAGCATCCCGCCCCTGTTCGCGAGCCTCAGCTAACCCAATGGCCGGATAAGGCCCGAGCGTGAGCTTGCGCGGACTTCCATTGTGCCGATAGCGAACCGCCCATGACTTTGCGCCCGAGGGTTGCACAATGAGATAGAGTCCCGCGAGAAAGCCATCGGGGATTTCGACCCGGTTCCTTCCCGCCTTAGTCCTGGCAACCGCCGCTTCCGTTAGCTTGTTCGGCATTATCAGTGGCTGTTATGCCGGGGTAACGCGGGGGTATCAAACCAGCCGCGTTATGGGCTGTTACCCTAAGTTAAGTAACATGCCGTAACAAGCCGCATAAATGTAAGTAAATCGAGTAGAGCCGATGATAATTACCCGGCGATTATCTATGATTTCAATGTGGGCGCTAGGACTTTTAATCACGGGGTCCTGGGTTCGAGTCCCAGCGGGCTCACTTCCTCGAGCATGCAGCAATGACGTTCAAGTATCCGAGCTCGATAGTAAGCGCGTGCTGATTGTGAACGCATCTGAAACAAGCATGTGACACACGTAAAATGCCGAAGTGGCCATTCGAGGAAGTGCCGGACCCGACGGGCATGACTGACGCGGATTGGGCGGACTTGAACAAGCTCAAGGCGGCGTATGAATCAGGTGGGGCGAAAGCGTCTAGGAAGGTTTTCGCTGAGCTATCTGCCGATCCCGTGCGCGGCGTGCGCATTCTTGGAGCGCTCTTTCCGGAGATGGTGCGCGAGCAGCTCAAAGATCGGTTGGCCGAGCACGGCATCACCGAGGACGATCTTCGTCAAATGCTCCGCGAGGCGGAGCGTCGAGAAGAGAGCCCTTCGTCGAAAAAACATTAACAAGAGTCCGCGGCCAGGTGCCGTGAAGGATGTCATCCGCTAAGGCGCTCAATTATCCACTGTCGCCGAGCTTCAGCGGAAATCGGTCCACATTGCAAGCGGCGGCTCGCCACCTTTTGGCCCGATTCGGGCGTTGGCTTTACATCCGTTCAACGGCAGAGATTGGGGGCGTCATGACAGAGTTCGCGAAGGACTTCGCACTCTTTTGCTGTATGGTGCCGTCTGTCAGTGGAATTGTGATACTCGCAGCGACCTTCCTCGTGTAATCAAAACAGAAACGGCGCCCGCAAGGCGCCGTTTCCTTTTCTTGCCGCTGCCGGCCTTCTTGACACCGCAAGATCGCCCAGGGCACGACCGACCTCGCCGACTGGTTTCTCACCAGCATGAGCGGCTGGCTTTCGCGCAGCTAGCGATTCCAGAGCGCATGCAACGCTAGTCGTAGTCGGCGCTCTGCGCGGCGACCGACTGTGCGTTGCGCTACTCTGGAACATCCCGCACGTATGTACGTTGGGGTTTGCCCGACGTTCACAGCCATCGATCAGCTGCATCCGTGCTTTCCGCCCTGTTCGTCTTCTTTTTCTTGCTATCCGGCTCGCCGCTCAGGGCGCAAGCCCTGCCCGCTCCGCCTGCTTCTGCGGCGCCGCCCGAAGACGGGCAGTGGAGCATGCCTGCCAAGAACCATGCGAGCACGCGCTACAGCGGGCTTGATGAAATCAATGTCGGCAATGTGAGCAAACTGCAGGTCGCGTTCACGTTCTCGACGGGCACGAAGCGCGGCCAGGAAGCCTCGCCTATTGTGGTCGACGGCACGATGTACGTGCTCACGTCTTATCCGAATATTCTCTACGCCCTCGATCTCACAAAACCCGGGGCTCCTGCGAAATGGAAATACGAGCCGAGGCAGGAGCCCGCCTCGCAGGGCGTCGCCTGCTGCGACACGGTCAATCGCGGGCCGACTTTCGCGGACGGACGCGTGTTCTTCAACACGCTCGACGGCAGCACCGTCGCCGTCGACGCGGAAACCGGACGGCAAGTTTGGAAAACGAGTCTCGGCAACATCAAGACGGGCGAGAGCATGACCATGGCGCCGCTCGTCGTCAAAAACAAAATATTTGTCGGGAATTCCGGCGGTGAATTCGGCGTGCGTGGGTGGATCGCCGCGCTCGATGCCAATACGGGCGGGCAGCTCTGGAAGGCGTACAGTACCGGCCCCGACGCCGACGTTTTGATCGGCGCGAATTTCAAGCCTTTCTATCCGAAGGACCAGGGGCAGGATCTCGGCGTGAGCACCTGGCCGCCGCAGGCCTGGCAGCAGGGCGGCGGCACCGTGTGGGGGTGGCTCTCCTACGATCCCGATCTCAATCTCCTCTATCACGGCACCGGCAATCCGGCGCCGTGGAATTCCGAGCAGCGGCCGGGTGCGAACAAGTGGACCGCTGGCATTTTTGCGCGCGACCCTGACAGCGGTGAGGCGCGCTGGTTCTATCAGGTCAATCCGCACGATCTCTATGCCTGGGATGCGGTCAATGAAAGTGTGCTGCTCGATCTCGACTTCCGCGGCCAACCCCGCAAGGCGCTGATCCGGCCGGAACGCAACGGCTATGTCAGCATGCTCGATCGCAGTACCGGCGAGGTGCTGTACGCGCTGCCCTATCATCCGACCACGACCACGCGGGGCGTCGATCTGAAAACCGGCGCACTCGTTTACGACGAGGCGAAAAAGCCCGAGGTCGGCAAGGTGATGCGCGACATCTGTCCATCCGCGGCAGGCGCAAAGAACTGGCAGCCTTCCGCCTACTCGCCGCGCACCGGGCTCCTTTATATTCCGCACAATAATCTCTGCATGGATATCGAGATCGAGCCCGCGAACTACTTCGCCGGCACGCCCTATGTCGGAGCGGAAGCGCGCTTCAAGGCAGGGCCCGGCGGACACCGCGGCGCATTCACTGCCTGGGACGTGCAAGCGGCAAGCATGCGCTGGCAGATCAAGGAAAAATTTCCGGTGTGGAGCGGCGCGCTGGCGACGGCCGGAGACGTTGTTTTCTACGGCACGATGGACGGCTTGTTCAAAGCCGTGAACGCGCAAGGCGGCGATCTGCTTTGGCAATTCAAGACCGACTCCGGGATCGTCGGACAGCCGACGACCTATCGTGGCCCCGACGGGCATCAGTACGTTGCCATTCTGTCCGGCGTGGGCGGATGGGCGGGCCGCATCGTTTCCGGCGATCTCGATCCGCGCGATGCAACGGCGGCCTTCGGGTTCGCGCACGCGATGAGCGATCTCAAGGACGCCACCCGGCCGGGAGGAACACTCTATGTGTTCCGGCTGCCGTAGCCCGCATGAGCGGAGCGACATGCGGGATTCCCGGATCTCGCTGCGCTCATCCGGGCTACTGCCCTTGGTGCTCGCACTTCTCGTGCTGGGCGCCTGTGAACGCGAGCAGCGGTCGTTTCGTCCTAACCCGGGTCAGCCCGACACCCGCGTTCCGCAGCCGAGCCTGGTGCCGCGGCCCGGTCCTCCGGAATCGAGTCGTCCCGGCGAGGGGAAGAAATTCGAAGCGAACGCGTATCACGTCGGTCAGGGCAAGCAGTTCTTCAGGGCCTTCAACTGTATCGGCTGCCACGGGAACGGCGGCGGGGCCATCGGGCCGGCGCTGATGGATGCGAACTGGATCTATGGCGGCGATATCAAAAGCATTTATGTCACCATTCGTGACGGTCGGCCGAACGGCATGCCGGCCTTCGGCGGCAAAATACCCGACGACCAGATCTGGGAGATCGCCGCCTATGTGCGCTCGCTGAGTGGGCAGCTGCGCACGGATGTCGCGCCGAACCGCAATGACAGCATCACCCCGCATGCGCCCGAAAGCAGATTGCCGCACCTCGCCCCGAAGCAGGTGGGAGCGACGGAATGAGCAAGCACTCCACTGTGCTCCCCTCCCCCGCGAGCAGCGCGCTTGCGCTGCGAGTGTGGGGAGGGGCTGGGGGTGGGGGCACTTCGATGTCTTCTAAAAAAACCCCCACCCCTCGCCCCTCCCCACAAGGGGGAGGGGAACGCACCGAGTTTGGTGCACGGTGCTTCCAAAACGCCTGTGGCGTTCCGGTGCTGCTCACGGCGCTGCTCCTGTCCGGGTGCTCCGGGTGGCAGTCGGCGCTCGATCCGCAGGGCCCGCAGGCGCAGCATCTCGCTTTCATCATCTGGCTGTTCACCGCCGTCTGCACTGCAATCTGGGTTGCGGTGATGGTGGCGCTGCTCATCGCGCTCATTCGCCGCCGCATCGAGCGTCACGACCCATTACAAACCGATGCCGCACGGGAATTACGCGCCGGGCGCGTGATACTCGCCTGCACCGCGCTCACCACAATCACCGTGATCGCGCTCACCATCGTGAGCTACGCCTCGCAGCGCAGACTTTTCACCAAAGAGTCGGACGCGCTCGAGCTTCACCTCATTGGCCACCAGTTCTGGTGGGAGATCCAGTACCAGGACGGTCCGGCCAGCGAGCGCTTTGCCGCCGCCAACGAGATGCACATCCCGATTGGCCGTCCCATCAAGGTAAAGCTCGACTCGGTCGATGTGATCCACAGCCTGTGGGTGCCAAGCCTCGCCGGCAAAATGGACCTGATCACCGGCCAGCGCAACGAGCTGCAATTCGTCGCTGCCCGCGAGGGAATTTATCGCGCCCAGTGCGCAGAGTTCTGCGGCTACCAGCACGCGCGCATGGCCATGCTGGTGCGCGCTTCCTCTGCGGAAACATATGACGCCTGGCGCGCAGCGCAGCTCAAGCCCGCGGCGGAGCCGGCGAGCACCGAGGAGCAGCACGGCAAAGATGTGTTTCTCTCCAAGAGCTGCGCGCTCTGCCACAGCATCCGCGGGACGCCTGCAGCCAGTAATGTGGGCCCTGATCTCACCCATATCGGCAGTCGGCTGACCATTGCGGCGGGTGTCCTGTCCATGAGCCGCGGCAATCTCGCCGCCTGGATTGCCGATGCGCAAGGCATCAAGCCGGGCACGAACATGCCGCTCACCGATCTGGCGCCGGAGGAGCTCAATGCGCTCGCCGCGTATCTGCTGGCGCTGAAATGACCGCTGTCACGGCACACGGGCGGGGCGACGAGCGGGACACCGATCTCTCCGACACCGACCTCGCCGGCCGCCTCACCATGATCTGGCGCACTCCCGTTGGCATTTATGGCTGGCTCGCAAGCGTCGATCACAAGGTGGTCGGCCGGCGCTACATCGTCACTGCCTTCGTCTTTCTCTTTCTCGGCGGACTCCTTGCGATCGCCATGCGGCTGCAGCTCTCGGGCGCCGAGCACAAGCTGATCGGGCCAGACCTGTACGACCAGATATTCACTATGCACGGCTCCACCATGATGTTCCTCTTCGCGGTGCCGATGATGGAGGCGTTGGGTGTCTATCTCGTGCCGCTCATGGTCGGCACGCGCAACATCGCGTTCCCCCGGCTCAACGCATTCAGCTACTGGATCTATCTCTTCGGCGGACTGTTTTTATGGATTTCCTTTGCCCTCGACATCGGTCCCGATGCCGGCTGGTTCGCCTATGTGCCGCTCAGTGGGCCGCAGTTCGCGCCCGGAAAGCGCGCCGATACCTGGGCGCAGATGATCACCTTCACCGAGGTCGCGGCGCTTGCGGTCGCGGCGGAGATCATCACCACCGTGTTCAAGCAGCGTGCACCCGGCATGACGCTCGACCGCATCCCGATCTTCGTCTGGTCCATGCTGGTTACGTCGTTTCTCGTTCTCTTCGCCATGCCGGCGGTGATGTTTTCCTCAAGCGTGCTGATCATGGACCGGCTGATCGGCACCCATTTCTTCAACCCCGCCGAAGGCGGCGACGTGCTGTTGTGGCAGCATCTGTTCTGGTTCTTCGGCCACCCCGAGGTCTACATCATCTTTCTGCCGGGCGCCGGCATCGTATCCGCCATCATCGTCGCCTTCGCCCGCCATCCGATGATCGGCTACCTGCCGGTCGTGCTCTCGCTCATCGCCACCGGGTTTCTTTCCTTCGGACTGTGGGTGCACCACATGTTCGTGACCGGGCTGCCGCAGCTCGGCGCGGCGCTGTTCACCGCCTCGAGCATGCTCATCGCGGTGCCGAGCGGGGTGCAGATATTTTGCTGGCTCGCCACGCTGTGGGAAGGCAAGCCAGTCTTCCGCACGCCGCTTCTCTTCGTCATCGGCTTCATCGTGATCTTCGTCATCGGCGGCCTCACCGGCGTGATGGTCGCCTCTGTACCGCTCGATAGCCAGGTACACGACACCTATTTCGTCGTCGCGCATCTGCATTACGTGCTCATCGGCGGTGCCGTGTTTCCGCTCCTCGGCGGCATCTACTACTGGTTTCCAAAACTCACCGGCCGGCGCATGAGCGAGCGCCTCGGCGTCTGGAATTTCTGGCTCGCCTTCATCGGCTTCAATCTCACATTCTTTCCCATGCACATTCTTGGCCTCATCGGCATGCCCCGGCGGATCTACACCTATCAGCCGGAGATGGGATGGGACACGCTCAACCTGCTCGCGACCGCCGGCGCGCTTTTGCTGTTCTCGAGTTTTGCAGTGTTCGTCATCAATGCCGCCCGGAGTCTCTATGGCGGAGACATGGCAGGAGACAATCCGTGGGATGCGCCGAGCCTGGAATGGGCGACCACGTCCCCTCCCCCGCCGTACAATTTCTCGCACATTCCGCTCGTCACTCACCGCGAGCCGCTGTGGGCGAACCGCGAGGAGCTCCCCGTCGTTGCCGGCCTGAGCGCGTGCCGGCGCGAGCTTCTCGTCACCGGTATCGCGGAAGGGCAGCCGCAGGTGCGCGAGGCATCGCCCGATCCTTCGATCTGGCCGCTCGTCAGCGCCATTGCGGTCACCATCCTGTTTATCTGGTCGATCTTTACGCCCTGGGGCGTGGTCTGGGCTGCACCCCTCGTTGCTATCGGCTTCATCGGTTGGTTCTGGCCGAGAGGCACGCCGGAGGACGAGGAATGAGGCTGCACATTGCGCAAAACGTGTCGGCCTTGCCGACCTGGGGTTTTTCCACGCAGAGCACGCCGTGGTGGGGCACGATCGCGTTCATCGCCATCGAAGGAACCGCGTTCGCGCTCGCCATCGGCACCTACGTGTATCTCTACACGGTGAACGCCGAATGGCCGATCGGTGCGCCGCCACCCAATCATTGGCCCGGCACGCTGATGCTACTCGTGCTGCTCGCCAGCATTTGGCCCAACTATTTGACCGATCGCGTCGCGCGCGAGCAGGCGCTCGGCAAGGTGCGCCTGTGGCTCGTGGTCATGAGCGCGGTGGGATTGCTCACGATCGCGATCCGCGCCTTCGAGTTCGCGCACCTCAATGTGGGCTGGGACCAGAATGCCTACGGCTCCATTCTTTGGGTGATCCTCGGATTGCATGCGACGCATCTGCTCACGGACGTCGGCGATACACTGGTGCTCACGGTGCTGATGTTCACGCGCCATGCGATGCCGCGACGGTTCAGCGATGTCGCCGACAACGCGTTCTACTGGTACTTCGTCGTGCTCTCGTGGCTGCCGCTTTATTTTCTCATCTACTGGGTGCCGCGATTATGAACGTGCGAGTCTGGCGCCAGGGTATTGGCGTGGCCGGGCTCATCGCCGGGCCCGGAGCCTGGGCGGTGAGCACGCAGCTCAATTACGCGCTCGCTCCCCTCGCCTGCCGTTACACGACCTTCATCGTCGCGGCGCCTGCGGCGGCGCTGACGTTGCTCGCACTCGGCGGCGGCGCGCTGTCGTGGCCCGTGTGGCGGCCGGCATGGATCACAGATGATCTCTTCCGCGGGGAGGACGGCCGCGCACAAAAATTCTTCGCCGGGCTTGGCGTGCTTTCGGCCGCGCTTTTCGCCGTTGTCATCATAATGCAGGGCGTGGCGGCCCTCGTGCTCGATGGATGCATGAAATGATCATGCTCGGCGCGCCGCTGCTCACTGCAATCGCATTTCCTGCGCAGGCGCACGAGACCAATGCCGTTGATGCAGTCGGCAATCCGTGGACCTTCGATGCATGGGTGGTGGCGCCGCTTCTCTTCACCGGACTGCTCTATTTCATCGGCACGCAGCGGCTCTGGCGCCGCGCAGGCGTGGGCCACGGCGTGCATCAGTGGCAGGCCGCCTGCTTCTGGACCGGCTGGACCTGCCTGGCGCTGGCTTTGATCTCACCGCTGCACTGGCTGGGCGAGCGCCTCTTTGTCGCGCATATGATGGAGCACACGGCGATCATGGCGGTGGCGGCGCCGCTGATCGCGGTTTCGCGCCCGATCGGCGCTCTGCTTTGGGCGCTGCCGCAGGCAATGCGCCGAAACCTGGGGCGGCTTGCGCATGCGCGAATGGTTTCCGCGCTCTGGCGCCGACTGCGCGAGCCCCTGGCCGCGACAGCGCTCCAGGCGCTCGCGCTCTGGCTCTGGCACATGCCCGCGCTTTATCAGCTCGCGCTCATCCATCCGCTGGCACATCGGCTGCAGCATCTGAGCTTTCTCCTCACCGCCTCGCTGTTCTGGTGGTCGCTGCTCCAGCGCGGACCGCGCCGGCACGGCTATGGCATCGCGGTCTTCTGTTTGTTTCTCACCGCGGTGCAGAGCGGGGTGCTCGGTGCGCTGCTCACCGTTTCGCGACGGCTCTGGTTTCCGGCACAAACCGCGTTTGCAGGTGGATTGTCTGCGCTCGAAGACCAGCAGCTTGCCGGGCTTTTGATGTGGGTGCCGATGGGAATGATCTACACGGCAGCGGCCCTGATTTTTGCCGCGCGCTGGATCGGCACAGCGAGCGAGCCTCAGCTGCTGGGGCGGCGCGATGTTGCGCTGGCCCGGTAGTCTCAATCTCTGGCGCGCTCCCTCTCCCCTCCGGGGAGAGGGTTGGGGTGAGGGGGTCATGAGGTATCGAGAGGCTGTAACCCCTCACCCTATCCCTCTCCCTACGGGAGAGGGAACTCCATCGCGCATGTCTCGCGTGTAGTGACATCCGTGCAGAGACGACCCAATAAGCTCATGGTGATCGTTGCTTTGATGGCGCTGGTCCTGGCCGGCGCGACGGCTGCCACTGTGTACTGGCTGCGCGCGCGCGCATATCAGTGCGAGCAAAGAGCGGCCGAGCTCACCGGCGGCGATCCGGGTCGCGGTCCGGAAATGTTGCGCCAGTATGGCTGTGTCGCGTGCCACACGGTGCGCGGCGTGCCCGCGCCTGGCGGCCTGCTCGGCCCCAATCTCAGCAATCCGGAAAAGCTTTTGACCAAAAATCCGCAGCAGCTGATCGACTTCATCGTCAATCCGAAGGCGACAAATCCGAAGACGGTGATGCCGCTAACCGGCATCTCGAAGGAGGAAGCGCGCGACGTTGCGGCGTATTTGTTGTCCCTGCACTGACGCGTAGGGTGGGCAAAGGCATGCTCTTGCATGCCGTGCCCACGCGTTTGCGGCGCCGGTCTACCCGCGTGGGCACGGCGCGCCTTGTTTAATCTGCGCATGCTTGGAATATGGGAGCCGCGCCTTTGCCCACCCTACTCGGCCTCTTGCTACGGCTGCACGCAGCTGGTCTTGATCGCATAGGTGCCGCGGCCGACGGTGCCGGAATGCGCAAGCGATCGCGCCGCAGCGGCGCAATTGCCCTCGGTGGAAAAGCGCAACGTGGTCACCGATGAGCTGGCGCCCCCGTCAGTCCCGGTAATCAGCGTGACAATGATCAAGAGCCACATGCGATACGCCCCGCTACACTGGAGGGCCGCATCGTCGCCACTGTATCGCGCCACCGCACCGAGCCGCTATATCAAGGTTAAGGACCCGTTAACCAATATGACTTGATGGTTAAGGCGAAGCGGCGATGACGAGCGCCAGCGCGATGCCCATGCTGATCGCCGGTGGCGGCATCGCCGGGCTCGCGACTGCGCACGCGCTCGCGCGCAAAGGCTTTCCGGTCCGGGTGTTCGAGCAGGCCTCCGAGTTCCGCGAGGTGGGCGCGGGCATCCAGCTCGGGCCCAACATCTTCCGCGCCCTCGAGCAGCTCGGCCTGCGCGATGCGGTCCTTGCCGACGCGCATCGGCCGCCCGCCATGGAGATGCGCTGCGCCCTTTCCGGGCAAAGCATTCTGCGCATTCCGCTCGACGATTCGCGCTTTGCGCAAAAATTCAAGGAGCCCTACGCGGTCACGCACCGACACGATCTGCACGGCGTCTTTCTGAAGGCCTGCAGGGACAACAAGCTCATCACTCTGGAGACAAGCCGCACGGTGCTCGATTTCGAGCAGGACGCAGAGAGCGTCACCGTGATGCTCGAGGACGGCACGCGCGTGCGCGGTGAAGCGCTCATCGGCTGCGACGGTATGTGGTCGCGCGTGCGCGAGAAGCTCGTAGGCGACGGCAAGCCGCTTGTGTCGGGCCACATCGCGTACCGGGCGGTGCTCAAACGCGAGGAGGTGCCGGCCGATCTGTGGCGGCCCGACGTGATCTTGTGGGCCGGCCCGCGCACGCACCTGGTCCATTACCCGCTGCGCCGCGGCGAGCTCTACAACCTCGTCGCTGTCTTTCATTCCGACCGCTACGTCGAAGGCTGGAACGCGAAAGCCGATGCCAGCGAGCTGTGGGCGCATTTCAAAGGGCAACGGCCGGAAGTGCTGCGCATGCTCGAGCGCATCGAGACCTGGCGCATGTGGGTGCTGTGCGACCGCGAGCCGATCAGGGAATGGTCGAACGGCCGCGTAGCCCTTGTGGGCGATGCGGCGCATCCCATGCTGCAGTATCTCGCCCAGGGCGCCTGCATGGCGACGGAGGACGGCATGTGGATCGCCGAGAAAGTTGCCGAGCACGCAAACGACATTCCGGCGGCGTTCCGCGCCTACGCGGAGCAGCGCTATCTGCGCACCGCGCGGGTGCAGATCATGGCGCGCGTCTATGGCGAGTTCTATCACGCGCGCGGGCCCGCGGCGGAGCTGCGGAACCAGATGCTCGGCGCGCGCACGCCCGAGGACTCCTACGAGGGCATCGCCTGGCTCTACGGCGCCGTGTGACTCTGCAACGCGACGAACTCGGTGGCTCCCCTCACCGCAAGCAGCGCCGATCGTGACGCTCGTAGGGGCGGGTTTCAAACCCGCCCTGTTTCAGCAAATTTGAATCGCGAGATCTTGTCGTGATCATCGGTGAACGCGCAGGTGAGCCAAGATCATGCTCCTGATCCTGAGAAAGGGCAGGTTTCAACCCCCCCTACAAGATCTCGCACCGTGATCAGGCCTGCCGCTCGTCGTCTGCCTCACCGTTTCGCGAATGTGATAGTCCCTCTCGCAGTATCGTACCTACCCCAAGGCCTTCAACACGCGCTCCGGCGTGAACGGCGTGTGGCGCAGGCGCGCGCCGGTGAGCCCGGCAACGGCGCTGGCGATGGCCGGCGCGACCAGCGGGGTCGCCATCTGGCCGACGCCGGTCGGGTGATTGTCGGTCGCGATCACCTCGACATGCATGAGCGGCACCTCGTTCATGCGCGGCACCCGGTAGTCATAGAAATTTGACTGTTGCACCGCGCCGTCCTTGATCGTGATCTGCTCGATGAGCGACATGCCCAGCCCGTACACGATGCTGCTCTCGGTCTGCGCGACGACGTTGTCCGGCTGCACCGGAATGCCGCAGTCGATCGTGCACCAGAAATTGTGCACGCGGATCTCGCCGCTGCGCCGGTCGAGCGAGATTTCGGCAATGCCCGCCACCTGCGAGCCGGAATAGTCGATGTAGGCAAAGCCGAGCCCGCGCCCCTCGCGCGGCTTGTTCCAGTCCGCCATCTCGGCGACGCGCTCCACCACCTTCATGGCGCGCGGCGTGTTCTTGAGAAGCTCGAGCCGGAATTTCACCGGATCGATGCCCCGCTTGCGCGCGATCTCGTCCATGAAAGCCTCGGTCGCGAACTTGTTGGCGGTGAAGCCGATGCCGCGCAGCGGCGAGGTGCGCACGCCGGTGTCCTCATAGACCTGCTCGATCAGCTGATGCGGCACGTCGTAGCCCTTCAGATCCGTGCCGAGCATCAGAATGAAGTCCTTGCCGGCCTTCTGGAACCGCACCGGGTCCATATAGGGCGTGACGCGATCGCCGGCGACGCGATGCACCCACGCGTTAAGCTTGCCGGAAGCGTCGAGGCCCGCGCGCAGGAAATGCGCCGACATGGGGCGCTGCCGGCCGTTGTGCACGTCGTCCTCGCGCGTCCACATCACCTTCACCGGACGTTTGGCTTCCTTCGCGAGCAGAACGGCGTCGATGATGAATTCCTCGTCGCGGTGGCCGCGGCGTCCGAAACCGCCGCCCAGAAGCATGTCGTGCAGCTTCACCTTCTCGCGCGGGATGCCGAGCACCTTTGCCACCGCCTCGACCGCCATGGTCTGGCTCTGCGTGCCGCACCAGATCTCGGCTGCCCCATCGCTCACGGACGCTGTCGCGTTCAGCGGCTCCATCTGCGCGTGATAGGCATAGTCGCAGCGGTACTCGGCCTCGATCATGCTCGCCGCCTTCGGCATCTCGGCGCGCGCGTCGCCGGCCTTGCTCCATTCAGTGACCTTCGCGTTAGGGTCGCGCGCTGCAGCCGCAAACGCCTCCATGCCTTTTTCGCTGTCGAAACCCCACGCAGTGCCTTCGCGCGTCCAGGCGATGTCCAGCGCCTGGCGCGCGGCGAATGCTGCCCACGCGGTGTCGGCGAGGACGCCGACGCCGTAAAGCAATTTCACGACGGCGATCACGCCGGGCACGGCCTTCGCCTTGGCGTCGTCGATGCGATCGGGCGCCGAGCCTTCCACCGGCGCGCGGATCACCGCGCCGTAGATCATGCCCGGCATCTGCTGGTCGATGGAATATTGCGCGCTTCCGTTTACCTTCATCGGCAGCTCGACGCGCATGACGTCTTTGCCGATGAGCCGGAACGCGCTCGGCTTCTTCAGCTGCTCGGGCGCGATCTCGGGCGCCTTGTCGGGTATTTGCGCAAACGCGGCAATCTCACCATAGGTCAAGCGGCGGCCCGACTTCGCGTGCACCACAACGCTCGGCTCCGTGCTCAGCTCGCTCGCCGGAACGCCGAGCCGGCTCGCGGCATTGCCCAGCAGCACGCGACGCACCTGCGCGCCGAAGGTGCGCAGGTTCTTGAAATAGCTCGTCACCGCGTTCGAGCCGGCGGTGTACATGACGCCGCCGAAGCCGGGATTGCCGTAGATCGCATCGACGGGCGGGGCCGGCACGATGCGCACGGCCGACCAGTCGGCATCGAGCTCTTCGGCGATGATCAGCGGCAGGGAAGTCAGCGAGCCCTGCCCCATCTCGGTCGCGGGCGACATGATCGTAATTGTGCCGTCGCCGTCGATGCTCACCCACGGACTCATCTCTTTGCCGCTGCGCGTACTGCCGAGCACGGCAGCAGCGAGCTCGCGGGCCGGCGCGAACACAAAGGCAAAGGAAAGCCCGGCGGCGCCCATCATCACCTGGCGGCGGGAAAGCGCGGCCTGCGCCTTCGACGGTGCGGTTCCGGCTTGCGTGCAGATCTCGGTCATGGCCTATGCCTCCCGCGCTGCGCGCTCGACCGCGCGCAGGATGCGCTGATAGGTGCCGCAGCGGCAGATATTCGTGCTCATGTGTTCGACGATCTGCTCGCGCGTCGGCCTGGGATTGTGCTTGAGCAGGTCGGCGGCGCTCATGATCTGCCCTGACTGGCAGTAGCCGCATTGCGGCACGTTTTCCGCAAGCCACGCCTTCTGCACCGGATGCGATGAATTCGCGGAAAGACCCTCGATGGTGGTGATCGATTTGCCGGCGACCTCCGACACCTGGGTCTGGCAGGAGTACGCGCGCTTGCCGTCGATGTGCACCATGCAGGCGCCGCACAATCCAGCGCCGCAGCCGAATTTCGTGCCGGTGAGTTTCAGGCCTTCGCGGATGACCCACAACAGCGGCGTTGCCGGTGGCGCGTCCGTGGACGCCGGCTTGCCGTTCACAGTGAAGCTCGTCGCCATGAGATTTCCCTCCCACCTGGAGGCGAACTCGGCAGGTTCCTCTCCCCGATCGCGAGAGGGAGCGCGCCTGCGTTCGCTGCAAGGCTAGGTTATTTTGCGCCCCGCGCGCTTCTGCGTCGAGGGCTCCTCGTTCAATTCGTCGATATCGCCGGGCACAATACGCCTTTCACCGGCTCCTTGTGATCGAGGTCTCCGCGCATGATCGGCATCATGATCGCTCTCCTGAGCGTACTGCTTCCCTTGCTTCACCTGGCCTTCAGCAGGCAGCCAAGAACGCGCGGCCGCGTTGCTCACCTTCTGCTTCTCTATGCGCTGGTATTGGACGTGGGCGTGATAGGGTTGTTCTTCGGATTCGTGCCGCACGTTTTCTTTCCGGACCGGACGGCACATCTTATCGGCTGGCCACCCGGAAGTCCGTTCCAGTTCGAGGTCGGCCTGGACGATGGCGCATGGGGGATATTAGGGTTCCTGAGCATCTGGATCGGCGGCTCGTTTTGGCTCGCGACCGCGCTCGGATGGTCGCTGTTCATGCTTGGGGCCGCCTATGGGCATGTCCATCAGACCTTGGCCGAAGGAAACTACGCCCCCTACAACTTCCTGACCATCTTTTCAGACGGGTTCATAGCCGTGTGGCTGTTGCTGCTGTTATACCTTTGCCACCGCTGGGGAGGATTTCAGCAACCTCACGGCGGCAGCTCCTTGCGCAGCGAATAGCCCTCGCGCGAGGCATGGAAGGAAACGGATCAATGGCGGCAATCACGAAGAGACGCATCGGCTCTTACGCAGCAGTAGCGGCAGTCGCGGCCGCGTTCTCAGCCTTGGCAACGTGGCAGACAGCCCTCTTGATACCGGCATCGATGGCGCAGTCCGCAACCGGCAATGTGCGGCAGATTCTGGTGCAGGCGCTTGCCGACTTGCCGGGGCGCGAGGTGCGGATCCTGGTTGTCGAACGCCCTCCGGGCGGCGGCAGTCCACCGCATCGTCATCCAGCTCACCACACCTTCGGCTACGTCATCGAGGGGACGTATGAGTTCGCGATCGACCGGCAGCCGGCCCGCCTGCTCAAGGCCGGAGATACTTTTTACGAGCCGCCGACCGCAATATACTCGACCTCCCGCAATCCGAGCACCGATCAGCCTCTGAAAATGATCGTGTTCATGGTGGCCGATCAGAACAATCCGACGACCGTTGCGGAGTAGCGCTCATCAAAACTGAACGGGTGCGGGCGCTGGCACTACGGCTACCAAACATTTAGAGGGCATCGGCCGACGATGCGTTTCAAATCGTTATCGGTCGAGAGCATCATCATATCGTGTCGCACACAAAGTTGTGCCAGGAGAGCGTCAATCGTTGCGATCTGCATCCCACCGCGTCGACAGCGATTTCTCAAAGCGGCAGCTTGAACGTGATCGTCGCGATCCGGAACGAGGAGTGGAAGTGCGGAAAACCGGTCTAAAATCTCCTACCGGGCTTTGGCCTTGGCTTCCGCATCGAACCCGGTGCAAAATTTCTCGGTGAGGGGATAGTGCCGAACCAGCCGCTTCCGCCGAACGAGTCAGTAAGCCCGGTCCGCAGCAGAAAAGACACAAGCTATGGCCTGATGCTGCTGTCCTCTTTCGCCTTCAACCCGTGACACGTATCTTGCGGTGACTGTGCATTGATTTAAATCGACTGACTCTGCTGCTTACTGAAACTGCTGCGACTTCCAAAGGTCGGATCTACTCGCTCGAGCTATTCGTTGGTTTCCTCGGCGTCGCCGCGCGTCCACGTCTCCCGCACCGACGCGCGCAGATCTGCGAAGCGCCCCGCCGCGATCGCGGCGCGCATGTCCGCCATCAGCTGCCCGTAATATGCAAGGTTAGCGGCGGTGAGCAGAACGGCGCCCAGCATCTCATTGGCCTTGACGAGATGGTGCAGATAGGCGCGCGAATAGTCGCGCGCGGCCGGGCAACTGCTCTGCCCATCGAGCGGGCGCGCATCCTCGGCGTGACGCGCATTCTTCAAATTGATGCGGCCGCAGCGCGTGAACGCCACCCCGTGACGCCCGTTGCGCGTGGGCAGCACGCAGTCGAACATGTCGACGCCGCGCGCGACCGCCTCGACGATGTCGTGCGGCGTGCCCACGCCCATCAGATAGCGCGGCCGGTTTGCCGGTAGCTCGGGCATCACTTCTTCCAGCACCCGCAGCATGGTCGCCTGCGGCTCGCCCACCGCAAGCCCGCCTATGGCATAGCCATGAAAATTCATCGCCGTGAGTGATCGCGCGCTCTCGAGGCGCAGCGCCCGATCGGCGCCTCCCTGCACGATGCCGAACAGCGCGCCGTCCCGCGGCACGCTCTCGAATGCGCGCCTGCTGCGCTCCGCCCAGGCCAGCGAAAGCCGCATGGCGCGTTCGAGCCGGTCGCGCGGTGCGGGAAGCTTCACGCATTCGTCGAGCTGCATGGCGATATCCGCCCCCAGGAGATGCTGCACCTCGATGGCGCGCTCGGGCGTGAGCTCGACCATTGCGCCGTCGAGGTGCGAGCGAAAGGTGACGCCGTTCCCGGAAACGCTGCGCAGCGGCGCGAGTGACATGACCTGGAAGCCGCCGGAATCGGTGAGTATGGCGCGCGACCAGTTCATGAAGCGGTGCAGGCCGCCGAGCCTCGCAATGCGCTCGGCGCCCGGCCGCAGCAGCAGATGGTAGGTGTTGGCAAGCACGATGTCGGTGCCGCTTGCGCGCACCGCGTCCGGCGCAAGCCCCTTCACGGTCGCCTGCGTGCCGACCGGCATGAACGCGGGCGTGGCCACGGTGCCGTGCGCGGTCGTCATCTCGCCGCAGCGCGCCGCGCCATCGGCCGCGATGACGCGGAAGGAAAACTCGCCTTTCATGCTGCCGATTATAGAGACCGGTGCAGATAAGTGCGGCTCTATGACCGGCCGTCTCGCATGCGCAGCCGCCCTAAAGCGTGCACGACCTGGTGTGCTTCATATGCTCGAGCTTCGTGGGAACGATGACGCAGTCATGGTGCCCGCCATTGCTCGGCCATATGCCGACAAGCTCGTCGCTCTCCGCATCGATAAAGGCAATGCCGCTGGACAGCCGTTGAAAGCCGCTGAACACGCCGACGACGTATTTGCCGTCATAGGTGATTGCCAGCGTTTGCATGTCCGGCCCGATGCCCTGGATTTCCTTCTTGATCTGCCAGGTCCTTGTATCGACGACCATCACCCCGCTGGCGGCGGGCGCCGGATGCAGAATCGAGAGATAGAGCTTGGAGCTGTCGAGCGAGAAGACCATGTGGAACGGGTTCGGATATTTCCCCCGCCATAGGGGATCTTCGATATGCGCGATTTTTCTCCAGTTGCGCGGGTCGGCATCGCTCGAATCGAACACGGAGCAGTTGTTCTCGCGCAGATTGTTCATCATGCACAGGAATCGCCCGTCCGGAGAAAAGCCGACCTCATGGCCGGGAGAGAAGATGTGGTCGAATTTCACTTCCCAGTGATCGTCGTCGATCCTGGTGACGGGGTACTGGTTGGGCGCGTCCTTGTTGAACTGGAGAAAGGCTACCGGCTCGAAATTCCTGTCCGCATCGAGTATCACCTGGCCGCCGCAGAGCCGCACGACGGTCGATGCCCAGCGGCCGCTCGGATGCCAGATGGTGCCGTCGGCGCCGGTGAGGCTGTGGACGTCGTCGCCCGGAATCGTACCCTCCTCGACGAACAGCTCGCCCATCGGCACCATTTCCCATTCGATCTTCTGTCCCTTGGTGCCGCGATAATCGTACTGGCCGGTCTTCGGGTCGGGATGGATCCTCGAGATCCTGAGCACGCCGCCCTTCTGCCAGCCCTCGGCCAGATTGCGCACGTTCGGCACCCAGTCGTATTTGAGCGCCGCAATCACCCGCGAGCTGCGGCGATCGAAGCACGCGGCGATGTCCTTTTGCCCGTCCGTGACGAAGTAGCGTTCCGCCGTCCTCGGATCGATCGTGACATGCACGCCCAGGCCGAGCCCCGTCGTCTCCGATACGTTTTCCATCAGCTCCATCTGCGCGCCGTCGAAGCGCACGCGGTAGATATTGAATCCCTCAGCCGGGGTCTCGATGTTGGTGGGAATGCCGTAGATCAGAGAGTTCTTGCCCCCCTGCGTGCTGTTGATCCATTCGAAGCCCCGCGTGGGGTCCGCGCTGGGAAAGGCGCAGAGGTGATGCGAGATGGGATTGTAGTCGCCGTAGTTCCAGTACGAGATCCAGGCGAGCGTCCTGCCGGTATTGAGGTTCACCGCATAGGTGCCGCCGCCGAGCTTCGTCGGCATCAGCAGGACCCAGTTTCCGAACTGCCGCCCGCGCATATCGGCGAGCGGGCTGATCAGCTCGCGCTCGATGTACCGCTGCTTCGTTTCCGCCGAGGTGGCGCCGCTATGCATGACGCCGTGCGCCGGTATGTCGTCGCCGCTCATCATCTGATAACCGAGCGCGACGCCCTCGGCGGCGGCTGCCGTCCCGGCGACCAGCTTCAACAGGTTTCGGCGGTTGACGCGAGAGCGGGGCGGCGCACTGGCCGGCGCCGATCGCTGCGCTGCATGCTGCGCGCTCTTCTCCTGCATGTACGCCGAGAAGTCCTGCTCGTCCTGTTGCCGCACCTCCTCGCTGCGCTTCAAAAAGTTCTGCACCGGGCTGAGCGGGCCCGCCTCGGCTTGGTCGTTCTCGGCACAGAGCTTCAGATTGGGAAGGTGACTCTTCTCCTTGAGTTTCGTCCGGCGTTGTTCGGCCATGGCCCGGCTCCTTCGGCATGCGCTTGGCCGAAGATTTCACGCCAACTCGCGCAGCCGATCAAGGGTCGAGGCCGTCGGCTCGGTGCACGCAAAGG
>JBKPOZ010000045.1:0-35450 GCA_046733355.1 Pseudomonadota bacterium | reverse complement strand
GGCGAGAGAGCGGCCGATTTGCCGGTGCAAGCGCCGACCAAGCTGGAGCTCGTCATCAACCTGAAGACAGCGGAGGCGCTCGGGCTCACCTTGCCGCCGGCGTTGCTCGCGCGTGCCGACGCGGTTATCGAATAAGCAACTGTGGAACGGTTCGTGCAGGGTAACGGCCCTGATGGATGCCATTTCTACACACGTGGCAAAGGCTTCGGGTGCGCTCAGAGCTTGATCGGGAGACGGTTTTGCTGCAAGCGGGGTGCAAAGCGATCAACGTGAGATGCAGTCGCATGTCGTTCATTCGAAACGGAGGTCTTTCGACGCGCCGCAATCTTGTCGTCGCGTTGCTTGCAGTCGTTCTTGGCCCCGCACTGGCCACCAGCGGCGCTGTCACTGCCCAGGAGGTAACCCAGATCAGGCTTACCGAGCAGCACATTGCCGGGTTTATCGCGGCAGACGACGAGATGGCCAACATCTATGGAGCCAATGTGGACAACTCCGATCCAAAGGTGCGAGCGCAGGGCGAGGCTGCCGCCAGAAAGAACGGCTTTGCAAACCTCGCCGAATATGAAGATGTGTCAAGGAACATTGCGATCATCATGTCCGGGATCGACCAGCAGACGCGGACGTTCACTGAGCCACCCGAGCGGCTCAGGGAGGAGATCGCGGCGCTTAAGGCGGATAAATCCATCTCGGACGAGGCCAAGAAGGAGGAGCTGGCGCAGCTTGAGGCGGCGCTCAAGAACGTAAAGCCCGTTCAGTTCAAGGAAAACATTGCGCTGGTGCTAAAGCACTACGACAAGCTCCTGCCGCTCATGCAGGTGCTCGGACCAGCGGATTAGCCCAACGTAGCGCGACGTCCACGATCATCCGATTTCGCCGCGCTCAATCCGGGTTTAGCTTAAAGGGCACGCGACACGAGCTGACATGCATCGGAGTCGGGCCTGTTGGCAGTTTTCAGAGCGCAGCCGTCGAGCTAAAATGTAGATCTGCAATTCAGTAAGAGAGCACAAAGAGGAACTGTCCATGCCCGACATTGATCGCCGCGCCCTATTTACTGCCGCTGGTGCCTTGGGAGCCGTCGCGCTCGGCTCATTGGGAAATCCCCGTCCGGCGGTTGCTGCGGCTCCGGCCACAGGAAAACAAGCGCCCGGCTTCTATCGCTATAAGGTCGGCGATATCGAGGTGACGGTGGCAGCGGAAGGTGCCCGCACATTTCCGCTGCCGGACAATTTCGTCGTCAACCAGAGCAAGGAAGAGGTGAACAAGGCGCTCGAGGCCGCCTATATGCCCCGCGACAAGATGACGATCTATTTCGCGCCCATTGTCGTGAATACGGGCGGCAAGCTCGTGCTCATCGATACGGGCTATGGCGAAAAGATGATTGCCGAGAGCAAGGGAGCGGCCGGCCAGCTGACGACGAATCTTGCCGCCGCCGGAATGGATGCAGGCGCAATAGATACGGTGATCATCTCTCATTACCATCAGGATCACGTCGACGGCCTGGTGCGGGCCGACGGCGGGCTCACGTTCCCGAACGCGGAAATCCTCGTTCCTGCCGTCGAGCACAAGTTCTGGATGGATGACGGCGAGATGAGTCGCGCGCCCAAAGGCCGCATGGAACAGCTGTTTCAGAACAATCGCCGTGTCTTTGCCGGCGAGGTGAATAAACGGCTGCGGACCTATGAGTGGGACAAGGAGGTAGCGCCTGGGGTAACGGCGATCAGCACCCCGGGGCACACGCCCGGTCATACGTCCTTTGTGATCGCCTCCGGCTCAGGCAAGGTGTTCGTGCAGTCCGACGTGACCAACAATCCGGCGCTGTTCGTCCGTCATCCTGGTTGGCACGCATTCTTCGATCAAATAGCTCAGCAGGCTGAGACTACCCGCCGCAAAGTGTACGACATGCTCGTGGCCGACAAGCTGATGGTGCAGGGTTTCCATTATCCCTTCCCGGGGCTGGGGCATATCGAAAAGGAAGGCGACGGTTATCGCCTCGTGCCCGCGCCCTGGAGTCCCACGATTTGAATCGGTAGGGGCGGGTTTGAAACCGCCCCCTCCGGGGATCAACACAACGGGCTAGGGGGCCAGATCGAAGCGGTCCAGGTCCATCACCTTTGTCCAGGCCGCCACGAAGTCTCTGACAAACTTCTCCTTCGCGTCCGCGCACGCATAGACCTCCGCCAACGCGCGGAGCTGCGAGTGCGAGCCGAAGATGAGGTCGACGCGGGTGCCCGTCCACCTCAGCTCCTTGGTCTTCCGGTCGCGGCCCTCGTACACATTGTCAGAGCCGGTCATCGGCTGCCACTGCGTGCTCATGCTGAGCAGGTTGACGAAGAAGTCGTTGGTCAGCGTCTCGGGGCGCTTCGTGAGGACGCCATGCTTCGACTGCCCGGCGTTTGCGCCGAGCACGCGCAGACCGCCAACGAGCACCGTCATTTCCGGCGCCGTCAGCGTCAGCAGTTGCGCCTTGTCGACCAGGGCCTCCTCCGGCAACATGATGTGCTCGTTGCGGTAATAATTGCGAAAGCCGTCAGCCACGGGCTCGAGCGGGGCGAACGAGTCGACGTCGGTCTGCTCCTGGGAGGCGTCCATCCGGCCAGGCGTGAAGGGCACCTTTACGTCGTGGCCGGCCTTTTTGGCAGCCTGCTCGACGGCTGCGCAGCCGCCGAGAACGATGAGGTCGGCGAGCGAGACTTTCTTGCCGCCGCTGGCCGAGGCGTTGAAATCCTTCTGGATCGCTTCAAGCTTCTGCAGCACCGTCGCTAGCTGCTTTGGCTGGTTGGCGTCCCAGTCCTTCTGCGGCGCGAGGCGAATGCGCGCGCCGTTCGCTCCGCCACGCTTGTCGGATCCGCGGAAAGTCGAGGCCGACGCCCAGGCGGTGGCGACGAGCTGCGCGACAGAGAGTCCCGAGGCGAGGATTTTCGCCTTCAGAGCGACGATATCCTGCTCCGCGATCAATGGATGGTTCACCGCGGGGACCGGGTCTTGCCAGATCAGGATTTCCTTCGGCACGAGTGGCCCGAGATAGCGATGAATGGGTCCCATGTCGCGGTGCGTAAGCTTGAACCAGGCGCGCGCAAAGGCATCCGCGAACTGCTCCGGATGCTCGTAGAAACGGCGCGAGATCTTCTCGTATGCCGGGTCCAGTCGCAGCGACAGGTCCGTGGTCAGCATGGTCGGCACGTGCTTCTTTGACTTGTCGTGGGCATCCGGGATCGTAGGAGCCGCGCCTTTCGCCTTCCATTGCCAGGCGCCGGCCGGGCTTTTGGTCAGCTCCCACTCATTATTGAAGAGGTTGTCGAAGTAGTAGTTGCTCCACTTTGTCGGAGTCTGCGACCAGGTAACCTCCGGTCCACCGGTGATGGCGTCGGCTCCGACACCCGTACCATGCCTGCTCTTCCATCCGAGCCCCTGATCCTCGATTGCTCCGCCTTCGGGAGGGGGGCCCATCAATGATGGATCGCCGGCGCCGTGGGTCTTGCCGAAGGTATGGCCGCCGGCGATCAGGGCCACGGTTTCCTCGTCGTTCATTGCCATGCGGAAGAACGTTTCGCGGATGTCCCGCGCCGCCGCGACCGGATCCGGCTTGCCGTTCGGCCCTTCCGGATTGACGTAGATCAGGCCCATTTGCACCGCGGCGAGCGGGTTCTGAAGCTGGCGCTCACCGCTGTAGCGTTCGTCCCCCAACCACGTCCCCTCGGGACCCCAGTAGAGTTCCTCGGGCTCCCACACATCGACGCGTCCGCCGCCGAAACCGAACGTCTTGAAGTCCATCGACTCCAGAGCGACGTTGCCGGCAAGGATCATCAGGTCGCCCCAGGAAAGTTTCCGCCCGTATTTTTGCTTGATCGGCCATAAGAGTCGGCGCGCTTTGTCGAGATTCGCGTTGTCAGGCCAGCTGTTCAGCGGCGCGAACCGCTGCTGGCCTGCGCCGGCGCCACCGCGACCATCGGCGATCCGGTACGTGCCGGCAGCGTGCCAAGCCATGCGGATCATCAGCCCGCCGTAGTGGCCAAAGTCCGCGGGCCACCAATCCTGCGAGTCCGTCATCAGCGCATGCAGGTCTTTGATCACCGCGTTCAGGTCGAGGCTCTTGAACTCCCTGGCGTAGTCGAACGCCTCACCCATCGGATCAGACAGCGGCGAATTGCGATGCAGCATTGACAAGTCCAGCTGGTCCGGCCACCAGTCACGGTTCGTCCTTCGTGCAAAAGGGGTATGCGTCACCGGGCACTTGCCCGCGCTCTCGTCGGTCTTTGCGTCCATGATGTCTCCGCGCGTGTTCGTTTGTTCTGGCTCCTATACAAGCATGATGGGTACTTTGGAAAGTAACCTGGCCGCGAACTGAAACGGCGAGTTCCAACCGTGAACACCCTGTCACTTCTGTCGGCGAACGCAACAAGACGTTACTCGCGATCCTGACCCCGTTGCGATTTGGCCCATGGCCGCATCCGCGCAGTTGATATCGGGGCGGGTTTTCCGGCGCATACGAGCAGCTGTTGCCGGACTTTGAACGGACGACCGGCATCAAGCTCACGATCGGATCAGGTTCCTCCCAAGGAAGGGGTCCGCAGACCATCTCTGCGCAGCTTGCTTGCGGCGTCTGCGCTGACGTGGTGATCCTCTCCCGCGAGGGGCTCAATGAGCTGATCGCCGCAAACCGGATCGGCGCACGAACGGACGTTGGTGGCCGGCTCGACCAAAATGCAAGAGGCCAGGCGCTTGATCGAATTCTTTCGTCAGCCCGCGCTTCACGGCGATCAGGAGCAGCGGAATGGAGTCGCTCGCGCCCGCGAAGTAGGCGCTAAGCCGGTGCAGGAGAAAGCGCGGCCTCGCGCACGGCAAAATGATCGCCTTCCCGCGCGAAGACGAGATTGTCGCGGTGGAATGGCGCCAAGGTCGAGCGATGACCGATGGAGACGATGGTGGTCTCCGGCAGCCGCTCGGCGAGCAATTCATAAAGGGCGGCTTCCGCCGGCTCATCGAGCGAGGCGGTAGCCTCATCAAGAAGGAGATAGTCGGGGGCCTGCAGGATGGCGCGCGCAATGCCGAGGCGCTGTTGCTCACCGAGCGACAGCATTCGGTTCCAGTGCGCCTCGTCTTCGAGCTTGCCGGCCAAGCCAGGCAGCCCCACGCACGTGAGCACTTCGGCGAGCCGCTCGGGCGCGAAGCTCTCCGGCTTGGCCGGGTAGGCGATCGCCTGCGCAAGCGTGCCGACAGGAAAGTAGGGCCGCTGCGGCAACGTCATTATGGTTGCGCCGCGCGGGGTGCTGATGCGCCCATGCCCAAACGGCCAGATTCCCGCTATCGCGCGGAATAGCGTTGATTTTCCGCAGCCCGAGGGCCCAGTCACCAGCACGCTCCTCCCGCTCGGGAACCGTACGTCACGCGCTGCGACCACCACTTTATTGTCGGGCAGGCGCACCAGGACATCGTCAAGCTCGATGCGCGGCTTTTCCTGCGGCACGACCTCGATCACCGGCTCGTTCACCGCCGCGTTCCGTCCGGCCGCTACTGCGCTGTTGAAACCGTCTAGCCGCGCAATAACCGCGCGCCACTCGGCGAGCTGCCGATAGGCAGTGACGAAGAACGAGAGCGCAGTCTGCACGCTGTTGAAGGCGGTCGCGGTTTGCATCAATCCGCCGAGCTGGAGCGCGCCGGCAAAATAGGCGGGGCTAGTCACGATGAACGGAAACACCGTCGACACCTGCGAATAGCTGGCGGTGAGAAATGTCAGGCTCTTCGTCCGCGTCATAATCCGCATCCAGTTCTCGACGATGCTGCGGAACCGGTCGAGCAACCGCTCGGTTTCGACGCTCTCGCCGTGCAGCAGGGCAATCTGCTCGGAATTTTCACGCACGCGCACGAGATTGAAGCGGAAATCGGCCTCGAATCGCTGTTGGCGAAAGTTGAGGGAAACGAGCGGCCAGCCGACCAGGTGGGTCAAAGTAGTGCCGACAATGGCGTAAAGCAGCGCCGCCCAGACCAGATAGCCGGGGATGCTGAAGGCCGTGCCGAACAGATGCAGCGGTGCGCTGGCCGAGAGCGTCCAAAGGATCGCCACGAACGAGCACAAGGTGACGATGGCGCTGAGCAGTCCGATACTCAGCGTGAGCGTGCGCTCGATGAAAAGATTGATGTCCTCGGCAATGCGCTGGTCCGGGTTGTCCGCGGCGTCTCCCAGGAGCTGCATGCGGTAATGATTGGCCGCGACAAGCCAGTGCTCCAGATACTGGCCGGTCATCCAGCGGCGCCATCTGATTTGCAGCCATTGATTCAGATAGAGCTGATAGACCGCGAATACGATATAGAACGCGGCCAGCACACAAAACAGCAGCAGCTCGCTGACAAAGGCGTCCCAGTCACGACCCTGCAGGGCATTGTAGAAACGGTTGTACCAGTGGTTGAGCATGACATTGATGGAGACCAGCGACAGCTCGATCACGATCACTGCTGCGAGCAGGAGGCGGCCCGCGTTGCGGTCGCTGGAAAAGAAATAGGGGTGGGCCAATTTCCAGATGATTGCGAGCGATTTGAAAAGGCGTGACATGAAGCTCTCCTGTCCGGGCTCACCGGTGCGGAAGCCGCGAAAGCGAGAAAAGGGCCCGCTACTGCCGGGCAGAGCAAACGCAAAGGGCTGGCGGTCGTAGCACGAATCAGGCACGGGAATGATCCTCCTGGCGTATGCGCAGGCGTGCGTTCCTCGCAACTCGGCGTGCCCGGAATAAGGACCGATCGGGCGATGCGAACCCGGGCGGGTCAGGCAGGAAGGCTCATCTCCATGAGACGCAGGCCAAGGCGCACGACAAAGGCGACGCGGCGCAGTTTCCTGCGCGGCGCAGCCCTGGTAGGCGCGGCGGCAATCGCCATGCCGCAGGTTTCGCGAGCGCAGACCACCATATGGAACTACCAGTCGACTGGCCGATGAAGGACATTTTCCACGACTGCGCCGTGGACTACGCAAAGAAGGTCAACGACATGACCGGCGGGCGCCTGAAGCTAGATGTGCTGGCGGCTGGCACCGTGGTCCGTGCATTCCAGATGCAGGATGCCGTGCATTCCGGCGTCCTGGATGCCGGCCACGGCGTTTGTGCCTATTTCGGTTGATGCCCGCTCTTCTTGAGCTGAGCGCGACGGCGGCTGCCGCGGAAATCGCGCGAGGCGCGTTCTCGGCGCAAGATTATTGTGCCGCCTGCCTCGACCGCATTGCGGCGCGCGACGGCGAGATCAACGCATTCGTGCATCTCGATCGCGCGCATGCGCTCTCGCAGGCGCGCGCGCTCGACGAGCGGCGCGCGCAGGGTTACCCGCTCGGGCCGCTGCACGGGATCCCTGTCGGCATCAAGGACATCATTGATACGGCGGACTATCCGACCGAAATGGGATCGCCGCTCGCGGCGGGCCGGCGCCCCGGGCGAGACGCAACAGTAGTCGCCAAGCTGCGCGCCGCCGGCGCGGTGATCATCGGCAAGACGGTGACAACCGAATTCGCATATTACCACCCCGGACCCACCCGCAATCCGCACGATCCGGCGCGCACTCCTGGTGGGTCTTCCTCGGGCTCGGCAGCGGCGGTGGCCGCGCATATGGTTCCGCTCGCACTCGGCTCGCAAACCAACGGATCGGTCATACGGCCAGCATCCTTCTGCGGCGTGTTCGCCACGAAGCCGAGCCACGGGCTCATTTCCCGTGCTGGCGTGCTGATGCTCTCACGCAAGCTCGACCACGTCGGCGCGTTCGCGCGCTCACTGGGCGACCTCGCGCGCATACTCGGTGTGATTGCCGGCCCAGATCCGGAAGACCCCGACACGCGGCCGTTTGCGCTGCCTGACTTCGAGACGATTCAATGCGAGCCGCCTGCGCTGCCGCCGCGGTTTGCGTTTGTGCGCACCCCGGTCTGGCAGAAGGCGGATGCAGATACCCGCGCGGCATTCGAGCAACTCGCGGCAAGGATCGGCTCGCAGGTAGGGCTTGTCGATCTTCCGGAAAAGTTCGCCCAGGCATGGAATGCCCATCGACGCATTATGGCAACCGACATGGCGCATAATCTGGCGCCGTTCCTCGCGCGTGGCGAGCCAAGCGAAGCGTTAGCCAAGATCATCCGGGAAGGCCGCGAGGCGAAGGCTGTCGATTACCTTGCCGCGCTGCGCGACGCAGAAGGCTATCAACGCGGACTGACCGAGATCTTCGATAGCTACGACGCGATCCTCACTCCCGCGGCGGCGGGCGTGGCGCCCAAAGGATTGCATTCGACCGGCGATCCCGTCTTCTGCAGCCTGTGGACGCTGACGGGATTGCCCGCCCTGTGCCTGCCGTTGCTTGCAGGTGAAGGCGGGCTGCCCATCGGGGTGCAGCTCGTCGGCGCCCCGGGGCAGGACGCTCGCCTGCTACGCACGGCGACGGCGCTCATCAAGATGCTGGCGCCGGTAAAAAAGAAGCGCGGCTCGCACCGCGCTTCTTGAGAGTTTGCCCGTTACCGGGCGCTTCCTCCAAAGTTGCTTTAGTAATCCATGCCACCGCCGGGCATGGGAGGAGTGGGAGTTGGTTTCTTCGGCAGCTCCGCCACCATGGCTTCCGTGGTCACCAGGAGGCCCGCGACCGAAGCCGCATCCTGCAGGGCGGCGCGGACGACCTTGGCGGGATCGATGATGCCCTTGTCGACCAGGTCAACATACTGCTCGGTCTGCGCATCGAAGCCGAAGGTCTCCGACTTGTTCTCGAGCACCTTGCCGACCACCACCGAGCCTTCCACGCCGGAGTTCTCGGCGATCTGGCGCAGCGGCGCCTCAACCGCCTTGAGTACGATATTGATGCCGGCCTGCACGTCCGCGTTCTCATTGTGGATCTTGCCGATTGCCTTTTTGGCACGCAGGAGGGCAACGCCGCCGCCCGGCACGATGCCTTCCTCGACCGCCGCGCGCGTGGCGTTGAGCGCATCCTCCACGCGGTCCTTCTTCTCCTTCACCTCGATTTCGGTGGCGCCACCGACCCGGATCACCGCAACACCGCCGGCGAGTTTCGCCAGTCGCTCCTGCAGCTTCTCGCGATCGTAGTCGGAGGTGGTCTCGTCGATCTGCTGCTTGATCTGCTGAACACGCGCCTCGATGTCTTTCTTTTTGCCGGCGCCATCCACGATGGTCGTCTTCTCTTTTTCGATGACCACGCGCTTTGCGCGACCGAGCATCGCGGTGGTGACGTTCTCGAGCTTGATGCCGAGGTCCTCGGAGATCAGCTGGCCGCCGGAAAGGACCGCGATATCCTCGAGCATCGCTTTGCGGCGATCGCCGAACCCGGGAGCTTTGACGGCCGCGACCTTCAGTCCGCCGCGCAGCTTGTTGACCACGAGCGTGGCGAGCGCCTCGCCTTCCACGTCCTCGGCGACAATGAGAAGCGGCTTGCCCGCCTGCACGATAGATTCGAGCAGCGGGAGCATGGCCTGCAGGCCGGAGAGCTTCTTCTCATGCAGCAGAATGAACGCGTCTTCGAGCTCGGCCACCATCTTTTCGGCGTTGGTGATGAAATAGGGCGAGATGTAGCCGCGGTCGAACTGCATGCCCTCGACGATCTCCACTTCTGTAACGAGCGCCTTCGCCTCTTCCACGGTGATGACGCCCTCGTTGCCGACCTTCTGCATGGCCTCGGCGATCATCCGGCCGACGTTGCTGTCGCCGTTTGCGGCAAGCGTGCCGACCTGGGCGACTTCCGACGAGGAGCCGACCTTCTTGGCGCGCCGCTCGATGTCCTTGACCACGGCGGAGACCGCAATGTCGATACCGCGCTTGAGATCCATCGGGTTCATGCCGGCAGCGACCGACTTTGCGCCCTCACGCACAATGGCCTGCGCCAGCACGGTCGCGGTGGTGGTCCCGTCGCCCGCCTGATCATTGGTCTTTTGCGCGACCTCGCGCACCATCTGCGCGCCCATGTTCTCGAACTTGTCCTCGAGCTCGATTTCCTTCGCCACCGTCACCCCGTCCTTGGTGATGCGGGGTGCGCCGAAGCTCTTGTCGAGAACGACGTTGCGGCCCTTTGGGCCGAGCGTCACCTTGACGGCGTTGGCGAGAACGTCGACGCCTCGCAACATCTTCTCGCGCGCGTCGCCGGAAAATTTCACATCCTTGGCAGCCATTCGGTTTGCTCCATTCGTTGCTTTGCAGTTTCGCTTCGCCGCGGCTCGGCGCGGTGCAGCTTGAAGATTCGTTCGGATCAGCTCCGGTCAGGCCGGTCAGGCCAGGACGCCCATGACGTCGGACTCTTTCATGATGAGGAGTTCCTCGCCGTCGAGCTTCACTTCCGTGCCCGACCACTTGCCAAAGAGCACGCGGTCACCGGCCTTCAGATCGGGTTTGATGAGCTTGCCGCTCTCATCACGGCCGCCGGGACCCACGGCGACGACTTCGCCCTGTGACGGCTTTTCCTTGGCGGTGTCGGGAATGATGATGCCGCCTTTGGACTTCTCCTCGGCTTCGATGCGCTTGACGACGACACGATCGTGCAGCGGACGGAATTTGGTCTTGGCCATGAATTTCTTCCTCGCGGAGTCGGCGCTGGTTGGACCCATTGGGTTATGGGGGTGTTAGCACTCTCAAAAGGGGAGTGCCAAGCCCCGCAAATAGGGGGTGAACCCTCGTCTGTCAAGGCGCTGAAGGCCGTCTGGAAACAGCGCAACGGTGCCCATTTCTCAGTGTAGCCAGTGGGTTCGACTTATCCACGCCTGTATTGAAGGCAGCAGGCGCTCCTTTAATTCTGCGTCTGCCATGATCGCCTCGTAGGCGGTCTTCGTCGCTTCATGCGCCGCAGCACTCCCGTGCGCTCGAGTGAAAGCGACAAGGGCCTCCGCGTGATCGCGATCGCTGAAATGGCGCATGAAGTTCGGCACGAAATCCTGCGCGAACGACGGGCCCAGGCGCGCGGCGAGAGTCGCAAAATTGTTTTGCAGGAACTCCCAAACGAACTCGGGCTGCTCCCCTGCCCATGCGACGGCATTGAGGAGCTTGGGCTTGACCCAGTCGGGCACGTTGTTGTTGCCGATCAATTCGAGCGTAGCGCGCGCGAGCGCGGGGTCACGCGCGCTCGCTGCCGCCGTGTAGTAACGCAGCTGCTCGCGCGCATCCCCGGACCCGCGCGCCAACGCAAGCAGACTGTCGTAGATGGCGCGATCGGCATGCAGCCCGACGACGTAGGTTACGGCGTCGTGCAAGGCGGGATCCAATCCCTCGGCGGTGAACGCGGTGAATAGCCGTCGCGCTTCGATTGCTGCTTGCGGATCGTTGAATTCGCCGAGTGCGCGGATGAGCTGCGCCCGCTTCAGCCGCGCTGGTTCATTCTCGCGGCCTGAGGCATACCACCCGAGGCGATCAAGCACGGGCCCGAGGACGCCGCGCAGGTGGCGTTGTAGCTGCGCCCGCTCCGGCCGATGCCGCGCCAAGCCGTTGAGCCGCGCAAACGTGCGGATGATCTGATCGCTGACGGGCGGCTCGTCATCTGCGAGCATCTCCATCGTAAGGTCGAGATAAACCGAGGCGTCCGCGCGCGATGATTCCACCAAAGCCCAGAGATCGTCCAGCGCGTTCAGGCGATCCGCCGTATCAAAAAGCGCAAGAGATTTCGTCAGCCCGGATGCTAAGGCGCCTTCGTATTCGGCGCGGTAGTAACCCCAATCACCGACATTCAGTTTGATCGGTTCTCCGCACGCGCCGAACAAAATCTCCTTCTGGTCCTGCAGGAGAAACAATTCCGGCGAGTGCCGCGCGTGCGCGCGTTCCATCTCGACGGGAATGAGCCAGGATTGCGCCGGCGCGTTGGGCTGATGCACCGTGTATCGACCCTCTCGCAGCCGCACTCGCTGGGTGTCGCCGACGCACTGCGTTTGCACGGTAATAAGGGGCACGCCCGCTTGCACAGTGAAGCTCCGCGCAATGTGGCTTACCGGCCGTCCGGAAGCGTCCTCAAGCGCCTGCCATAGATCGGCCGGCGCCGCGGCCGCGTAGGCATGGCGCGCGACATAGGTGCGCATGCCGGCGCGAAATGCATCGGCGCCGATATAGCGTGCGAGCATCCACATGAGCGCCCGTCCCTTATCGTGAGCGCTCTGGTCGTCGTTGTCGCTTACCAGCGCGTACCGCAACGCACGGGACGTGGTGCGCGCATCGGATTGTATGGCGGCTTCCTTCGCCGCGTGCATATAGCTCTCGACGGACCAGCGGCGATGTAAGCGCTCCGCGGCTACGTGCGCCATCCAGCCGGCGACGCTTTGCCTGAGCCACATGTGCTCGGCGGCAGCAATGCTGACGAGATCGCCCACCCATTGGCGCGCGATTGCCTTGGCAAGAAAGAAAAAAATGGCACGTCGCTCGTCCGAGGAGTCCCGGGCGCGGTGGAACAGCAAGTCCGTTTCCGAAGCCGTAATAGCGCCCCAGCTCTCGATCGCGCCTTCCGTTGCTGGAGGAACTGCGATCAGATCGAGCTTGGGAAGCGGATATCTGAATCCGAGATATTCGTTGAAATAGCGCAGCAGCTCGGCGGCAGTGGTCAAGGCAAAGCGTGCCTGCTCGCGTTTTCCCTTGACGGTTACCGCACTGAGCGCGACGCCATCGGTATGTATCGTCAAGTGATCGAACTCACCGGCGACGAGCGCAAATGCGTAGGTCGGCATCGGCGGAGTGCGGGCAAAGGACACGATTTTGAGAGAAGGCGTGACCGGCTCCTCGTGCGCGATGGGCATGTTGCTGATTGCGACATGGGAACGCGGCAGAAGCACCGAAAGCGCGAACCTCGCCTTGAATGCAGGCTCGTCCCAGCACGGAAAAATACGGCGCGCACCGGCCAGATCGGCGCGGCTTGCAAGCATGTGCTGCGCGCCGGCGGCATTTGCGTATTTGATCGTGAATAGGCCGGGGGGAAATTCAGAAACACGCGTTGCAAAGGAAAGATGCAGCCGCTGCGGACCCGCTGCGAGCGGCTGCGCAAAGGTCAGTGTTGCCGTTTGCGCGACCGCATCCGTCGCAATCGAGGCGGCGCCTTCGAGGGATTCGACGTGTGCCGCGTTCAGCGTGAGGTCGAGCGCGTTGAGAACAATACGCGCCGTGGGCTCTCGCACTTCCACATCGATCAACGCCCTGCCTGCAACGGTGCTGCTCTCGAGGTCGGGCGCAAGCTCGATCCGGTAATGAATGGGAACAATGTTCTTCGGCAGTGTGCGAGCTGGTGTCTCGGATGCCGCGAGCGGCGCGGCACTGGCTCCGCCCGTGCCGACAAGCAGGAGCGTGAGCGCCAGGGCCAAGACGCGTCGGCAAAAACCCGACGGAATCTCGCGCGGAACATACACCGATGCGGTTTGCCTCATATCTGCCTTGCCCGGGACCTATTTTTGGTCGGCAGACATAGGACCTTGCTGCCCGCGCGTCGGAAAGCAAGAGGACTGTCGCTCCGGGATCACTTGTCCGCGACGACGGCAGGAATTTGGGTAAGCGTTCAATGCGAAGTGCAAGACACAGGTGCGCGGGTTTGGCGATTGCGGCGGTCACTTTGGCGGCCTGCACGACGCCCGCGCCGCAAATGGACACCACGCCGGCCGCTCTTCCGCCGCCTGAGATTCCAGCCAAGGTGCGTCCATCCGAGATCGTAGGCCGCTGGGGATACGCAGCCTACCACAAGCCCGAGGACCGCTCCCGCACCGAGGCCAACGCGAAGGGGCAGTGCAAGCAGCCGTTTGTCATCGGGCAGGGGCCGACCGGCGGCGTGATGATGTATCTCGCGGATTCACCCCAGCTGCAGGAGCTTCGGCTCAAGGGCAGCCCTTCCGGCCGGGACTATATCGGACCACCGGGACAGACCCCCGGACCGCAGGATCGCGAGATCCTCTCATTCGATGGCCGCGTGATGGTGCTCAAATATGTGGATCCGGAAGTCGATGGGCGTTACGGCACCGGCATTTTCGTGCGCTGCGCGCCTCGAGCGTAATAGTTAGAGCAGCATGCCGCGGCGGCTGCTCGCGATCCCGCTGGCGCCGTGGGAGCGCGAAGGGCTTAAGGCCGCGCTGGTCAAATCGGGGCTGGGAGTCGAGGATATCGGCAACCCCGCCATTCTGTTCTGGCGTTTTGAAACCGTCGAAGACATTCCCGTGGGGTTTGGCGGCATTGAGCTGCATGGGCGCGATGTGCTGCTGCGCTCCGTCGTCACGCTGCCGCCGCTGCGCAAAGTCGGCATGGGGACGGCTATTGTGGCTGCGCTCGAAGTCGAGGCGCGCGCACTCAAATGCGAAGTCGCCTACGTAATCACCGCCTGTTTGCGCAATTTTTTTGCGCGGCTCGGCTATGTCAGGTGCGCGGCGGATAATGTGCCACAGGAGATACGCGCGAGCGGTGAATTCGCCCGGCACGGCGTGAAGAGTACTGTGCTGACGAAGCGCCTGGTGTGACCAGGTTCAATTAAGGTGCGGTTTCCTGCGAACGAGGGCGAGCGCCACTAATGCACCAAGGCTAAGCGCGCTTGAGACAATGAGTGTGCCGGCGCCCCAGCGGTCTATCAGCAATTCGAACAGCAATGGCGCGATCGCCTGTGCAATACGCGCCGGCGCGCCCAATAGACCAAGCCGATAGCCGTAATTTTTTGAGCCAAATATCGCGAGTGGTACCGTGCCACGGGCGATCGTGAGAATTCCGTTCCCAAAGCCGTGCAGGAGAGCGAATAAAAAAGCTGCCAGGCCTCCACCGCCAAGCATACCCACGATCGCCGCACCCAATGGGTGCGTCAGCGTGGCGAGGCGTCCCGAGACCAGCGGATGCGCCCGCCGGAACGCGAGCGCTTCGACAAGCCGTCCCGCTACTTGTGCGGGGCCGATCAGGGTGCCGGCTGCGATTGCCTCAGACGCTGAGGCGCCCGCGCTCTCGACGAGACGCGGGAAGTGCGCGGCCATCGCGCCGGTCACCATCCATGCGAGAGCGAATGCGGTCGCCAGCAGCCACATGTCTCGGTCCATGGCAATGTGTGGCTTTGCTTCCTCCGCTCCGCTGCCGTCAACCTTTGTGTTGGGTAAGAAAAAGAGATTGAGTGGCAGCCCTATCAGCAAATGCGCAACCGCCCAGGCGAAGCACGTCTCTCGCCAGCCGTAGTGGCTTAAACACCACGCGCTGAGCGGCCAACCCACCGTGCTCGCAAGACCGGCAATGAGAGTGATGCCGGTAATCGACGGCCGGGCGGAGAGGCCATAGATGCGGCCGAGCGTTGCGAATGCCGCATCATAGAGGCCGAGCCCCATCCCGACGCCGAGCAGGAGCCACGCCAGACCGAGCATGAGAAAAGACGAAGATAGACCCAAGAGCCCAAGCCCCGCTGCCAATGTCACGTTTGAGGCGGAAAGCACCCAACGTCCCCCGAGCGCATCGATCGTCCTTCCAATGCGCGGACCCAGCACGGCAGCCACGAGAAGAGCGGCGGAGAATGCGCCGAAGAACCAGGACGTGGGAATATGCAGATCGCGGGCGATCGGATCGGCCAGGATAGCGGGAAGATAATAGCTCGATGCCCAGGCGAGGGTCTGGGTCACACCCAGCACCAGGACGACAGCGAGGCGATCTGGGATTCTCATTCGTCTTGTGTAGCCGGATCGCGCGGAGCGAGATCCCGGAAGAGGGCGTGAGTGATCCTAGGGCTTTGCTTGGCCTAGCCCGTGCTTCGGCGTGCTCGTACTGGCCAGCTTTCGTGTCTCAGCCCCGGGGTGCAGTACAGGGGTGCAGTTCAGCTGCGGCTTGTAAATAACAACAAAAATACAAGCCGCCCCCAGCGATCCCTTTGATAACTCGACCGAAAACCAGAAAGGGGGGCCAGAATATCAAGCAATATCAAGCTAGGCCTTTGATTCGACGGCAGAACTTGGCTTGCACTCGACTGCGGAAGTTGGGCATGGAAGCGAAGCAAACTGCATTCATTGAGGGCTGAAATAAAATGGGCGGCCCAAGCCGCCGCCTCAACCCACAGTTTTCGATGCTGACCGCATTGTACGTTTGTACTGTACAGTGTCAAGGGCTGGTGCTCCCTTGTCGCTGCATGGGGCTCCGGCTAGTAGAACATAACAGGAACATGAATGCAAGCGTTAACTGCCGCCTGCGCTTGGCTCATGGGCTGGCTCGCGCTTTCCTGGCAAGGGCACGAGCCGCGCCGCATGCACACGTGCTTAACCAAAAGCGCGCGCGATTTACTGCGCGGAAACCATAACGTGATGAACGAAGCCTTGCTTGCGAACATCCTTAAAATTGCGGCGTCGATGTTTACCATTCCCATCCCGTTCCTCCACTTTACTGCACTCAATCAGGGGCCGGATTCGCGCCTCCGAAGTATCAGTCCGTGCAGTAGAGTGAATCATGTCGCGTGTTGTCCTTGCGTCTTCTGCTTTGCTGTTAGCCATGTTGGCGGGTGCTGATGCCGGTCCGCTGGTCGTCTACCAGCCGCCGCAGCCCGCTTCGGTGCGCCAGACCGGCATGCACGGAAACTACGGCGGGGGTTTTTTGGAGTTTCTGTTCAGCGGAGGCGGCTCCAGAGGAAACGCCCCGCGCTACGACCGCTACCCGCCTTATCCGACCGATCTCGGACCGGGTGTGATCGAGGCTCCCAATCAGCCCGGCCAATACGTCATGGATCCGCGCTATGTGCGCCAAGTCGTGCCATACCAATGGCCCGAAGAGCCGGGCACCGTCATCATCAACACACAGGACCGTATGCTCTATCTGGTGCAGGGCGCGGCTCGCGCGATTCGCTACGGCATCGGTGTTGGCCGACCCGGTTTCACCTGGTCGGGGGTGCATCGCATCTCGCAAAAACGCGAGTGGCCGGACTGGACGCCCCCGGACGAGATGCTCCGCCGGCGGCCCGACCTGCCCCGACATATGAACGGCGGGCCCGAGAATCCGTTAGGCGCGCGCGCGATGTATCTAGGCTCGACGCTCTACCGCATCCAGGGCTCGAACGAGCCGTGGACCATCGGCACCCAAGTCTCGTCGGGATGCATTCGCATGCGCAATGAGGACGTGATCGACCTCTACGAGCGCGTCAAGGTCGGCACCAAGGTTGTGGTGCTGTGAGCGTGTTTCCTCACACATCGGTGAGACCATCATCGCCCGAGCCGACATCATCGAAATCACTGAGCTCATCGTCGTCGGCGACGGTTTCGCTATCGTCGCCCAGAAGGCCATATTGGCTGACGCTATCACCCGCGCCCGTCGTGCGGCCTATATCGTCGATACCGGCCTGGTGAGCGAGCTCGCTATCCGTAGCGCCGCCGCTCCAGGGCAGCGACCCACCGGCGCCGGAGTCGAAGGCGGCGTGCGCTCCACCCGGATGGCCCATCATGGAGCGAATGCCGTCGAGGAGCAGCGAGCCGCCGATGACGCCGGCTGCGGCGGCCGCTGCGGTACCAAGAAATGAGCCGCCGGAGCCCAGCGGAGGAGCTGCAGGTGCAGTGAGCGGCGCAGTCGGCTGTGCGCCGGTGCGCCACGCAGGCGACATGCCATGCTCGGTGGCGGCGGGGCGCACGGTCGGCACGGAGCCGCGTTTCTCACCACCAAAGAGCGTGTCGCGCATGGTGCCCAGAAAGCTCGTATCCTCCTCGCGCTTTTGCCCGGCGCCTTCCAGCTCGCGGATGCGCGCATCGGCGCGCTTGAGCGCCTCGTCCTGCACGAGCACCGTCTGCACCAGCGCATAGGGCGCGTTCGGTGCCTGACGCAGCCCGTCCTTGATCAACCGCTCAGCCTGCGGATCGCGTTGCGCGTCCTCCAATGTGGCGAGACGGTCAAACAGCTCGGTCACGAGGCTGCGTTCCTCCGGACTCATGGCTTGCCTCCTGTCTGAGGGGATTGCGGCAGCCCCCATTTATGCACCGCCACGCCCGGGCAGAAGGAGGCTGCAGGATTAAATCACGCGGCCGTTCGGCTGGGCCAGGGTGACGCCGTGACGCTGGAGCAAGGCGGAGAACGCATCACCGGCGAAGAAAGCATGTTCGCGCTCGCGCAGCGTGGTGAGACGATCGAGCCGCTGCAGATCGAGATCGGCAAATCCAGGATGGCACATGACCAATCCGCCGTCTGGCAGCCTGTGCAGGAAACGCCGGAACACGGCTGCGTAATCAGTGTCGGGTTTGAAATCATAAGTGCCCGCGAAGGCGGGGTTGGTGCGCAATCCGGATTTGGTAGCGCGTCGCCGAAAAGGAACGCTGAGCGCATCGAGCAGCAGCGCCTTGCGATCCGAGAAGCGCGCCGCGAGGGGCACGGCCCGCCCGCATTGGCGCAACCAAGCGCCTGGCGCGCTTTCCCTCACCACGTCCAATACCGCTTCGCTTACTTGCGGCAGCAGCTGCACATGATGATGGCCGTCCACGAAGTCGGGTGCGCGGCCGAACAGGTCGGAAAACGCCTGCATCTGTCGCATGATTTCCATGCGCAGCGCGGCTGGATCGAAGCGGCGCATCAGCGCGTGTCGCATGGTGTCGCGAAGCGGCAGAAAGGCATTGTCGCGGGTGGGAACGAAACCCTTGCTCAGCGGGCGCAGGGGCGCAGTGAGCGCAACGTGGAGCCCGATCGCCACCCGCGGCGCCGCCGAATTGAGCAGCTTGAGCAAGACGGCTTCCGAGCGCTGCATTGCCGGCCCACCCACGAGCGCCGAGGTGGCGTTGATGCGTCCGCGCACCACCAGGTCGCGAATGGCGGTGTTGATCAAAGCGGACATTCCGTAATCGTCCGCGCACAGCCAGATGCGGCGCGGCTCTTTGTCCGCTGATCGATTGCTCGTATCTAATGAAGCCAAGTGCACCTTCGAAAGGGCGTCCGTACGCTATTGCGCCGCCGACCGCGAAGGCGGCACGTCCGTTGCCAGGAACTCGGCTGGCTTGATAGTGTGCTCGGCCACGAAGTAAACCGGCCGCCCTTTTATCTCAGAAAGAATTTTACCGATGTATTCCCCCATAATCCCTATCATGATCAGCTGCACGCCGCCGAGCACCATGAGACCGATGACAATGGAAGGATAGCCGGGCACCGACTGGCCGTAGAACACGGTTTCGATCAGAATCTGCACGCCGAACACGAAGGCAGCGCCGGCTAATAAGAGGCCGAGCAGGCTTGCAAGCCGCAGCGGCGCGACCGAGAACGAGGTCAGGCCTTCAATGGAGAGCCCGACCAGCGAATAAAGATTCCAGCTGGTTCGCCCAAAAATGCGGTCGGCGGGATCGTAATCGACCCTGATCTGCCTGAAGCCGATCCAGCTCGCCAGGCCTTTGAAGAAGCGGTTGCGCTCGGGGAATTGGCGCAGCGCCTCGGCGGCGCGCGGGGACAGCAGACGGAAGTCGCCGGCATCCTCCGGGATTTTCTGGCGCGCTCCCCAGTTGATCAGCAGGTAAAACCATTTCACTCCGAACCTGCGCAACCACGGCTCGCGCTCGCGGTGGGCCTTCGCGGTGTAGATCACGTCGTACCCGTGATCGAGCCAGTAGGCGGCGAGCTTCTCGATGAGGGCCGGTGGATGCTGGCCGTCGCCATCCATGAACACCACGCCGCCAAGTCGTGCATGCTGCAGGCCTGCCAGCAGCGCTGCCTCTTTTCCGAAATTGCGCGAGAGCGCGATCACCTGAATGTCGAGACCGTTCGGCGGAAGCGCGCGGGCCTGGGCCAGCGTGCCGTCGCTGCTGCCGTCGTCCACATAGACAACTTCGATCGGCACCCCGCGCGCGGCCCTCAGCCGGCGCGTAACCTCGACGATGCGCTCGTGCAGCGCGGCGAGATTCTTTGCCTCGTTGAACAGCGGCACGACGATTGAAAGACCGGCTTGCGTCCGCCCGCCACCGGCTGTGCTGAGCGCATCCCCTGCCATCTGCCTTCTGGTCTCGCGCGAACCTCGACAAAATTGTGGGACATAATAGCTTACAAGCTCGCGGGATGCCCGCACCATGCGGCATGAATCATTTTCCAGCTCTTCTACTGAGCACGAATTTTTGCGAACGGCTCAGCGCCTTGTCGGTCCGATGAGTGCAGCCATACCAACAGCATGGGCGGCGCATCCCTTCCTTAAGTTCCGAGACGACCCTGCCGATATGTTCCTTCCTCTTCTCTGGAGTTTTAACGGAGATAGTCCAGCAAATCCATTCGTTGCGGGAAAGCGGCGTGATATCTTCCCAAGCTGCCAAAGCTTTAGGATCAGACAATAAAGCTTTGCGCAAGTCTGCCGGTAGCTCATGCGCTACGCCACCGGAAATTTTTTTGATCATGTTGGAATCAGCACACTCGTGCACACCTAACAGTCGATCGAAAGCTGAAATCGAGATTCACAGCAAACGGAATTCTGAAGGAGGCGGGGCTTTCGAAAGCGTCCTAGTTGGGATGGCTTCTCCTTGTCTTTCGTTCAGCTCACTGCTGCGAAGACTCCTTATCTAGACAATTGCATGTTTTCTGCGCCCTTTCATCGCCTAAGAATCCGCCTCGCTGCGGCTTGGCAGCGGCGCGCCATCACGGTCAAGGCGGCGAGTTTTGCCGTGATTGGAGCGCTCAACACGTTGGTCGATTTCGGCGTCTTCCTGCTGGCCCGAAACCTGTTCCGGTCGCCCTACTTTATGGTCCACTTTGACCGAATCGCGGATGGTTGCCAATGCGGTGCCGCCGAAAAGCTCGCGCTCATTCCCGCCAATATCGTGGCCTGGGCTATCGCGGTCAGCGGTTCCTACGTGCTCAATTCATTGATCACGTTTTCCGCGGAATCAGGACGCCAACTCCGCTTTAAATCGTACATCAGTTTCGTCGCCTCGGGAATCGCAGGTCTGATCGCAAACACGATGACGGTGTATGTATTGTCGTATTTCATCTCCGAAATTGTTGCGAAGATTTGCGCCATTGCCGCAAGCTTCATTGTGAATTTCTCGCTGTCCCATTTCTTCGTGTTCAGGACGCGCGAACCGGCCGTGCCCACTTCAGTGGAGTGAGGACAAATGCGCGATGATGCGAACCTGACGACCGAGCGTGCCACCTTTGTCACGCATCTCGAATGCTCGGCCACGGGTGAGCGCTATCCTGCACACGAGCTGCATAATCTCTCGCGTGCCGGCAAGCCGCTGCTCGTGCGCTACGATCTTGCCGGCATACGCAAGGCACTCACGAAGGACGCGCTGCAGCAGCGCCCGCGCGATCTCTGGCGCTACCGCGAGCTCCTGCCGGTACGGGAAACGAAGAACATCGTCAGCCTCGGGGAGTCCTTTACCCCGGTGGTTGCGATGCCTCGACTGGCGGAAAGGCTCGGCGTTGCGGAGCTGCTCATAAAGGACGAAGGCCGGTTGCCTACCGCATCCTTCAAGGCGCGCGGCCTGTGCATGGCAGTGTCCATGGCCAAGGCACTCGGCGTTCGCCACATGGCCATGCCAACGAACGGCAATGCGGGAGCTGCGCTCTCGGCCTATGCAAGCCGCGCGGGTATCAGGAGCACGATCTTTTGCCCGCAGGACACGCCGGAGGTGAATGTCAGCGAGATGGCCGCGCAAGGCGCTGCGGTCTATCGCGTGAACGGCCTGATCGACGACTGCGGCAAGCTGGTCGCGGAAGGAAAGGCGAAAACCGGGTGGTTCGATGCTTCCACCCTGAAGGAGCCGTATCGGATCGAAGGCAAGAAGACGATGGGCCTCGAGCTGGCGGAGCAGCTCGGGTGGGCGCTCCCTGATGTCATTCTCTACCCGACCGGTGGCGGCACTGGTCTCATCGGCATGTGGAAGGCCTTCGCGGAGCTCGAGGCGATCGGCTTCATCGGCAAGAAACGCCCGCGGATGATCTCGGTGCAGGCAGCGGGCTGCGCGCCCATGGTGCGCGCCTACGAGCGCGGCGAGGAGCATGCCGCACGGTGGGAAGATGCGCAGACGATCGCGTGGGGCATCCGTGTCCCCCAGGCGATCGGTGATTTTCTCATCCTGCGCGCGGTGCGCGAGAGCAAGGGCTTTGCCGTCGCGGTGCCGGATGCGGCAATCAGCTCGGCCCTCGAGGAGGTCGCGCGCGAGGAGGGTTTTCTGCTCTGCCCCGAGACGGCGGCAACCTATGCGGCGCTCAGGCAGGGGCTCGCAGATGGCCGCATTGGACGCAATGAACGGGCGGTGCTTTTCAACTGTGCCACCGGGCTCAAATATCCGCTGCCGCTAGCGCGCCGCACGCTCGATCGGACAAAACCAATCGACTATGCGTCATTGTAAACCGCTGCGTGGCGCCGGATGAACGCGCTAGGGCGGTGCAACGAGACGCGTCGTGGCCGCCTTTGGGGCGGGCATCCACGTCTTTAAGCGGCGGATGGCCGGGACAAGCCCGGCCATGACACTCAGGAAATGATCTCTGCTTAAGAAGTGCCTTCTTCCGAGCCGCCACCGCCGGAAGACATGCCGCCCATGCCGGGCATGCCGCCGAAGGTACCGCCACCCATGCCGCCCATTCCCTGGCCGGAACTTCCGCTGGAGCGCGGGGTGGAGCGCTTGCGCGCGGATTTGCGTGTGCTGGATTTCTTGCGGGCGGCGCTCTTCTTCTTCGCCGTGCTCTTCCTGGCTGCGCCGCGCCCCTTCTTGCGCGTCGTTCCTGCCTTCTTCTTCGACTTCTTCGCTCTCTTAGCCATGATCGCCTCCCGATCGTTGCCGGTCAGACCTCGATACTATTAACCATCACTTCCGTCACATCGCCACGACTTTTTCGCGCGTCGCGGCGGCGACCTCCTTGTCGGCCAGCGCCTTCGGCGCCGGCCCGCCGTTCGCCCAGTCGACCAACTCGACAGTATGAACGACCGGGATGCTCGTACCCCCTGCGATCTGGATGATGCAGCCGATATTGCCGGCCGCGATCACAGCAGGGCTGAGTTTTTCGATATTCGCGACTTTGCGTTCGCGCAACCTCCCTGCAAGCTCCGGCTGAAGGATGTTGTATGTCCCGGCCGAGCCGCAGCACAGATGACCCTCTGGCACATCTTTCACTACGAATCCGAACTTGGAAAGTAATTCTTTTGGTGCACGCCCAATTTTTTGTCCGTGCTGGAGCGAGCATGCGGCGTGATAGGCAACCACCAGTCCGCTTCGCAGTGAGGGCGAGAGCAGCGGCAGCCATGCCAGGTATTCGCTGATATCCCGTGCCAAGGCCGAGATGTGCGCCGCTTTGTCCGCATAGGCAGGATCCGTCCGCAGCATGAACCCATAGTCCTTCACGGTTGTGCCGCAGCCCGACGCGGTCACCAGAATGGCATCGAGCCCCTCGCCTTCGAGCTCTGCCCACCAGGCATCGATCTGGGTGCGTGCGGCGCGCAAGGCCTCCTCCTGCCGACCCATGTGGTGGACCAGCGAGCCACAGCACCCCTCATGGGCGACCACAACCTCGATGCCGTTGCGATTGAGAATGCAAATGGCCGCCTCCGAGATCTCGGGTGCGAGGACCGGGGCCACACAGCCCGTCAGCAGGGCGACGCGTCCGCGGCGCGGGCCAGCGGCTGCGAACACTTTGCGGCGGGCGTGGTGCGGGGCCGCCGGAAGCTGCTCCGGAGCGAGGCGGAGCAGGGCAGCGATGGGAGCAAGCCCCGCTCGCGCAAAGAGAGGGGCCGAGCGCCGGAACAGCCGCGCAGTGCCGATCGCCCAGCGCAGCAGCCGGTTATTGGGCAGCACACGCGCCAGAGCGGCGCGCAAGAGACGATCGAGAAACGGCCGGCGATAGCTCGATTCAATGCGAGCCCGCGCATAGTCCACGAGGTGCATGTAGTGCACCCCCGACGGGCAGGTGGTCATGCAGGACAGGCAGGAAAGGCACCGGTCGATATGCTTGACGACATCGGCAGTCGCCGGCGCGTCCTGCTCCAGCATTCCCTTCATCAGGTAAATCCGCCCACGTGGCGAATCGAGCTCGTCGCCGAGCAGCACGTAGGTCGGGCACGTCGCCGTGCAGAAGCCGCAATGCACACAGCTGCGCAGAATGCGGTCCGCCTCCGCGATGTTGGGATCGGCAAGCTGGGCGAGGCTGAAGGAGGTCTGCATAGTCTAACGAAAGGCAGATAAGCGCGCTGTCCGCGTGATTACACCCCGGCCCACATGCGTCCAGGATTAAGCACGCCTTTGGGGTCGAAACTCGCCTTCACGCGTTTCGTCAGCGCGGCCAGCGCAGGCTCACCGCGCCAGAAGACATCGACCTTGGCGCGTATTGCGTCGGGGGCCCGCACCAGCGTGGCGTGGCCGCCCATGGCGGCGACCGCGCTCGCGACGATGCCAGCACCGGCATCCTCGCACGGAGCAAACGCCACCCAGATGAGTCCGCCGGCCCAATCGAACAGCATCTGCGTCTGCGCCGCAGCGCTGATGCGCCCCGCGAGTTCAGCGCCCCGGCTGGCGGCGACAGAAATGCGCCACAGCGGGCGCTCAGTTGCGGTTGGCTCCGCCGCAAATGGTGTTGCGTCCCGCACGGCGCGCCAGAAGCTGGGCGAAGTTTCCGTGCTCAGCAAAGAGAGCTCTCCGAGGGGGCTTGCAAGCTGTTCGAGCATGGCCCGGCGATGGGCAACCGACGGCACAAAGCCTTCGACGCGCAGCGCAGTGATCGAGGCAGCGGCGTGGGAAGCGTCCGCAACAGGCACGGAGCCGACGATATGTTGTGGCACATGCGCTGCGGCCGAGACGTCACAGCCGGAATTCATCGCGCTTGCCATCACCCTGATTGCGGCCTCCGGCTGTAATCCCCGGACGAGTACAGTGGCTTCGGCCTCGGGTTTGGGCAGCGTCTTGAGAGTGACATCCGTCATCACCGCCAGCGTGCCCCAGGAGCCCGCCATGAGCTTGCAAAGATCGTAGCCGGTAACGTTCTTCACCACCCGTCCACCGGACTTGAACGTTTCGCCCCGGCCGGAGATGGCGCTAAAGCCCAGGAAATGATCGCGCGCGGCGCCCGCCGTAACACGGCGGGGTCCGGACAAATTGGAAGCGACGGCGCCGCCGATGGTCGCGTGCGCATCGGAATCACCCAGAATCTTTCCGCAATGCATGGGCTCGAAGGCGAGCTGCTGGTTGTTCGACGCGACCAGCGCCTCGATTTGCGCGAGCGGCGTGCCCGCACGTGCCGAGAGCACGAGCTCTTCCGGCTCGTACAGCGTCACGCCGCAAAGCGCCGAGAGCTCAAGCGTGAGGTCAACCTGCGTCGGCCGGCCGATGGCACGTTTTGAGCCGCCGCCCGCGATTTCCAGTGTTTTTTCCTCGGCCAGTGCCCACTGCACCACCTCCTCGACGCCCTTGGCGTCAGGGGGTTTCACGCTGTCCGGCATGCCTCACGCCAGCCGATCAGAATCGCTCGAGATGGGGGAATGCGACCCGCCCGGCGTGCACATGCATGCGGCCCAGCTCCGCGCAGCGATGCAGCGTCGGAAAAACCTTCCCGGGATTGAGCAGGCCCTTGGCATCGAACGCGCATTTGAGCCGCTGCTGCTGGGCCAAATCGACCTCGGTGAACATGGCCGGCATGAGATCGCGCTTCTCGACACCGACGCCATGCTCGCCCGTGAGCACGCCCCCGACTTCGACGCACAGTTTCAGGATTTCGGCACCGAAAGCCTCGGTGCGCTCAAGCTCACCGGGCTTGTTCGCGTCATACATGATGAGCGGATGCAGATTGCCGTCGCCGGCATGAAACACGTTGGCAATGCCAAGGCCATACTGCTGGGACAGCTCGCGCATCCGGGCGAGCACCTGCGGAAGTCTCGCGCGCGGAATGGTGCCGTCCATGCAGTAGTAATCGGGGGATATGCGGCCGACTGCCGGGAAAGCCGCTTTTCGGCCGGCCCAGAATAGGAGCCGCTCGGCCTCCGAGGTGGATGTGCGGGACACAACCGACCGGCAGGATCTGGCAATGGCCTCGATGCGCTCAATCAGATGATCCACTTCGGCATGTGGGCCGTCGACCTCGACAATGAGCAATGCCTCGACGTCGAGCGGGTAGCCTGCATGCACAAATTCCTCGACGGCGTAGATGGCCGGCTTGTCCATCATCTCCATGCCGGCTGGAATGATGCCTGCGCCGATAATCCTGCTCACGCATTCTCCCGCATCCTCTGCGGTGGCAAAGCCGAGCAGCACCGCGCGCGCAGTTTCCGGCTTTTTAAGAAGGCGCACCGTGATCTCGGTGACCACGCCAAGAAGGCCTTCCGAGCCGGTCACAATGCCGAGAATGTCATAGCCGCCCGGATCGAGATGCTTGCCGCCGAGGCGCACGATCTGTCCGTCGATGAGCACGAGCTCGCATCCGAGCAGGTTGTTGGTCGTCATGCCGTATTTGAGGCAATGCACGCCGCCGGAGTTTTCCGCGACATTGCCGCCGATCGTGCAGGCGATCTGGGAGGACGGGTCCGGGGCATAATAGAAACCCGCATGCTCGACAGCCTGGCTGACGGCAAGATTGGTCACACCGGGCTCGACAACGGCCACCCGGTTCTCGAAATCGATCTCGCGGATGCGGTTGAATTTGGCGAGACCGAGCAACACCCCGTCTCCCAGGGGCAAAGCCCCGCCCGAGAGCGATGTGCCCGCCCCGCGCGGCACCACCTTGATGCCTTGCTCGTAACAGTATTTGAGGATCTGGCTCACCTGTGCAGTGGTGTCCGGCAGCACGACGAGCATGGGCAGCTGCCGATAGGCGGTGAGTCCGTCCGACTCGTACGCCCGCATCTCCCGATTGCTGGCAATGACCCCTTCGCCCGGCACGATCGCGCGCAGCGCTTCAACGATCTCACTGCGCCGCGCCAGCACGGTTTGGTCAAGTGGAGGCAATTGCAGCGTCACTGCACGTTTCCAGCCTGAACGGTATTGCCGGAATGCATTTCAGTCGCACACGTATGGTGCCACAACAAATGCTGCTAGTCTCGTGAATAGGCCCAAACGCTGTCAACGAGAGAAGAACATGCGAGCTCTGATGGGTGTTCTCGTTGTATCGGCCATGTGGGCGCACGCCGCTTGGGCGCAGGACGTCGCCGCGGGCGAGCACGTGTTCAGGCGCATCTGCCTGCCTTGCCATGACGTTGGCCCGGAAGCAAAGACGAAGCTCGGGCCTCCGCTCAACGGCGTGGATGGACGCAAAGCTGGCACTTTCGAAGGCTACAACTATTCGGAAGCGAACAAGTCTTCGGGCATTGTGTGGAACGAAGAGACGTTTCCGCCGTACATCCGCGCGCCCATGCAGGCTATGCCGGGCACGAAAATGAGCTTTGTGGGGCTGAAGAACGAGAAGGAGATCGTGGACGTCTGGACATTTCTCAAGCAGTTCGGCCGCGATGGGCAGAAGAAATGAGCCGCAGCCCGCGCCGGAGGGAGTAATGAGCGGAACAGAGGCAAGGAGGGTCAGGGGTGGTGAAAGACATCATCGTCAATTTGCGGTCGTCCGCAGAGCAGGACTTTGCCGCCGACTTCGCGCTTTCGATCGCTCAGACATTCGGCGCCCACCTTGTCGGTGTTGCGTTCGTCTACGATCCGGTCATTCCGGACGGGGGGCTCGGCGGTGTGCCGGTCCAATTGATCGAGGCGCAGCGCGACGAATACAGCCGGGCCGCACGTTCCGCAGTCCAGCGCTTTGAGGAGAAGGCGCGTTCCGCCGGCGCCCCGGTTTCGACGCGCACAGTGGAGGCGAGCGTGGGCGGGGCGGCCACGGCCTTTGCGGCACTCGCACGCCGTTTCGATCTCGCGGTCGTGGGGCAGGTGCAGCGCGAGCAGGGCGCCGCCGAGGAGCTGATTATCGAGGCAGCTTTGTTCGAGTCCGGCCGCCCGCTCATCGTCGTGCCCTACATCCAGCGCAACAAGCTCTCCCTCGAGCGGGTGCTCGTATGCTGGGACGGCAGCCGCACCGCCGCGCGCGCGATCGGCGATGCCATGCCGCTTCTCGAGCGCGCGAAGGCGGTAGAGGTCGTCACGGTCGAAGAGGAGCGTAAGAAAGGACAGGCAACAGGCGCCCATATGGCGGAACATCTGGGCCGGCACGGGATTTCTGCGACCATCAAGCGCCTAGTCAAAGGCGATATCGGCATCGACAGCGTGGTCCTGTCCTACGCCGCGGATGCCGGCGCCGATCTCATAGTCATGGGCGGCTACGGTCACTCCCGTTTCCGCGAGTTCATATTGGGCGGCATGACCCGGGGGATTCTCGCATCCATGACCATACCGGTATTGATGTCGCACTGACCATGGGCGCAGACTTCGCCTTCGGCATCGAGGAAGAATATTTCCTCGTCGACGCGTCGACGAAGCTCATTGCCGACGAGGTGCCGAAGGCATTCTTCGCGGACGCCAAGGCAGCAACAGCCGGTCGGATTTCCCAGGAGTTTCTTTCGCCTCAGGTCGAGGTTATCTCGCCGCCCTACCCCGACTTCGTCACCGCGCGCACGGAGCTGCGCGAATTGCGCCAGACTGTCGCCGCGGTTGCATCCCGGCACGGGCTGGCCATCCTCGCCGCGGGCACCCACCCGACCGCATTATGGCGACGCGCGCAGCAGACCCGGAGCGAGCGTTACGACGTGGTCATGCATGATCTGCAGATGATCGGACAACGCGACATGTTCTGCGGACTGCACGTTCATGTCGAGCTGCCCGATGCGGATCGACGCGTCGACGTGATGTATCGCATGCTGCCTTACCTGCCGCTCTTGCTCGCGCTTTCCACCTCCTCGCCGTTCTGGCAGGGCTGGCGCACGGGCCTGAAGGGATATCGGCTCGCCGGCTATGACGAGCTGCCGCGCAGCGGCATACCCGAGCTGTTCCGCACGCGCGACGAGTTCGATGCCTATGTGGGCGCGCTGGTGCGCGCTGGCGTCATCGAGGATTCGAGCTTTATCTGGTGGGCGATGCGGCCTTCTCTGATCAATCCGACCCTCGAGCTGCGCATACCTGACAGCTGCACGCTGCTCGAGGATTCGCTTGCAATTGCGGCGCTCTATCGCACGCTCGCCCGCCATCTGTTCCTGAATCCGCAACGCAATGCCGATCTCGACGCGGTCGGGCGCGCCCTCGTCGTCGAGAACAAATGGCGCGCGCAGCGCTATGGAATCCACGGCACATTCGTAACGGTGGACGGCGCGCTAAGCGTTGCACAGATGCTCGAGCGCGCTCTGGAGCAGACTTGCACCGATGTCGAGGCACTCGGCTGTAACCTGGAAATCGAGCGCTGCCGCACGATCGTGAGTCTTGGCACCTCCGCCGATGCACAGCTTGCGGTGTTTGAATCGAGTCGTCGCGCAGCCAGTGGCCGCGAGGCCGCGCTCCACGCCGTGATGGAGTGGATCGCCAAGGCGACACTGCAGTGACCCACATTCTGTCGGCTGAGCAAAATCCGCCACGGCGGTAACGGTATGCTCGCTCTATGGAAGGATGTGATCGAGCGCCGTCTGCACAACCAGTCCGCGTGCACGTGAATCGGGGAGTCCAAGCCCGCGCAGCGCGAACAATGTGAGCTGCTGAACGTGGCCACGCGCCATGACCGCGTCCTGCGGCCGGAGCGCCAGCGGACCGACAAGGCCATCGATCAGCGCACCCACGAGAGCAGGCGCAACGAGCTTTGGATCCTGATTGCGCAGGTATCCCCCATCCAGCGTGCGCGCGATCAGCGCGGTCAGCTCAGCCACAATGGCGCCGCGAAAGCGGGCGCGAGCGGCATCGAGTGCGGGCTCGGTGGGCTCGGCAATTAACGCAAAAACCAGTCGCGGCCGCGCAATTGCGCGCGTTGCGAACGTCGCAATGGTTCCGGCCAGCGCCGACAGCGGTCCCGGCGCCCGTGTCACTGCCGCTTGCAGCGCGACCATTTCCTGGTCCGTGACGGCGTCCGCTACTGCGGCAACAAGCTCGCTTTTGGAAGGGAAATAGCGGTAGACCGTGCCTGCCGCGATGCCGGCGCGCTCCGCGACAGGCACTATCTGTACCGCTGCAATGCCGTTCTCGGAGGCGACGTCAACGGCAGCGGCAAGTATCGTCTGCCGTCGGGCGGCGAGCTTGCGGGTCACGTTTTCCGTTTGCCGGTAGATCACGGGCGTCAGGCCCGGAACCTTCATGTCGCCGGTTCAACCGAAACCACCATAAACGTGTGCAATCCCGCGTCTTCCCCGCGGATCGAGACATATTCGCCCGGACGAAAGACGTGGTCACCGAATCGATAGCCGGCCTCTTCGTCCTCCTCCGGGCCTCCGTCATAATCGAATACCCAGCGCGCGTGCTCGGTACCACCGGGTTTGTGCACGAGACGGCCGATCTCGTCATCATGGCCCTCCCAGAAGCGTCGCACCCGGCAGTGTTCGCGATGTTTGCGCCACAAATCCACATCGATATGCCCGCTCGCGTCGAGCGGAGCCACGAACTCATAGCCGTGCTGGTCCGAGCCCAACGGGAATTCCTTCGAGCGCGCGAGATTGAGCCGAATGCGCTTGAGCACATGCGGCAACTGGGTCATGAGAAGCCTCCTGAGACGCTGAGCATCACAATCACATCAACCGCCGGTCCTTCTCTTTTCGAAGAAGAAGGATTGCCGGGTCAAGCCCGGCACTGGCCGGCCGAATGCAGGCCATGGAGCAGGACCAAACGTCGGGCCAGGAGCAGGTCTTTGCGTTCCTTGCCGATCGGGCAACGCACGGCGGCCAAAAAGTCAAGCGCATCGATACCCACGCGGCCAGCGTGTTCCTTGCCGGCGCCCGCGCACTGAAGGTCAAACGCGCCGTGCGCTTTCCTTTTCTCGACTATTCGAGCCTCCAGAAGCGCAAGCAGGCATGCGAAGCGGAACTTGCGATCAACAAGCGGTTTGCGCCGGAGCTTTATCGCCGGCTCGTTGCCATCACGCGCGCGCGCGACGGAAAACTTGCCCTCGATGGGGCGGGCATGGTCGTGGAATGGGCAGTCGAGATGGATCGCTTCGACGAGCACGCCACGCTCGATCATCTCGCGCGGGCCGGGAAGATTGATGCCGATCTAGCCGAGGCGCTCGCGCGTGCGGTGGTGGCCGCGCAGGCGAAGTATCCGGCGGCCGACCCGGCGGCGTGGATTGAGGCGTTGCGCGCCTATATCGACGAGCATGCGAACGCATTTGCGGCTTCGCCTGACCTGTTTGCGCCGGCCGAGGCTGAAGCGCTCGCGCAGGCGAGCCGCCTCGCTTACGGCCGCAATCGGGAGCTCCTGATCGAGCGCGGCGAGCGCGGGCTCATTCGCCGCATTCACGGCGATCTTCATCTCGGCAACGTCGTCCTGCTCGGCGGCCGCCCGGTGCTCTTCGATGCCATCGAATTCAGCGCGCTGATCGCATCCGGCGATCTCGTGTACGATTTCGCCTTCCTGCTCATGGACCTGTGGGAGCGGGGCCTTACCGTCCCAGCCAACACGGTTTTCAACCGCTATCTCGCTGAGAGCGTGCGGATCGCTGATCTCGATGCCCTTGCACTCCTTCCGCTCTATTTGTCCATGCGTGCGGCAATCCGGGCGAAAGTGACCGTCGAGCGGTTGCGGCGCGGGCACGACCTGCCAGACGAAGCGATTGCGGACAGCGCGCGCGCCTATTTCGGCTGGGCGCGCCGTTTTCTGAAACCTTCACCACCAAGGCTGCTCGCCATTGGGGGACTTTCCGGCACCGGCAAATCCGTGCTGACACACGCGCTCGCGCCTGAGATCGGCGCCGCGCCGGGTGCCGTGGTGCTCCGCTCGGACGCGGAGCGCAAGGCGCTGTTCGGCAGAGCAGAGCACGAGCGACTTCTTCCCGAAGCCTATGCGCCCGAGGTGAGCTTGCGTGTCTTTGCCGTGCTCGCCGACAAGGCGCGCCGGGCCATTGCCGCGGGTCATTCCGTCCTTGTGGATGCGGTCTTTGCCAAACCTGATGAGCGTGCGCTGCTCGAAGCGTCCGCGGGCGTGCTGGGCGTCCCCATGCAAGGCATTTTTCTGCACACCGACCTTGCGACCAGGCTATCGCGCATCGCTCACCGCGCGCGCGATGCTTCCGATGCGGATGCGACGATCGCGCGGCAGCAGGAGAACTATGATCTGGGCCGACTTGACTGGCCAGTCATTGACGCGGGCTGCTCCTCGGGAGAGACATTGGCTCGTGCCAGGACCCTGATAGATGACAGATGTCAGATGCCGGAGGTCAGATAGGCCCTCTGCTCTCTGGCATCTGATCTCTGACATCTGACGTCTGATCTCTGGAGGAAGCAATGCCGGCGCCGAGCCATGGCCAACTGGAATTCCTGCGCTCCATAGACACGCCCACGGTCTGCAATCTCGTCGAGATCGTCATCCCGGAGCGGCGTGGCCATGGCTATACGGTCAGACATCTGCATTGCGCCTTTCCGGAGCTGCCGCCCATGGTGGGCTTCGCCAAAACAGCCACGTTCAAGGCAAAAGACGCCGTGCCGCTTGGCCACGCGGGCTACATGGAAAAAAGGCTCAACTATCTGGATTACGTGGCATCGGAGCCGCAGCCCAGCATCATGGTGATGGAAGACCTGGACGGCGAACATGCGGGCTATGGCGCGTTCTGGGGCGAGGTGCAGTCGAACGTACACAAGGCTCTCGGCTGCCTCGGTGTCGTGACCAACGGCTCGGTGCGGGACATTCCGGCAATCGCGCCGGGTTTTCAGATGCTGGCGGGATCGATTGGGCCGTCACACGCCTATGTGCAGGTCGTGGAATTCGGTATCCATGTGAACGTGCACGGCATGGCGGTTTCGAGCGGCGATCTGATCCATGCCGACCGGCACGGCGCGATCGTGGTCCCCGTGAACAGCATCGATGTGATGAAATCCGCCCTGGATGCGCTCGCGGCACGCGAAGCAAAGATCATTGCCGCGGCGCGTGCGGGCGGCGACCTCGAAACCATCAAGGCGGCAATACGCGGCTAGAGCCGGACAGCTTTATCTGAATGTGTGCGGGCTTCGTGCGTCCCCGCGAGTTTTTGCGCCAGCAAATGCAGTTCCGTCTCGCGATAGCCGAGTTTCTCGAGAGCAGCGACGGTAGCGATCACGTAGTCGCGGTTCGCGCCCGAGCGCCCATGGCCCTGGCGCACGTGGTGCAGTTGTTCGTCCAATGAAAGGCGGCCGGCATATTGGCGGTGCTCGCGATCGACAAGGTAGCAGAGCGCGGTGACGCGGCGCACCGGGTCGCCGTTTACCCAGATCGGTCGCAGGGTCTCGCGATAAACGGCCGTGACCTGCTCGCGCCCTCGCAGATAGGCGATGGTACTCGCGCGATCGGCAGCACTCACCAGGTAGGCGATACCGCGGCAGGCGCCGCCGTGGTCAAGCCCAAGCACGAGGCCGGGCCGCTCGGGCGTGCCGCGATGCACGAACGAATACACACACAGCGCGCGATGGGCGCCAATCAGTCGCGCCTCGACACGCTCGAGGAATGCGAACCCCGGCCGCCACATCAGCGAGCCATAGGCGAACACCCACAGATTCTCCTCGCTATCCAAGCTTTCGCAGCCCATCACCGGGAACATGGGAACCGCCGAACGCGTTCTTTCGAACACGACTGATGGAGGCAATCATGCCGTCCGAAGGATTGCAAAGCGACACCGAAACGCTCCCTGCGCATACACTGATTGCGAGCGACCGAGTCGAGGGCACGCCGGTGCGCCGCTCCAATGGCGAGAAGATCGGCACCATTGAGCGACTCATGATCGACAAGCTCAGCGGCAATGTGGCCTATGCGGTGCTCAGTTTCGGAGGCTTTCTCGGAATGGGACAAAAACATGCGCCCATTCCATGGGCGCGGCTTAGCTATGACACGGGTCTCGGCGCCTACCGCGTCGAGCTCAGCGACGAGGAATTGCGCAACGCGCCTGCAACGGCTGCGGGCGAGGAATTCGACTGGGGCGATCGCAGCCGCGAAATCGAGATACACAACTACTACCGCGTGCCGCCCTATTGGGGCGCGTATTAAAATCGCCGGCCGAGCCTCAATAGCGGGTCTCGCGGTTGCGCCCGCTTTTCTTTGGCGGAATAGGGCGAGTTAGCTCTGATCAGCTGCGGACATCCCCCTCGCGAGCCACTCGTCAGCGATGTGCCAATTCCAGACCCGAGCAATCGCAGCAAAGCAACCCTCTATTCGATCACCTCGTCGGCGCGGGCCAGCAGCGAAGGTGGGACCTCGATGCCAATTACTTTAGCCGTTTGCGAGTTGATCACGAATTCGAACTTGGTTGCCCGCAGCACGGGCAGATCGGCTGGCTTCTCGCCGTTGAGGATTCGGCCAGCATAGTTGCCGGTTTGGCGAAACACGTCCGCAACGTTCGATCCGTAGCTCATCAAGCCACCCACTTCGACAAATTCGCGCTTCCAATGGACTGCGGGGAGTTGATGCCGCGCCGCAAGCGTGGCGAGTTGCACGCGACGGTCGTCGAATAGGCCATCAGGCGTGAGCGCGATTGCTTCGGCCCGATTGTGTGCGAGGGCTGCAAAGACCGCGTCAATTTCGCCACTGGAACTTGCCCCGACTACTTCGACTTGCCGTCCGATGGCGGCAGCTGCCGCGCGCGCGTCGGCGGTCGCGTGTTCAGCACCAAACGGGTTGGTGGGGTTGACCAGTACGGCAAACCGTGTGGCGTTCGGCAATAACTCCTGCAAGAGCCCAAGCCGCTTTGGCAAAAGCTCGATACTCATCGTGGTGACACCAGTGACGTTGCCGCCCGGCCGATTGAAGCTGGCGACAAGGCCGGCTCTGACCGGATCGGAGCCGATGCCGAAGACGACCGGGGTCGACGTGGTTGCGGCCTTTGCAGCAGATGCCGCGAGCGTGGTAATTTGTGTGACAATCACCTGCACACCACGACGCTCCAAATCGGCTGCATAGTCGGGGAGCCGCTCATTTTCATTGTGCGCCCATCGGAATTCGATCGCCACGTTCCGACCTTCAACGTAGCCGACTTCGCTCAACCCCTTACGAAATGAGGCCACGAGATTGGTGCTGGCCTCGGGCCAACCGGCTCCGAGATATCCGATCACCGGCATTGTCGGCTGCTGCGCGCGCGCCGCAAGCGGCCACGCTGCCGCGCTACCAAGGAGCGCAACAATCTCGCGACGCCTCATCTCATGCAAATGCACTCTGTCGTCCTCAAGCTTGATTCTACACCTTGCGACCTGTCAAAAGACTGTGCACTGCGACATTTGGACTTGGCTTACGACCGCAGCGGGTCAAAACGCGTCTAAATGACCGCTAATTGTCCCCGTCTGCCTGGCCCCGGTAAGCAGGCCCATCTCGCTTGAATTCGTTCCGGCCGAGTTGTGCCAGCTACGGACATGTCGCTGCATCCGTCGATGACCGGGGTGCGCGATAACCGGCCTTATCTGCGCAAGTGGAAAATTGCGGGTACCTTACTATGTGTCGTTAGCGAAATGATCGATGCGGGATGGGCGAAGTTGAAGACGTCTGGCGATACGACCAGCCCTCCGTCCGAGGCGCGGCCTAACCCGGCAATGACTGCTTCAAT
>JBKPOZ010000044.1:0-4778 GCA_046733355.1 Pseudomonadota bacterium | reverse complement strand
CTGCGATCGAAGGCGACCAAAGCCGATCCATGGGTGATCCGGCTGCGCCAGAGGCGGCCGCCGCTGGTCGTCGCCGTGGCGCTGGCCAACAAGACAGCGCGGATCGCCTGGGCGGTGATGCTGCGCGAGAGAGAATACCGGCCCCGGGCTGTGGCGGCTTAATCCGCCGCCGCCGGCGCTGGAGCTTGCGAGAGAGTAATGACGCGTGATGGCACAGTCGGTTGATCCGACGCAACCGAGAGAAGCCTGTCTTTTCATTGGGACATCGATCCCGCTCGAGTGATGAGGCCTCGGTTCGCGGCTCTGGCGATGAGCTCTGAAGAAAAATTTATGCTAGCTATCAGCGGCTCCGCACCGACGATCAAGCAATGGAGCGATATCGCGGAACACGCTTTTCTTAAGAGCCGCAGTCTTGCTTGATCGGTCGCAAGTTTCGGGATCAGAACGTCGCTCCGCGCGGCAGGCGCACCGTAAACACCGAGCCTTTGTCCGGCTCGCTCGCCACGGTCACGTCGCCCCCCATCAGGCGGGCCAGCTTACGGGCGATGGCAAGACCAAGCCCAGTGCCCCCAAAGCGCTGCGCGGTCGTGGCATCGGCCTGGGTGAACTCCGCGAACAGTTTGGCCTGCTGCTCTGGCGTCATGCCGATGCCGGTGTCGGCCACCGCAAACTCAATCCAATTGCCGCCGTTGGCCAGCTTGCGCGCCCGCAACGTGACCTCGCCCTCCTTAGTGAACTTGCAGGCATTGCTCAGTAGATTGAGCAGAATCTGCCGCAGCCGCATCGGGTCCACGGTGAGGGAGCCGAGGTTCTCGTGCGCTTCGATGGCTAAGCGATTGTTATTCTGCTCGGCCAGCTGACGCGCTGTACCAACAACCTCCTCGACCAGCGGCGTCAACTCCACACTCTGTGGATTGAGCTCGAGCTTCCCTGCCTCGATCTTCGATAGGTCGAGCACCTGATTAATGAGGCCGAGCAGGTGCGTGCCGGCGCGATGGACGCGCTGCAGCGGCTCCTGCGCCTTGTCGGTGCCGAACCTCGGGGCATGGGTGACCATCATCTCGGTCAAACCGATGATGGCGTTGAGCGGCGTGCGCAACTCGTGGCTCATGCTGGCGAGGAATTGCGACTTGTGCTCGCTGGCCATCCTCAGCTGCTGGCTCTTCTCCGCCACTTCCGCGAAGAGATTGGCATTTTGGATCGCCAGCACGGATTGGGCGGCGAAGGTCTGCAGCAAATCGACGATGTGTTTGGGGAATTCGCCCGGTGCCTTGCGGCGGATCACCAGGGCGCCGACCACTCGATCAGTGCCCAGCAGGGGCACGGTCAGCCAGGCGCGGAAGCCGGCGCGGACGATGACGTCGAGCACGGGCGACGACGGATCGCTTTGCACATCCGCAATCTGAATCGGCATGCGTCGCGCCGCCGCAATGCCGATCGCGGTATCGCCGATGTGCATGTGACGATCCTTGATCTCGGCGATGAGCTTGTCGTCCATCCCGTAGGTCGCGCGCAGCCGGAATTCCTGGACCGCATCGTCGAACACGTAGATTGAACCGGCCTGGGTGCCGGAAAGCTGGACCGCCTTGGCGACGATCGTCGCCAGCACGGTCTCCACGTCGATGCTCGAATTGACCGCCTGGGTCACGTCGCCGAGCGCGTGCAATTCGTCGACCGATTGGGCCAGCTCGGCGGTTCGCTCCTTCACCTGCTGCTCGAGCCGGTCGGCGGCCTGCGCCTTGTGTATTAAAAGCTCGTCGCGTTCCAACGTGTTCTTGCGGAGGATTTCGACCACCCGGCCCATTTCGGCAATCTCGTCGCTGCCGGAAATCTCGATCGGCTTGTGACGACCGCCGCCGGCGATGGCGAGCATCCCATTGCTCAGACGCATCAGCCGGCCGATGACATTGCGGCCGACGTAAAGCCACACGATCAAAATCGACCCGATCAGGCTCAAGACAGCGAACGACAGCAGGATGCGCGCACTGAGCCTCTGAACCGCGACGGCTCCTCGGGTCGAGGAATCGACTTCGGTCGCGGCCTCCGACACCAGGCGATCGACGGCCCCCGTGAGGCGCACGGACAAATCGGCGTTTTCCGCAATCAGCCTTTCCGCATTGCCGATTTGATCGAGCTCCTGGCCGCGCAGCACGAGTGTGGCATCCGGCCCAATCGCCAGGGCGCGAACGCGCGCTAACTGCTCAACGAAAATCGCACGCAGTTTCGGATCGAGATCTTTCGCTTTCGCATCGAGATCATCGAGGGCCCGACGCAGCTGGAAGCCGATCACCGGCAAGCGCGGCTTTTCGCCGATGGTCGCGGTCTGCACCAGCTGGTCGACAACGGCAGAGAAGCCACGCTGCGCGGACTGCGCCGAGCGGTCGAGAACGATCGATGCGGCAAGATCGCGCCCGGCCTGCGCACCGGGCCCGGCACTTTGCTTGCGTGCCTCGTCGAGCGAGCGGTTGATTTGCATTTCCATGACTTGAAGCCATGGCGCAAACAGCCGCTGCGTCTCGTCGTTAACCTGGAACACCGCCTGCAAAAGTCCGGCGAGGCGCTCCCTGGTCTTGAGTCGCAACCCCACCAGATTTTCCAGTTCTAACAGGTTGGACCGAAACGAAGCCGCCAGCCGCTGGATCGCAATCGCCGCCTGGCCTGCCGCGCCGGGGCCACGTCCGACATCCGTCAAGCCGACGATGAGGCGGTCGACCTCCGGCCGCATCCGGTTCGATACTTCATCGTATTCCTTGGTTGTGGTGGCAGCGAGCAGGGTCGGAGCGGAGGCGATCAATCGGTCGGCCGCGCGCGAGATTTCCATTGAGCTGACGACCTGCGGCACGCGAGCATCGATCATCTCCAGACGATCGCCGACCTGGCGAAACGCGTAGATGCCCGCCACCGCGGCCAGCACGGCGAATCCGCTGATGCCGAAGAAGGCGAGCAGCAGCCGCGCACGAACTCCAGGATTCCAGCGCCCACCCGCGGGAACGGCCCCGATTTTTGCTGCTAATGCATAGCGGCCCAACCCGGCACCTCGGCTCCTCTGAACGAACTTAACCCTAGCAGAGGTTTGGCCGCGTTGCTAACGTGTTGAAACTCAGGCGTGTGCTCGCGTGTGTCGCGCCACATCCCACCTTTTCGTTACCGGGAGAAAAGCAGCAGCCATGAGGCGGCGGGACATTCTAACCGGCGCAGGGTCGCTGGCCACCGGCGCGGCGCTGAGCTTCCCGGCGCCCGCGATCGCGCAGGGAAGACGACAGCTCAAGCTGGTGACCGACTGGCCCGAAGGCTCGCCGGGACTTCAGTCCAGCGCGGAACGTTTGGCGCAGCGCGTCGCCACTGCGAGCGACGGCCGCATCAACATCCAGGTGTTCCCGGCCGGCACGCTCGTTCGCCCGTTCGAAACCTTCGACGCGGTCGCCGCCGGCGTCGCCGATATGTATCACTCGACCGAGTACTATTGGGAAAAGAAGTCACCGGCGTTCAATTTCTTCGCGGCGATTCCCTTTGGCTTCACGGCGGCGGAATTGTTTGCGTGGGTGCAGTACGGCGGCGGTCAAGAGCTGTGGGACGCGCTCAGCAGCCAGTTCAATGTCAAACCGCTGCTCTGTCTCAACACCGGTTGCCAGATGGGGGGCTGGTTCACCCGCGAGATCGCGTCGCCGGAGGCGTTCAAGGGGCTGCGCTACCGGATGCCAGGTCTCGGCGCGGAGGTTCTTCGCCGCATGGGCGCGATCGTCGTGACCACGCCGGGCGGTGAAATCGTGCAAGCATTCAAGTCCGGTGCCATCGATGCCACCGAATGGGTCGGTCCGTGGCTCGACACGGCCTTGGGCCTGCACACGGTCGCCCTCTACTACTACTATCCCGGCTTCCACGAGCCGGGTACCGGTATTACGCTCGGCATCAACAAACGGTTGTGGGAAAGCTTCGACACGAGCGACCGCGGGCTCATCGAAGACGCGACCGCGGCCGAATACGCGCGCGCGCTCGCGGAGTTCAACTTCAACAATGCGCTGTGGCTGCGCAGACTGCGCGACGAAGGGAGCGTCAAGATCCTGAAGTTCGACGACTCCGTGCTGAAGGAATTCTACCGCATCAGCAACGACGTGGTCGCCGAGGCCGGTTCCGGCCACGACCTTTCTCGAAAAATCTACGCGAGCTATCAGAAGTCGTTCCCGTTGATCGCAGATTGGAGCGACATCGCGGAAGGCGCCATTCTGCACAGCCGCAGGCTCGCTTGATCAATCAATGTCCTCGAACTCACTGGGGCACCTGAACTTTGCAGTCGGCACGGGAGGCGCTCATGAGACGGCGGGATATTCTGGCCGGCGCGGGCTCGCTGGCGACTGGTGCGGCGCTCAGCTTCCCCGCGCCCGCGATCGCGCAAGGAAGGCGCCAGCTCAAAATGGTGACCGGCTGGCCGGAAGGGCTGCCCGGTTTTTATCCAAGCGCAATGCGTTTCGCGCAGACGGTCGAGGCCGCGACCGGTGGGCGCATCAAAATCGAGGTTTTTCTGGCCGGGACCTTCGTCCGCCCGTTCGAAACCTTCGACGCGGTCAGTGCCGGTGTCGCCGACATGTACCATACCTACGAAGGCTATTTCGAAAAGAAGTCTCCCGCGTTTCATTTCTTCGCAGCGATTCCCTTCGGCTTCACCGCGGACGAATTGTTCGCCTGGATTCAGTACGGCGGCGGCCAGGATCTGTGGGACGCGCTCACCGGGCAATTCAATGTCAAGTCGCTGCTTTGTACCAGCACCGGCTGCCAGATGG
>JBKPOZ010000043.1:0-7939 GCA_046733355.1 Pseudomonadota bacterium | reverse complement strand
ATGCAACCTCCGCTATGCATCTGGAGGATTGAAGTAAATCCCTAGCTCCCAGCACGACGCTGGTTATAGAATGAAGCGCAGGGGCGGACAGATCGGTGGGTGGCTCTGGCAGGACTTGGTGCCATGAAGCCGCTGCGCTCTCGGTTCACACTTTCGCTTGCTGGTATTCTTAGCTTCATTGCGGCTGCGACGTTGCTCTCGACTGAAGCGGCGGCAGCTCCACGCAACGTCGGGGACGTTTGCCGTGTCTCTGATCCAAATCCGCCACTCAACGTCAGAATAGCTCCGAATGGTTCCGTCATTGGTTCGTTATCCAATGGGACGGTAATCACTGTCCTTAGCCAGTCAGAGAATAAACAATGGGCTTATGTGGCGAGAGAAGATCGTTCGCTAACTGGCTGGGTGTATAGCGAATTAATTGATTGTACAGCGATAAGAGTGAAGGATCAGACTTCTGCATCGACATCCGAGTCACCTTATTCCGTAGGTGCACTAGCCCTCGGTGGAAGGATTCTTTTCAACAGCAATGAATATCGAAAATATGATTGCAATCCCAGCGATCAATTCGACGGGTTTATTTGGTGTGATTATGAGACCTCGGATCGGGACAAAAAAGGCCGCGGTTCTTACAGAGCCAAGTACACTATACTGCACGCGCGCGATGGTACTGCGTATTACATAAACCGATTTCAGGAACCGGCATTCTGGGATGATAATGAAGTCAGCGATGACATAGCTCGCTATTCTCGCAAGGTTGGCCATGAGCCAAGAATAATAAAGATGCCCTCGAAGCCCGGTCTTCCAGAGGGCATTATTGCTCTTTGGGGGAACGTTTCTTTGGAAGAATTGGACAATGCGAGTAGGATAATCCTAGCCGCCGACAAAAGCGTGAAACGTGGTGTCTCGGTTGATTTCATCGGCAACTACACGCGCTCGGCTCGGGAGGGCTTGCCTCTTTATCGACTGACGGGCGGTGCTGGTTTTGTCTGGATTGCCAGCAACAAGAATGGACAAGGTACCTTAAGATTCCTTGCAATCAATCCTTCTGCATTCTATCGGGACGCCGATGATCCAATGCGTGCAATGGCGCTCGATCCTAAGGAGTCTTTTAAGCAATGCCATTATGGTGCAACGGCTGACAAGCTTGTAGCCTGCTCAATGATAATCAACGGGAAAGGGTTTGGCTCAAGAGTTGATCTTGCTACTGCCCTTGATTCTCGCTGTTGGGCATACAACGATCTACAACAATACGAACGTGGTTTAGCTGATTGCAATGCCTCTATAGCTCTTCATCCAAAGTTTCCTTATGCCTACTCAAATCTCGGAAACTCCTTGCTGGGATTGGGAAGAGCCAACGATGCAATTGGGGCTTATACAAAATCAATAGAACTGAAACCGAGCCTTGCATCCCCGTTCATAGGTCGCGGGCATGCATTTGTTGCGTTGGGAAATAAAGAGGCGGCCAGGAGAGATTTTCAGCAGGCTCTTTCGATTGAACCAGGAAATGAAGATGCCAATCGAGCATTGGCTGCTACGGATACATTGGGCACCTCCGCAAGCAACTCGCCACCTGACATTGCACAGGAACCCAGCTCTGGACCTGCTGTTCTAGAGCAAGCCAACCGCCGACCCACTACTGCCGTTGCGCAGGAACCTCGAACCCCCTCGCGCTGGGACAGCGTCGCCGAGTTTTTTCGGTTTTTCCGCTTCTTTTGACTTCCGTCGACAAAAATAGGGTGCCTTAGATTCAGCCCTCTTCAATTCAGTTTTTGTGACGGCGACCTAAAAGAACTCGAGAAACCCGAACATAAGCACCACGCCTGCATCTTGTCCCATGCGTGTGAATGTAAAGGGCGTGGGACAGGAACAAAGCTCGCTTCAGTCGGGTCAATCCCACCATGGAGTAAAGAAGACTGCCTACGTAGAACGAGGGCACCACACCGTTTCGGAAGAAGAAATCGCAAAATTCGAGCAACGCCACCCCATCGCACGAAAGCCAGATTGGCGATGGCACTTATGCTCTATACTGGGCCCCGACGAGAGGATGTTGTTCGACTTGGACCACAGCACATAAAAAACGGCAGACTACAATTTGGGAACGCGATTAGGCGACGCGGAGGCAACTGCACACGAAATCATGTCCGTGCTCGGAAACAAAACGCTAAAGCAGGTTGAAAAATATACGAAAGGAGTGCGATGCCACCTGCGGACACTACAATCGCAAGGCTCAAAAAGTGAATCTTAAGTGTCCCACTCTAACCCGAGTGGGACAATTAACGGTGCTATATTCGATGCATATGAACCACAGTAGCGGCATAGAATGGCCGACCAACTTGATAGTACCGTCGTCAGGAAGCTCGTTCAGATTGATACGGGCGGCGACCCACTTCTCCTTTTGCTAGTCACCTATCTTGGAGCTGCATTTCATGCCTCGCTTTTTGGAGGCGTGCGTGCCTTTATGGTGCCGCACCAAGAAAAAATCCGAGAGCTTTTGAATGGACCGCCCAGTAACGCCCACCTGCGACCTCCTGATCTGGGCCTTGTGAATAACGTTTCGCGCCAGCTCGAACTCGTTTACCGCATTGCAGTTTTCGACAGCTTTCTGAACAATCTGACTAGCTACGCCTTGGCAGCCCGACCCGCAAAGGCGATCGGGAGGGCTCAAATGCAGGTCAGTATCTTGCTCGGTAAGGCACGCGCTGAGGTCGTCAATGAATACATTGCCCGGAGAACCAAATTTCTTTCGAGAGAAAACTTTGGTACGCGATTTCAAGCTCTTCGCAAGATCACGGATGCCGATATTCAGATACCGAAAGCCGACCTCGATCATTTAAAGAGACTGAGCAATCTTCGAAACGCGATAATTCATGAGGGATCTGCTTTTCAATTTACTGTCGATGACCAGCTACGCATTCACTCTGAAGCTCAAACGCAAGCAGTCGCTATGCGAAACGAAAACTTCGGCGTTGTCAATCGTGTCGCTGCTTTATTGTACGAGCAGTACGTCATTAAATTCATACAACGCCCTCTCAATCACGTAGAGCACAACATGATCACCGCGCTAAATCCGTCGTTGGAGCCAAAGTGAACGAGAAACCCTTCGAACCTACGGTCAACTTACGAACAGACGACAATCTTCAGCTTGTCATTCGTGCTCATCTCCATACGGAGACGTTGCTCTATGCGATGCTCACAGAGAGGCTTCACAATGCGGATGCTATCGATCTGGATAGGCTAAACTTTCTCACGAAGGCTCGTCTGGCGATCACCATGGGTCTTTTCGAACCCGACGTTCTGTCAGCTCTCACTGCACTCAATACTCTCAGGAATAATTTCGCCCACAAGTTTAACTATCAATTCACCGATCAGGACAAGCAGGATCTACTGAATGCCATTCCGAACTTCGGGTAGATGTGATACTGACCGACTCCGATAATTCGGTTATTGAGACGCGTGAAAGTGTTTCCCTGGAACGCGTACTTGTTTTTACTGCTTTGCTTAGTTGAAGCACGGCGACGAGATGTAGTGGAGGCCAAAAAAGCGGAGCAAGCGGCCGCGGCTCGTCTGCGAAGCGTCCTGGATAAATCGAAAAGTCGCCGTTCTGTCAGTGTGGTTGCGCCAGATACATCATCACAAAAATAATGATCGTTGCACCAACGATTGCGTTCCAACCCTGCTGGCTCATAATGACGGTCTCTAACCAATTATCCTTGTGAGGTTTCAGGAGCCTCTTTACCTCGGCGTCTCCCAGTTCGGCCGGCTGTTTTCCCGTCTCATAGTACGCATCCTGCAAAACTCTCACTCGCTTTGATACTCGCTCCCTCGCCTTAAAGAACAGACGGCTTCGCCAATTAAGACATTTGACAAATTCTTCAGTGTCCTCGAACGTCCAGTTTTCAATATCATTCATCAGCTTTTTCGAAAGCCAGATGACCGGACCGCGACGTGCGATCTCCCTCGCTTCGTGCGTATCTTCCCCACGAGAAGGCACCACATCAACGACCCAAAAGAAGGCCTTATCAATCGGCCATACTATCAGAAGCCACCAGACAATAATGAAACCCAACAATATTCCTTCCATCGCGCCATAGGCGATGCCCATCTTCACAACAGGCACGTAGCTTGTCTGAAGCGCAATCAGAATTGCGACCGCAAGGATCGCAAAAAACGAGAGCCGACTAACTACCCGCAAGGGAAATCCTACAAGCCAAAACAGCTTATAGGCTCGATAGTCGAGCATTCCGAACATGAGCACCCCCCAAGATTACGTGCTCCGTAAGATGACACCTTCATTATGCGACAATTTGGACAGCCGATCCATTCGGTTTTTCAAGAGCTTACGCATATAATCACCCCGACCACCCGACACCTCTCCCATGCGGCCCGAAGACCGAGGCCGCACCAAGGGAGATGACGATGACCGTTGTTTCGGAAGAAGCCGGACCACCGCCCGAATTCTCAATGACCAATTCAGAGAAAGTTTCGTCGGCGGCCTAGTCAACATCATCAGCGGACTAGCTGCGCTTTCGGACGACGTGCGAGCAGAAGTGCTCAGGCGCGTGCGTGAATTCAAAACTTCACCAAGGACAATAATCCTTGAGGCGAGCACGACTTCGGATCGTTCGACATCGGCAGTCAGAAATTCTTTTGGAAGATCGATCTCTATGATCACCTCTCATTCGAACAAGGCGATAGCATGGGATCGAACGAGCCGTGGAATCCGCAGGAAACCACTCGCGTACTCACCATCATGCTCGCAAGTGAGTACTGAGCATGCGCTTGATGACCGGTGTGGTCTTCATCATCTCATTGCTGATGATGGACCGCGAACTTCCATCACTTGGGCAAGTGCGCTTCACCAAACCCACCTAAGCCAATACCCCAAGATCTTGAGACCACCGCATGCAAATGACGCCATGCGGCGCCTACATGCTTCTGGCCATATCGATCATCGTGTGGGTATTCTTATAGTGATCCGCAACATGTTCTCAGCCCCGCTGAAAAGCGGGGATTTTCTCGGATGGCCCAGCCCTCCTCTATCACTCCCCTGCCCGCTTTTCCCCAGGAGAAGGGGTGCCAGAGGAGTGCCACACAGGATAGGAGATAGAGGGTAACTCATTGATACGCCTGGCGGTCCCGACAGAAGTGCGCACTTACAGACCGTTCAACGGGTTACGGCAACAAACGGCACTATGCGCGCTCATTGAGCACAAACGTATTTTCGGCCCAGTCACAAACGGCCGCAGCGGCCGATAAACCAAATTCTCAGCACGACCAGCAGCGCAGTTGTTGCGTGACGCGCGTGATCTATCACTTTGCGCGCAAGATAACCTTTCTCGCGTTTAGGGAGTCGCGACCCGGCCATAGCTTGTGGTGGGGACGCCCATGAACGTCACCGCCAGGCATTTCTGCCGCAACACACACTGCCGAACCAAGCTCAAGCAGCCGGTCGAGAATTTTCACCACGGCTTCTGTTGCAAGGGTTGATCATCATGGAGAGCAAGGTGGCCGGCGATCCCGGTCCGCTGCCGGCATCCCTGCGCAGGGCGGCATGAGCGGTGGCCTGTTTGATGACGTTCCGCTGCATCCACGAGTTCGGCAAGCACTCCTGGAAGGCAATCGGGACCGGCCACTGACGCTCAACTGGAAGCCGATTGAATGGGATGCCTTCGGGTTTCTCGGGCTGCCGAAACTTCGTCCCCTTGCTGAGCGGGCAAAGAAGCAAATCATCAGCGAAGCCCTAGCCGCCGGCGGCCGTTGTATCTCCTATTCACGCGACAGGAATTTCTATACCCACGGACAAAGGTATTACCGCGATACCTACCGACGCTCTGCCATCGTGCCGGCAGTAGATCAGCTCGCCGAAGCTGGTCTTCTCCTGCACGAGAAAATGAGGCCCGGTCACCGCGGGATGCAATCCCGTTTCTCTGCCGCTCCGGTCTTGCTTACAGAAACGGCCAGGGTGGATGTCATTTACGGGCCGCTCGAAATTATCATCCTGCGGGACGAGTGCGGCAACCCCGTGGACTATCGCGACAACCGCTTTACCCGGTCGGCACGCCGGCGACTGGAAACCCTGAACGAGGCCCTGATCCATCAAACTGTAGGAATTGACGGCCAGACCATTCGCGAAGGAGATCGGATCGAAAGCGGTCGAGCGCAGGTCCGAATGCACCGTGTTTTCAACCGAGGAAATTTCGAGAGCGGCGGTCGGTTCTATGGCTCGTTCTTTCAGAGCATGGGGGACCGACACCGCTTAACTCTCAATGGTCAACCCACGGTCGAAGTGGACTTCGCCGGCATGCACATCGCCATGCTCTACGAGGAGGTTGGCAAAGCCATGCCGGCCGATCCGTACGACTTGCACGACTGGCCGCGTCACCAAGCCAAGCTTGCGCTGCTGATCATCATCAACGCCCCAACCCACACGAGCGCCGTGCGGGCACTGGCCGATGCGCTACGGCTCGAGGGAGGCACGGGCAATCCGTTCAAGGCCGCACAAGCGCTAGTCACGGCCGTCAAGGCCAAGCATCCAGACATTGCCCACGCCTTTGGTAGTGACGCTGGTATCCGCCTGATGCGCCGGGATAGCGAGATCGCCGAGCGCATCATGCTCCTGTGCTGCGCGCCACCGGCGTAGTCCCGTTATGTGTGCACGACAGTTTCTTAGTCTCGTCGAACCATGAAGAGGAGCTAAAGAGCGCTATGTCAGACGCCCTGCCTACCTGCCAAACCAGGGTTTCATCCTCCAATTTTCCTTGTCAGACCGAACCCGAAATTCGAGACAGCTATTGTCAAGAGCAATCAATAGCTTCCCCGGAATCAGTCTTACAATATGGTGCGCAGGGTAGTGGTTGCGGTGGTGCTGCCCTGAACCTGGTTGCCTGGTTGGAGAGAGCCCGCTTGGAGAGAGCGCGCTTGGAGAATCTCAGCCTGAGGTTGGCGAGATTTAAGCCGCAAATCGTTGTGAGTCCTTCGGCAGGTGCTTCTGATTTAGCTCCGCGAAATCTTAAAGCTGAAAGGCTCGAGGGATGCCGAACTTCCGAAAGAAAGCCCTTGACATTCTTGAGTGAATCAAGTACACTAAATTTACCGTTCGAAGAGTAACCCGCAACCGCGTAGCGGGCATTGTGCGTCCGTACTGCGTCCGAAGAAACAGCTGAGACGACGGGGAATCTGGGACAGTAAGCATGGCGAGATTTCAGAAAGGACAGTCTGGCAATCCAGGGGGCCGTCCCAAAATCGTAGGCGAGGTGCAACAGCTGGCCCGGCAATACAGTGCCGAAGCCATCGAAACATTGGCCGCGATCATGCAGGACGAGAAAGCGCCACCGGCAGCCCGTGCCCATGCCGCCAACTCGATCCTGGATCGCGGCTATGGAAGGCCACCGCAGGCAGTCATCAACGCCAATGTGGCAATCAAGCGCGCGAGCGATTATACCGATGACGAACTCGCAGCCATCATCGAATCGCAGCGGGCCGTGCTAAATTTAGAAGAACACCGGCGCCGTATCAGAGCCTGAGACTGTGAGGCGCGCCAGAACTGCCGCATGTCCCGGCAGTTCACGGGCGGGGCCGTGCACCTCTGTTCTGTCCTGATCTCAGACCAGCACCGCACCTACCGCGATCGAGGGCGCAAGCGTGACCGCCGCAGCGTGAGGCGCCGCTTGCCTGGCGGAATTCGCTTCCTAGAATAGCGCTCAGTGTCGCGTCACTCCCAGCCCCCCTGCGATACGCGACATGAAGGAGCCCCGGCAGCGTAAAGTAGCCGGGGCTTCGATTTATCCGCCAGGTCTGGGAGCCGCCCACAACGCTGCCATGGAGTGCTACCGGCGGGCCATGCTCGGCGCGCAGACATTCGAGGGATGGCGCGAGAACCTTGCACAGGCAAACAAGCTTTCACGCACCTATGCAGTGCTTCTCGAAGCGCTCAACCGGC
>JBKPOZ010000042.1:0-6266 GCA_046733355.1 Pseudomonadota bacterium | reverse complement strand
TCCCGTTACTTTGCGCGCCGTTCTGGCCTTGTGCTGACTCCAGCACACGCGCAACTGCCCGCGAGTGGCATGCCACGGACTTTTCAACAGCACCGACCGATTCGAGACATTCGAGCATGACCCCGAAAAGTGTGAACCGGTTTTTGGAAAAGATAATGCTCCACCAAATAATTAATGCGGGATGACGATTCAAACAAAAGTCATCCCGCTCTAGGCTCGAGCAAAAAGATAGACTGAACGGCCGCTGACGGCGCACAAGACTTTCGTTAGGATAGGACGCGACGTTCACCGCGGAAACCGGAGGCATGAAGCGTTGCAGCAAACTGCGAGCTCGAGGGAAGCAGGCCGCGCAGCGGCATCAGCAGCCGTTCACGCGTGAGCACCCATGAGACTATCCGTCCGGCGCTGAAATCGCTTCGGTCTCATCCGGCCATGACGCCGCCAACGGCGCGCGCTCGCTCCACACCTCTTTTGGTAATGGCGGCTTGGCTTTGACTACTGCTTCGTAGTGGCCGACGTAATCCCGTGCCATGCGCCTGGCGCTGAAACGTTCCTCGAAACGGGCACGAACGGTTCGGCGGTCGATTTCCCCGAGTTGCCTGATCGCCGCTACTGCTTCTTCGTCGTTTTCAACAATAAATCCCGTGACACCGTGATCAACGACTTCCGGCACCGAACCGGATCGGAACGCGATAACCGGCGTGCCGCATGCCATTGCTTCGATCATCACGAGACCAAAAGGCTCTGGCCAATCGATGGGGAAAAGCAATGCTGCGGCATCGGCCAGGAATGGCTGCTTCGTCCTGTCATTGACCTCTCCGGTCAGCTGAACTCGCTGACCATCGATTTGCGATTCCAGCTTGTCCTTGAAGTAGGGCCGGTCGGCGCGCGGCAGTTTCGCAGCAATGCGAAGGGGCGCTTCGGCTGCCCGCGCGATGCGAATGGCGGCTTCCGGGCCTTTGTCGGCGCTTAGCCGGCCGAGAAAAGCGAGATACCCTCCGCGCTCGAATGACGGCTGAAGCGATTGAGGGGGCAGCCCATGGTACACGGTGCCGAGCCAGTTCGCCGCGGCAAGCGGCGCGCGTTGGCTGTTCGAGATCGAGACGAAGGGAGCTTTTGGAAAAAGCCGGATGAGCTCCGGCAACCCCGGCAGATCCAGCCGCCCATGGGGTGTGCTCAGGAATGGCACTCCGAGACGCGTGAGCAAGGGCAGGTGCAGCCAGTCGAGATGAGCATGGATAACGTCGAATTCTGCGGCCCGGCGGACTATGGCCTCGAGCAAAGCGGCAACGGCGGCCATTGGATCCGAGCGGGGCCGCCCGAGTCGAAGCGCTCGCGGCCAGACAGGAATGAGCTTTGCCCGGGTCTTGGAGTCGCCGCTTGCAAAGAGCGCCACCTCGTGACCGAGCGCAACAAGCTCCTCGATCAGCCAGGCGATCACCCGTTCGGTGCCGCCGTAGAGCCTGGGTGGAACGCTTTCCGCTAGTGGGGCAAGCTGTGCGATCCGCATCGGGCATTCCAAATGGCGGCGGCCATTATGCGCGCAGCTGCATGAACGAGCAGGTCAGGGCGATTGTTCCGGTGTGAGTACAGACCTGCGACGGCTTGGCGAGGACAGCGGTGTATACGCTCGATGGGCGCGAGAACGGATCGAATGCTTCGAAGCGCTCCGTCCTGCTGCGCGCGAGAGGAAGATCGGTCGCCTGCTCAGCCGCATCGCTCCATTCGTTGCGATCGGCCAGTTTGGCGCTTGATCTTCGACTGCTGAAAGTTGAGACGGTCCCACCTATCCGGCCGGCCGCGAGGCGATGATGGCGCCCGCGATCACGGCGCCCCCGATGACTCCGGCGGCGACACCGGGACCCCAGTATCCGCCTCGCCATCCCCATCCTCCCCGACGATACCACGCGGAAGCATCCGTCGCCGTTGCGGCGAGGCTCACCGCGATCACTGCGGCGGCCAGCACACAAGCGAGCGTCTTCCTCATCAAGGCCTCCTCGCTCAATCCGAGCACTGTAACCGTGATCATCGCCGGCGAACACGACGACATTACGGCGACGTCGATGTTGCGGTTCCGTAAGCGCAGCAGTCGTAGCCGGCATGAGCCTCAGCGATATGCGGGTGAAAAGACCCGGATATCGCTTCGCTCATGTGGGCTACAGGCTAGAGCCCCTACTGCGCCTTGGTAATGGCGATCACGTCCACTTCGACCAGCATTCCCGGCCACGCGAGCTGGTTGATGTTGAGGAACGTATGCACCGGCTGCGGCGCGCCCTCGAGCGCTTCCGTGCGGCACTTGCCCACTTCGGGAAGGCTGCGAACGTCGGTAACGTAGGTCACGACCTTCACCACGTCGTTCATCGTTGCGCCGTGCGCGGCGAGGAGCCGCTTGATCTTGTCATAGGCATAACGGCACTGCCCGGCGACATCGCCGAGATGGCGGATGGCGCCGCGCGCACCGCTCTCGTCCTCGGCACCCACCCCGGCGAGGAAAATCATCTTGCCGGGATCGGTGACGGTGACCACCTCCGAGAACAGCCCTTTCGTCCACTCGCTGTAATTGTAGTTCTTTTTTTCAAAGCCGCCGGCGCTTGCGCCGGGCGCCTGCGCCCTCGCGGCGAAGGCTGTGCAAAGGAGCAGTGCAGAGCCGATGGCAAGAATGCGTCGCACGGTTCACCTCCACGTTTGAACAGTTTGTCGAATCAGGCGGCGGCTTTGCAGCCGGCGATTTCGCTCATTTCCGGGTAATAGCGGGATGCCATGCGGCCCACATAGCGACGCAGATTGTCGCGGCGTTCGGCGGCGGTGCGCAAGGGCGTCTCGAACAGGGGGCACAGCGTGCCGGCGACGAAGGCGAAGATCGTCGCATCGACGCCGGCCGGCTCGGCGCCCATGAAGAAGGGCTTGCCGCCGAGATGATTGGCAATGGCGTCAATCGAGCGGGTGCCGAGGGCTCGATCTCGGCGCGCGTGTGACGGCCCATGCCCTGGCCATGCAGCGCGCGCCTCAGCTGCCGGCGGACGAAGGCGATGATCAGCGGGCGCATCGGTGCAGGAATGCTGCGGAAGAAGTTGAGGGGCCCTTTGGCGAAATTGTCCTCGTCGAACCAGCGCGCATCGACCAGCGCCCAATAGAGATTGTCCTCCGCCATTTTCTCGAAGGCCCATCCGATCGCCCGCTGCTCGGCCGACACTCCCTTGTCGAAGTCGACCTGATACTTCCTTTCCAGGTGCCAGCGGATGAAAGTCGAATCGGCAATCCGCTGGCCATTATCGTCGATGTACGGCAGCTTGCCCTTCGGCGCCTTGCGAAAGCCGGTAGTGTCCGTCCGGTAAGCGAGGCCGGCCATTTTCAGGAGCACCTCGGCCTTGGTGACGAACGGACTTGGATCCGGCATGCCGAATCCGGGCCCGAATGCGTAGAGCGTGATCATCGGTGAAATCTCTCCTCTGCCATAAAGAGGCGGTCGCATCATCGCAGCGCCATGCGGGAAGTCTCCGGTAGACGCGCGATCACCGAATATGGCATTTCGCACAGTCGCGGCGCACTGACACGCGTGGGGTTGCATGGCGAATGGTCGCCGGCCTCAACTTTGGCTGCTGATCCGGCTGGCGGCGCAGAACGTCGGCTCCCGCCGCTTGCGCGCCCTGTTCCTCGGCATCGCGGTCACGATCGGCGTTGGCATTGCATTCGCCAGCTTCGTTGCCGGCTGGGCGCTTCGCGACGGCATTGCCGTGAGCTTTTCGCGCATGGGCGCCGATTTGGTCATCGTTCCGCCGACGACGCTCGTGAACATCACCGCGAGCCTTCTCACCGTGCAGCCGACCACGGAGACCTTGCCTGTCGATCTCCATGGGCAAATCGCCGGCATTCCCGGCATAGCTCGGGTCGCGCCACAACGCATCGTTCCTGCGCTGGTCGAAGGACGCCGCGTCAATCTCATTGCATTCGACCCCGCGAGCGACTTTTCCGTGCTGACCTGGCTGCAAGATCGCCAGCCCGGGCCGCTCGCCGGAATAATCGCAGGCGCTCGTCAGATCGCTCAGCCCGGCTCGCAAGCGAGCGTGTGCGGAATGCCGCTCACCGTCTACGGCCGCCTCGGCATGACGGGCGTCGGTCCTTTCGATGAATCCTATTTCCTGAGCTTCGACGCGCTTGCCGAAGTTGTTTCGTTCTGCCGCACTTCGAGCGCCCCCGGCAAGCCGCCGCCGACGGCGCCTGATGGCACGCTTCTTCCGGTGAGCGATGGAGATCATGCGGACATCTGCTCACCCGACCTCGCGCCCGATCGGGTTTCCGCCTTCCTGCTGCAGCTTTCGCCGGGAGCAAAGCCGGAGCAGGTCAAATTCAGGCTTGCGCATCTTGCCAATATCAAGATCGTCGAGGGCAACACCGCGCTCACCTCCTCGCGTCAGGCGCTGAGCACGCTCCTGCTCGGGATTGCGGTGTTCACCGCGCTCCAGCTCACCGCCTTGCTGATCGTGGTCGGCCTGTTGTTTTCGGCCATCGTCCAGGAACGCTACCGTGAGCTTGGGCTTCTGCGGGCAATGGGCGCCAAACCCAATCAATTGATGGCGATGATCGTTGCCGAGGCGGTCATCATCACCGGTCTTGGCGGGCTCGGCGGCCTCGGCTTCGGCGTGGCCGTTCTGCTCATGTTTGGCCGCTCGCTCGGGTTCTACTTCGGAATGCTCGGCGTCCCGTTCTCCTGGCCGCCGCCGGCGGTTCTGCAGGCCGGCGCGATGGCCGCTGTCGCGTTCTCCGCGTTTATCGGCCTCGCCGGCGCGCTGGCGCCGGCGTGGAGAGTGCGCCGCATGGCGCCCTATGCGCTCATCCAATCGGAGGCGCATTGACATGATGCTCTCGGCGCAATCGCTGAGCAAACGATATGGGCCTGCCCCGGGCCATGCGGCTGTGCGCGGCGCCAGCCTCGAGCTGCGCGAGCGCGAGTTCGTATCGATCGTCGGCCGCTCGGGTTCGGGCAAGTCCACGTTTCTGGCCATGCTGGGCGCCCTGACCAGGCCGAGCGAAGGCACGTTGCTGCTCGACGGCGCCGACGTATGGACACTTGCGGAGACGAGCCGCGCCGCCCTGCGCTGCCGCCAGATCGGATTCGTCTTTCAGTTCCCGAGCCTGCTCTCGAACCTGAGCGCGATCGACAATGTCGCACTTCCGGCGCTGCTCGGCGGCACTCTGGATGCGCAGTCAGCATACGCGCGAGCACATGCTCTGCTCGGCCGTCTCGGATTGGCGGATCGTGCCGAAGCGCGTCCGGACGTCCTGTCGGGCGGCGAGCAGCGCCGCGTAGCGATCGCCCGCGCGCTGGTCAATTCGCCGCGTCTGCTGCTCGCAGACGAGCCGACCGGCGACCTCGACGAGGAGAGCGAGGCGGAGATCATCGAATTTCTCGAAGAGCTCCGGCAGACAGAGTCGTTCGCCCTGGCTCTCGTCACGCACAATGTCGAGATCGCGCGGCGCGCAGCGCGAAGCTACGAGATGTGCGAGGGCGCACTCGCCGCAAATGATCTCGCGGGCACGGCGCTCACCTCGGAACGCCGGGCGCGGCGCGCACATGCGCAAGAGATCCGGGTACCGGCCGAGCCAGCGGCCATCCCCGCGGCTGCTCCCGGCGCGATGCGTCTCGGCAAAAACCTGCGCCGCGGCGTGCAGACCGCGCTCTTGGCCGGCGCGATCGGGTTCGCCGGCATCATGTTGCTCGATGTCGGCATCGGCAAATATCAGGCAAGCCGGGTGCGGGAGCGGCTGGCCCGCGCCGCTGCACTGCAGCACCTGGCGCTCAACAGCGTGCGCGGCGACGTGCAGTCCATTACCGATCTGGGCGGCGGGCGCTATGCTCTGGCGACCTACCTGGAGAATGTCGGCGGCGGACAGGCGATCTATGTGCTGTCTCCGGACCTGCGCGCCTATGTGCAGGTGGGAAACGTCTGGCAGGAGCTGCCGATGCGATCCACGGACGAGACCGCAGGCCGTGTCCTGAAGCTCGAGGGAAAACAGGTCTACCGCTATGTCTTCGATGTGCAGATCAAGGAGTTCGCCCAACTGCTTCCGCATTACATGCACGTGCGCTTCTCGGGCAGCATGCTGGCAAGCAGCTCGAGCGCCATTCCGAACGAGGAGGTGTTCGAGCGCAAGGACAACTATTACGTTTACCTCAAGCCGTTCGATGTCGCCGATGCGCTCGTGCTGCAGCGCATGAAGTTTTCCGGCAAGCCGCCCGTCTGGATTCCGATGCCGCCGCATTGAGG
>JBKPOZ010000041.1:0-31719 GCA_046733355.1 Pseudomonadota bacterium | reverse complement strand
GACACGGACAATCTGTTCGGAGCGCTCGAATTCTCCGAGAAAATGGCAACCGTGGGCATACAACCGATCATCGGCTGCGCGTTGGCCGTTGATTTTGCAGATCAGGAGAGACCACAGCCGAATGGACGACTGCCACGCTTCGATCGTCCGCGCCTCGTTCTGCTTGCCGCCCGAGAGGCGGGTTACCGCAACCTGATGCGGCTTAATACGCGCGCGTTTCTGGAAGTTGCCGAAGCCGATCAGCCGCACGTCAAGCTCGCATGGCTTGAGGCGGAATGCGATGGATTGATTGCGCTAAGCGGCGGCCCCGGCGGGCCGCTCGACCTCGCATTGCGCTGCGATCAGCCAAACCTCGCGCGCAGCCGATGCGAGACGCTGGCCCGCTTGTTTCCTGATCGACTTTACATCGAGGTGCAGCGCCATGGCATGGCCGCAGAGCGCGCCATCGAGCCGGCATTGCTCGATCTTGCCTATGAGCGCGGCCTGCCATTGGTCGCGACCAACGAGCCGTATTTCGCGAGCCGCGAGGACTACGAGGCGCATGACGCGCTCCTCTGCATTGCCGAGGGGCGGCTCCTCGTGGACGCAGAGCGCCGGCAGCTCACCCCCGAGCACTGTTTCAAGAGCCGTGCCGAAATGCGCGCCTTGTTCGCAGACCTTCCGGAGGCAGTCGCCTCGACGGTGGAAATTGCGCAGCGCTGTGCCTACAGGCCGCGCGTGCAGGCGCCGATCCTGCCGCGCTTCCTGGCCAAGGATGGAGCCGCCATCGACGAGAACGCAGAGCTGCGGAGCCGCGCGCGGGCGGGCCTGCAGCAGCGCATCGAGAGTGCGGGAGTGGCGCCCGGGCACACGCTCGACGAATACGAGGAACGCCTCGCCTTCGAGCTCCGCGTCATCGAGGGAATGAACTATCCAGGCTATTTCCTCATCGTCGCGGATTTCATCCAATGGGCGAAGGGGCGTGGAATTCCGGTCGGGCCCGGCCGCGGCTCGGGCGCAGGCTCGCTCGTGTCCTACGCGCTCACGATCACCGATCTCGATCCTATTCGCTTCGGTCTCCTGTTCGAACGCTTCCTCAATCCAGATCGGGTCTCGATGCCCGATTTTGATATCGACTTCTGTCAGGACCGGCGTGACGAGGTCATTGCTTACGTGCAGCAGCGGTATGGCCACGACCGCGTCGCACAGATCATCACCTTCGGAACCCTGCAGGCGCGGGGCGTGCTGCGCGATGTCGGACGCGTGCTGCAGATGCCCTACGGCCAGGTCGACAAGCTTTGCAAGCTCGTGCCGCAGAACCCGCTCAACCCGGTCACGCTCGGTCGCGCGATTGCGGACGAGCCCCGGCTGCAGGCCGCAAGGGACAGCGAGCCCGTGGTGCGACGCGCTTTCGATATCGCGCAAAAGCTCGAACGATTGCACCGTCACGCTTCGACGCATGCTGCGGGCATCGTCATTGGCGAGCGGGCTCTGACCGACATGGTCCCCCTCTACCGCGATCCAAAATCGCCATTGCCCATCACCCAGTTCAGCATGAAATGGGTCGAACAGGCGGGGCTCGTGAAATTCGATTTTCTCGGCCTCAAGACGCTGACCCTGCTGCAGACCGCGGTGCGCCTGTTGCGCAGACGAGGCGTTGAGATCGATCTCGCCGCCATCCCGCTCAATGACGAGAAAACCTATGCCATGCTCGGGCGGGCCGAGGCGATGGGCGTGTTCCAGCTTGAGAGTCAGGGCATGCGCCGCGCCTTGCTGGACATGCGCCCGGACCGGTTCGAGGACATTATCGCGCTCGTCGCGCTCTATCGTCCCGGGCCCATGGCGAACATTCCGACCTATTGCGCCCGCAAGCATCGGCTGGAACAGCCCAACTACATTCACCCAAAGCTCGAGCCGATCCTGCGCGAGACGTTCGGCGTCATCGTCTATCAGGAGCAGGTGATGCAGGCGGCGCAGGTGCTGGCGGGATATTCACTCGGCGAAGCGGATCTCCTGCGCCGCGCCATGGGCAAGAAAATACGCAGCGAGATGCAGAAGCAGCGCAGCCGGTTCGTGGCGGGATGCGTCGAGCGCGATATCGGGCAAGAGCATGCAGAAGCCATTTTCGATCTGCTCGAGCGGTTTGCCGACTATGGATTCAACAAGAGCCACGCCGCTGCCTATGCGCTTGTCGCCTATCAGACCGCCTATCTGAAGGCGAACTTCCCGGTCGAATTCCTCGCCGCCTCCATGACGCTGGACATGGGCAATACCGACAAGCTCTCCGAGTTTCGCTCCGAGGCGGAGCGGCTCGGAGTAAAGGTGGAGCGGCCGTCGATCAATCGCTCAGGGGTGGAGTTCGAGGTGGATGGCGGAGCGGTCGTCCACTACGCGCTGGCGGCACTGAAGGGTGTCGGGCGGCAGGCCGTCGAAGCCATCGTCACCGCGCGTGGCGACGTGCCTTTCAGCGATGTCTCGGATTTTGCCAAGCGTATCGATCCGCGGGCGGTCAACAAACGCGTAATCGAGAGCCTCGCCGCTGCGGGTGCCTTCGACGATCTCGAGCCAAATCGCGCGGCCGTGTTCGCCGGCGTCGACCTCATCCTCGCGCACGCGCAGCGCGAGCACGATGCGCACGAGAGCGGCGCACCGCAGTTCTCGTTTGGCGTCATGTCCCACGGCGTTATCCGCTTGCCGAACGTGGAGCCGTGGTCCCCGGCCGAACGGCTGCAGAAGGAATTCGAGGCTGTGGGGTTCTTTCTCACTGGCCATCCGCTCGACGAGTACGCCGTCGCGCTCAAGCGCATGCACCTGCAGTGGTGGGCGGACTTCGCTCGCGCCGTGCGCGCGGGAGCGACCGGGGGCCGGCTTGCCGCGACCGTGCTTGCGCGCACCGAGCGACGCACGCGCACCGGGGGAAAAATCGGAATCGTGGAGCTCTCGGATCCGACCGGGCATTACGAGGCGGTGATCTTCTCGGAGGGGCTGCAACAGTTTCGCGATGTGCTCGAGCCCGGTGCGGTGGTATCGCTCAGCGTTTCGGCGGAGCTGCAAGGCGAGGAGATACGCGTCAGAATACAGGCCGCAGAGCCGCTCGATCGCGCTGCTGCGCGCTTCGCGAAGTGTCTTCGCGTTTTCGTGCGGGAGAAGGATCCGATCGAGAGCGTGGCCAAGCGCCTGCAAGCCTCTGTGGGAAGGCAGCGCTCCGAGCCCAGGCCCGACGGCGAGATCGCACTCGTTCTGATGCTTTCCGAAGGTACCGAGGTCGAGGTGAAGCTCTCGGGCCGGTTTGACGTAACGCCGCAGATGGCCGGTGCAATCAAGGCCGTTCCGGGCGTTGTGGCGGTGGAGGCGTTGTGAACGGCATCGGACTGCGGCGCGTGATGCTGGCGCGCCCGCATTCTTGCGACGCATTATGCACGCCTGTATAAGCCATCGCATTCCACACGCGGACCTTGGCTTAATCGCCGTCCGGTGGTCTGTCGCCCGGCACGGGTGGCGGACTCACGGGTCCGCGGCGGCTCAAACCGGAGAACCCCGATGTCGGTCCCCGAATTTTCCATGCGCCAGCTTCTGGAAGCTGGCGTGCATTTTGGCCACCAGGCTCACCGCTGGAATCCGAAAATGGCGCCGTACATTTTCGGCACGCGGAACAACATCCACATCATCGATCTGGCACAGTCCGTGCCATTGCTGCACCGCGCGCTGCAGGCGATCAGCGACACGGTCGCCAATGGAGGACGCATCCTCTTCGTCGGCACAAAACGGCAGGCGCAGGATGCAGTCGCCGCAGCAGCCAAGAAATGCGCGCAGTATTACGTCAATTCTCGCTGGCTCGGCGGCACGCTTACGAACTGGAAGACCATCTCGCAATCGATCTCACGGTTGCGCAAGCTCGAGGAGATGCTTTCGTCGGGCGAGTCCCAAGGCTACACGAAAAAGGAGCGACTCACGCTGCAGCGCGAGCGGGACAAACTAGATCGCGCGCTCGGGGGCATCAAGGATATGGGAGGGTTGCCGGACCTGCTGTTTGTCATCGATACCAACAAGGAGGACATAGCGATCAAGGAAGCGCGCCGACTCGAACTGCCGGTCGCAGCGATCGTCGACACCAATTGCGATCCGGATGGCATCTCCTATGTCGTGCCGGGCAACGACGATGCCGCTCGCGCCATTACGTTCTACTGCGACCTGGTCGCCAAGGCCGCGATCGATGGTATTTCGCGTGCCCAGGGCGAGGCGGGGGTCGACGCCGGAGCAGCGGTCGAGCCGGTCGCCGAACAGCTGCCGGCCGGCGGCGAAGCTCCGCCCTATGAGGTGCTTTCAGGACCACGCGGGGTTGCCGACGATCTCAAGAAGCTGCATCACATGTCGCCTGCGATCGAAAAGAAGTTCAACGATCTTGGAATCTTTCACTATTGGCAGTTAGCCGGCTTGAGTGCTCCGGCAGCGCACAAGATCGGCGAGGAAGTGGGCTTGCCCGGCCGAATGGAAGGCTGGATCGCGCAGGCAAAGGAATTAACCGCAGAGTAGCCCGATGGCCAATATCACCGCGCAACTGGTCAAGGAGCTTCGCGAGCGCACCGGCGCCGGGATGATGGACTGCAAGAGCGCGCTCAACGAGACATCGGGTCACATGGAGCAGGCAATCGATCTTCTGCGCAAGAAGGGACTTGCCAGAGCCGCCAAGAAAGCGGGCCGCGTCGCGGCCGAGGGGTTAATCGCAATTGCAACGAACGACAGCCAGGGCGTGCTTGTCGAGGTCAATTCCGAGACCGATTTCGTTGCCCGAAACGATCTGTTTCAGGGACTGGTCAAGATGATTGCCAACGTCGCGCTTGCGACCGGGACGGACGTCGAGCGGCTGAAGACCGCGAAAATCGGCGATGTTACGGTGAACGATGCAATCGCCGAGACAATAGCCAAAATCGGGGAGAACATTTCGCTCCGGCGCGCGTCCGGTTTGAGCGTCGCTGGCGGGGCGATTGCGAGCTATATGCACAATTCAGTGGACGAGGGGTTGGGAAAAATCGGCGTGATCGTCGCCTTGCATTCGCAAGGCAAAATCGACGAGCTCAGGAAATTTGGGCGCATGGTGGCCATGCACGTCGCTGCATCCAATCCGCAGGCGGTCGATGCTGCAGCGCTCGATCCGCAAATCGTGCGCCGGGAAAGAGAGGTGCTCGCAGACAAGTACCGGGCGCAAGGCAAGCCCGAGAAGACAATCGAAAAAATCGTCGAATCCGGCCTGAAGACCTTCTACAAGGAGGTGTGTCTGCTCGACCAGCCGTTCATCCACGACCCGGACAAGAGTGTGGCGCAAGCGATCAAAGAAGCCGAGGCAAAAACCGGCGCTCCAATCAGGATCACGGGGTTTGTGCGGTATGCCCTGGGTGAAGGAGTAGACCGTCCGCCTGCCGACTTCGCGGCCGAAGTCGCAGCCGCGAGCCGCAGCTGAGCCACCCATTGGCCCGCCAGGCGCAAGGTAATAAGCCGCCGGACATCAAGGCTGAGCCTCGCTACCGTCGCGTTGTCATCAAGATATCAGGGGAGGCCCTGACCGGGCCGGGAGAGTTTGGGGTGCACCAGCCCACGCTGATGCGCATCGCTGCTGATCTCGCGGCATGTCAGCGGCTGGGCGTGACAATCGGGGTGGTGGTGGGAGGCGGCAATCTCGTTCGTGGCGTCCGCGTGGCGGAGCAAGGAATTCCTCGTGTCACCGCCGACATGATGGGCATTCTGGCGACCGTGATGAATGCGCTGGCGCTGGAAAGCGCATTGCAAGAGGTTGGGGCGGCCGCGCGCACCATGTCAGCTCTCGCAATGCCTGAGTTGTGCGAAACGTATGAACGCAGGCGGGCGCTGCATCACCTTGAAGCGGGGCGCATGCTGGTGCTTGCTGCCGGCACAGGCAATCCATTTTTCACGACCGACACCACCGCGGTGCTGCGGGCGGCTGAGATCGGGGCGCAAGCCATGTTAAAGGCGACCAATGTCGATGGCGTCTACAGCGCGGACCCCAAGCTCGATTCGCGCGCCGAACGCTACGCGCAGCTTACGCATCAGGAGGCCATGCAGCGCGGTCTCAAAATAATGGACACAACGGCCTTCGCGCTTGCCCGCGAGAACGGTTTGCCTATCATCGTGTTCTCGATCCGCGAGCACGAGGCAATCGCTGCAGTGATTCGTGGAAATGGACGTTTCACTCTTGTTACGGCCTGACGACGAATATTTCGCTGCAGCCGCTTGCGCCGGTTCAAGCTGCTTTGAGGATTGCCATGGCATCTCCCGCACAGGATCTCAACGAACTGAAACGCCGCATGCAGGGGGCAATCCAGCTGCTGAAGCAGGAGCTCGGCGGCCTGCGTACCGGTCGGGCATCGGCCAGCCTGCTCGAGCCCGTGCAGGTGGAAGCTTATGGCACGCACATGCCGCTCAACCAGGTTGCGACGGTCAGTGTACCGGAGCCGCGTTTGATTTCCGTCCAGGTCTGGGACCGCAGCATGGTTCACGCCGTGGAGAAAGCCATCGCCGCCTCAAATCTCGGACTCACTCCGGCAACGGAAGGGCAGGTGCTGCGGCTGCGCATCCCCGAGCTGAACGAGGAAAGGCGCCGCGAGCTGGTGAAAGTCGCGCACAAATATGCCGAGGCTGCGCGCGTCGCGGTACGGCACGTGCGGCGCGATGGACTCGACGTGCTCAAGAAGCTCGAGAAGGACCACAAGATCAGCGAGGATGATGGAAAGCGGCAGGCCGAGCAGGTGCAGAAGGCAACCGACCAGGCAATCGCCGAGGTCGACCGCATGTTGGCGGGCAAGGAGAAGGAAATCCTCACGGTGTGAGAACGGAGGGAATGCTGAAAAGCGAGCCGCTGCGCAGTGAGCCAATGGATGCGGCTGCCATGCCGCGTCACGTTGCGATCATCATGGACGGGAATGGGCGGTGGGCGGCCGCGCGCGGACTCCCTCGCGCCGAAGGTCATCGCCGCGGGGTCGAGGCGCTGCGCCGGACCGTGCGCGCTGCAGGCGAGCTCGGCATCGGGTTTTTGACGATTTTTTCGTTCAGCGCGGAAAACTGGACACGGCCTCCCTCGGAAATTCGCGAGCTCATGGGCCTGCTGCGCCGCTTCATCAGACATGATCTGGCGGAGCTGCATCGCAATGGAGTGAAGGTGCGCGTGATCGGCGAACGCGAGAATCTTGACGCCGCGATTCGGCGCCTCCTGGAGGAGGCGGAGCACCTCACGCGCGAGAACGACAAGCTGGTTCTCATTGTCGCATTCAATTACGGGGCTCGTCAGGAAATTGCGCGCGCGGCACAGCGCATGGCCGCGGCCGTGAGCGCAGGAGATTTGCCGCTCACCGCGGTGACAGCCGACAAGCTCGCGGCTTATCTGGATGCGCCGGACCTGCCCGATCCCGATCTCATTATCCGCACGAGCGGCGAACAGCGGCTCTCGAACTTTCTTCTCTGGCAAGCCGCCTACAGCGAGCTGGTGTTTGTGCCTACCTATTGGCCGGACTTCGACCGGGCAGCGCTGGAGAATGCGATTGGCGAATACCAGCGACGAGAGCGCCGCTTCGGCGGATTGGTAGCGCGTACCGGCTGACACCGTGGCAGACGGCGGCCCTCCGGAATCGGCGCGCCGGTTGGGCCTACGCGGCGAGCTTGGCTGGAGAATTGCATCCGCAGCCTTGCTCATTCCGCTTGCCCTTGGTGTGACCTTTCCGGGTGGCTGGGTCTTTGCCCTGTTCTGGACAGCTGCTGCGCTGCTGACGCTCTCCGAATGGAGCGCCCTCGTCGCACCGCGAGACCACAATGCGCTGGTCGGGGGTATCGTATCGCTGCTGATTGCGCTTCTGCTGTTGCAAGAACGACATGCGGCGGCGGCCATCATCGTGCTCGCAACGGCGGCCGCAGCGCTTGCTCTTTGGGATCGATCCGCAAAGCGGATCTGGCTCGCTTCCGGCCTGTTCTACTCCGCTGCCATAGCAGCGCCCGCGATCGTCCTCCGCTCCGACGAACGCGAGGGCTTTCTTGCAATCATTTTTCTGTTTGCAATTGTTTGGACCACCGACATCGCGGCGTATTTCACCGGCCGGATGCTTGGCGGACCCAAGCTGATCCCGCAGGTCAGCCCGAGCAAGACGTGGACCGGCGCCCTGGGAGGTCTCCTCGCTGCGATGGTCGCCGGCGTCGTTGTCGGCAAGGCGGCCGCGCTGCCCGCCATCTTCGTCTTGGCAATGATTGCACTCCTCCTCTCGGTCTGCGCTCAGGGCGGCGATCTGTTCGAATCCTGGCTCAAGCGTAGATTTGACGTGAAGGATTCGGGCAGGCTCATTCCCGGACATGGAGGCATCATGGATCGGCTAGATGGGTTTATGGCCGCCGCTCTTGTAGCAATGTTCATTGGAGTGCTACGCGGTGGAATGCAAGCGCCGGGCCGTGGACTCTTGATATGGTGACTTCCACGTGAGCCGCGAAATGCAGATGGAGCTCAACGGCTTTGCTGCGGCGAACGGCGAGCGGAGCGTAACCATCCTCGGCGCAACCGGCTCAATTGGCGCCAGCACAATCGATCTCATCAAGCGTCAGCCCGAGCGATACCGCGTCGAAGCGGTAGCGGCGAGCAGAAGCGCTGGGGCTCTGGCAAGCCTGGCGCGCGAGATGCGCGCTCGCTTTGCCGCCATCGCCGATCACTCCGCCTATGGCGAGCTCAAGGAGGCGCTGTTCGGAACCGGAATCGAAACCGGAGCGGGCGAGAACGCCGTCATTGAGGCGGCACAGCGGCCATCGGAGTGGGTGATCGGGGCAATCAGCGGAGCAGCCGGACTCCGGCCTACCCTTGCTGCAGCCGAGCGCGGTGCGATCCTCGCGCTTGCAAACAAAGAGACGCTCGTCTGCGCAGGAGGCATGTTCATGCGGCGCGCCGCGGCTGCGGGCGCGACCGTGCTCCCTGTGGATTCGGAGCACAATGCGCTATTTCAGGCAATGCGCGGCAGTCGCCGAGAGGACGTGCGCCGCATCATTCTGACTGCCTCCGGAGGTCCGTTCCGAACGGCAGATGCGCAGACCATCCGCACCGCCACAGTCGCACAGGCGCTCAACCATCCGAACTGGTCCATGGGCCCTAAGGTTACGGTCGATTCCGCGAGCTTGATGAATAAAGGTCTCGAAGTGATCGAGGCGCATCATCTCTTCGGCGTGCCTGCCGCGCAGATCGATGTGCTGATTCATCCCCAGTCGATCGTGCACAGTCTGGTTGAGTTCTGTGATTCGTCCGTTATTGCTCAACTCGGAAGTCCCGACATGCGCATCCCCATTGCGTATTGCCTTGCCTGGCCTGAGCGGCTCGCGGGCCCCGCACCCCGCCTCGACCTGGCGCGTGTTTCGAGCTTGACCTTCGAGGAGCCTGATTACCAGCGATTCCCCGCCCTGCAGCTGGCGCGCAAGGCGCTCGAGGCGGGTGGCGGGGCGCCGACCGTCCTAAACGCCGCCAACGAGGTTGCGGTCTCGGCATTCCTCGGCCACAGATTACCTTTCGGCGGCATACCTGCGCTCGTCGCGGCGGCGCTGGAGGCGGCGGTGTCCCGAAATTGGACAAGGGAACCCGAATGCATTGAGGAGGCACTGTTTATTGACCATGATACCAGATTGCTGGCACACGATCTCTTGCCCGAAATTGCCGCAAAGGCATTCTAGAAGTTCCAACCTGGGGGAGAGGGGGATTCCCGGCCGATGAGCATCAATGTGCTTACAGGAATGAACATGCTCGGCTCGGGCGTGCTCGGTACCCTCGTTCCATTTCTGTTCGTCCTCACGCTTGTTGTCTTCTTTCACGAGCTTGGACACTTTGTGATTGCGCGCTGGTGCGGCGTCCGCGTCCTTGTGTTCTCGATCGGTTTTGGCCCGGAACTCTTGGGCTTCAACGACCGGCGCGGAACGCGGTGGAAAATATGCGCGATCCCCTTGGGCGGCTACGTCAAGTTCTTCGGTGACGACAACGCAGCGAGCGTGCCCGATCAGGCGGCGCTCGCGACCATGTCGGAGGAAGAGCGGCGATACAGCTTTATCTATCAGCCTGTCGGGCGGCGTGCCGGCATCGTGGTGGCGGGGCCCTTGGCGAATTTTGTGCTTGCGATCGCGATCTTTGCAGGCCTGTTCATGCTGTTCGGCAAACCGAGCACGTCGGCTCGCGTCGATGCCGTGCAGCCGGGAAGCGCGGCCGAAGCCGCGGGCTTTCAACCGGGCGACGTGGTTCTGTCGATCAATGGACGGGCGATCGACAGCTTCTCGGACATGCAGCAGATCGTCAGCACGAGCGCTGGCGAGACGCTTGTGTTCGAAGTGGATCGTGGCGGCACGCGCATCACTCTGAAGGCCACTCCGACCCTCAAGGAGGTCAAGGACCGCTTCGGCAACGTACATCGCCAGGGTATTCTTGGAATTACCCGCTCGCCCTCGCCGGGGGATGTAAACTTCCAGCCGGTGGGACCGCTGAAAGCGCTGGAGCTTGGCTTTCAGCGCACCTGGTTCGTGATCGACCGGACCATGTCATACATTGCGGGAGTGGTTTCGGGACGCGAAGCTGCCGACCAGCTCGGCGGGCCCATCAGAATTGCGCAGGTGTCGGGACAGGTCGCGAGTGAAGGCCTGCCATCGCTCCTCAGCCTGGCGGCAGTGCTCTCCGTATCGATCGGCCTGCTTAACCTCTTTCCGGTACCGTTGCTCGACGGCGGGCACCTGCTCTTCTACGGCATCGAGGCGCTCCGCGGAAAACCGCTGTCGGAGCGAGCGCAGGAACTCGGATTTCGCATCGGCCTCGCCATCGTTGTCATGTTGATGATCTTCGCTACATACAATGACATCCTGCATCTTGCGGCGCAGTGGACCGCGTCCTGAGCGCGCGTGTGTATGGAGTAGGGCCGGGCTGCAGAGAGGATCAATCGAGTCGGGGCAATAATTCATAGTTGGGGGTGACTGCCTTTTGTCGTGGAGCGCGCGCCTAGCGTGGGCTCAAGGGGACGATAAAGGGCGCATGGGGGGGAATGGATTTCTGTCGGTTAGTCGCGCGAGGTCTGGGCATCGCATGCCTTGCCCTCGCGGCAGTGATTTTGAGCCCTGCCGTCGTGCCGATTGGCGCGCCGTCCGCTTACGCGCAGGCTGTCAGCGTCAACGCCATCATCGTCGAGGGGAATCGGCGGGTTGAGGCCGATACGATCCGCTCGTATTTCCACGCCGGCCCAAACGGGCGCCTTGATGCCTTCCAGATAGACGAGGGGGTGAAGGCCCTCTATGCCACAGGGCTTTTCCAGGACGTACGCGTACGCATCCAGAGCGGTCGGCTGATCGTCACGGTGGTCGAGAATCCCGTCATCAACCGCATTGCCTTTGAGGGAAACAAGAAGGTCAAGGACGAGCAGTTAAGGGCGGAGATTCAATCGAAGGAGCGCGGCACGCTGTCACGCGCGGTGGTGCAGGCCGATGTTGCCCGCCTCGCTGAGATGTATCGGCGCAGCGGCCGGTTCGACGTTCATATCGAGCCAAAGATCATCGAGCTTCCCAATAACCGAGTCGATCTCGTGTTTGAGATCAGCGAGGGTGCCAAAACCGGCGTGAAGCTGATCGATTTCGTGGGCAACCGCGCGTACTCGTCCTACCGGCTCAAGGAGGTCATCAAAACGACCGAGACGGGGCTGCTCGCATTCCTGCAGACCGGCGACATCTATGATCCAGATCGCATCGAAGCCGATCGCGAATTGCTGCGCCGGTTCTATCTCAAGCACGGCTTTATCGATGTGCGGGTCGTCTCCGCGATTGGAGAATACGACCCGGCCCGTCGCGGCTTTATCGTCACCTTCGTCATCGAGGAGGGCGAGCAGTATCGGTTTGGGTCCGTCGATGTGCAATCGACGGTGCGCGCCATCGATCCTACCGCGTTGCGCTATAAGGTGCGCACCTATCCGGGAGATGTCTACAACGCCGAGGCGGTCGAGAAATCCGTAGAAGAAATGACCATCGAGGCGGCTAGGCAGGGCTACGCCTTCACGACAGTGACGCCGCGCGCGACTCGCGACAATCAAAACAGGCTGGTGCATATCGTTTTCACGGTCACCGAGGGGCAGCGCATCTATATCGAGCGCATCAATATCCGGGGGAATACGCGTACCCGCGACTATGTCATCAGGCGCGAGTTCGATCTTGCCGAGGGGGATGCCTACAATCGCGCGCTAGTCGCCCGGGCAGAGCGGCGCCTGAAGAATCTCAACTTCTTCAAGACGGTGAAAATCACACCTGAGCCCGGATCTGCGCCGGATCGCGTGGTGCTCAATGTGGACGTGGAGGAGCAATCGACCGGTGAGTTTTCGGTATCCGGCGGTTATTCGACATCCGATGGCTTTCTTGCCGAGGTCAGCGTCGCCGAGCGCAATCTGCTCGGCCGCGGCCTCATGGGAAGAGTGTCCGTTCAATACGGTCAATATGCGAAAGGCTTCACTGTCTCCTTCGTCGATCCCTACTTTTTGGGCTATCGCGTAGCCTTCGGCGTTGATGTGTTTGGAAAACAGCAGGATCCGACAAGTTACATCTCCTATACGACGAAAACGATCGGCTTCGGCACCCGGTTTGGATTTGCCCTGAGAGAAGACCTCGCGTTGCAGTTGAGATATTCGTTTTATCGCCAGGAAGTCTCGCTTCCCGGCATTCTCAACGACTGTCTGCTTTCTGCCAACGCCATCATCAACGGCGGCCCAGGCGTTCCGTTTAACGATGCCTGTTTCTTCAACGGCGAGGCATCCTTGGCGGTGCGCCGGGAGCTCGCGAACGGGCCGGTGGACACATCGCTTGTGGGCTACACGCTCAGCTACAACGCCCTCGACAACAACCGAAACCCCACGAAAGGCATCATGGGCGAGTTGCGGCAGGATGTCGCCGGCGCCGGTGGCGACGTGAAGTTCCTCCGCACCACCGGAGATGTCTACGGCTACCACGAAGTGGTGCCCGACGTGGTTGGAATGCTGCACGTGCAGGGCGGACACATCACGGGCTGGGGCTGCAACAATAATAATAACGCCGCCGATCTTCTACACTCGCCGCCCGAATGCCTGCGCATGCTCGACCATTTCCAGATGGGCCCAAATCTGGTGCGCGGTTTTGCGCCAGCCGGCATCGGGCCGCGCGACCTCTCGCGTGCGGCAATATTTGGTACGGGGGATGCGCTCGGGGGTTCGCTGTACTGGGGGGCCAGCCTGGAATTGCAGACGCCTCTTTACTTTCTGCCCAAGGATACCGGTGTAAAGATCGCCGCTTACGCGGATGCCGGCTCGCTTTGGCGCTATACCGGTCCCACCAGTTGGGCGGCGACGGGTGAAGTGCTATCAGGCTCAGTATGCTCGACCCCGCCCTGTCCGCTGGACAATGCGATGCATATTCGCTCATCAGTGGGCGTGGGCCTCATTTGGGACTCGCCTTTCGGACCTTTGCGCTTTGACTATGCGTTCCCTCTCACATCGGAGCCCTACGATCGAATCCAGCGGTTTCGGTTCGGAGGCGGTACGAAGTTCTGATCGGAGATACGCGAGGGCCGCGGGTGCGGCATGAGCACACCGGCCTTCTTTCCGCGGGGCGTCGGATTGACCGTGGGGGAGATAGCCACCCTCACGCGCGCCGAGAGACGCCCTGGATCCGATGTAAATCGCCGCATTACCGGAATTGCCGCGCTTGATCTTGCCGGCCCAGCGGACCTGGTCTTTCTCGACAAGCCGAAATACGCGCGCGATCTTTCCGCAACAGGCGCGGGCGCCTGTCTCACACGGGAGCGTTATTCCGCTTGCGCGCCTGACGATGTGAGCGTGCTGTACGTTCCAGATCCCTATCGCGCCTATGTGGAAGTGGCGCAGCAACTTTTCCCGCAAGCGGCGCGCCCGTCCTCATTGTTCAATGCAAGCGGCTCGACGACGGGAGCGTTCGTGCATGAGAGCGCCCGGCTTGAAAAGGGCGTTACCATCGATCCAGGCGCCATAATCGGACGGCATGCGGAGATCGGCACCGGTACGGTGATCGCCCCTGGCGCCGTAATCGGTCCGAATGTCCACATCGGCCGCCACTGTGTGATTGGCGCGCGGGCATGCGTGACCAACGCTCTGGTGGGCGATCGAGTCATTCTGCATCCCGGCTGCACCATTGGCCAAGACGGTTTTGGGTATCTCATGTCTCCGCGCGGGCATCGCAAAATTCCGCAGATCGGCCGCGTCATTATTCAGGACGACGTCGAGATCGGCGCCGGCACCGCGATTGACCGGGGCAGCAATCGCGACACGGTGATCGGTGAAGGAAGCAAGATCGATAATCTCGTGCAGATTGCGCACAACGTGTCTATCGGACGACATTGCGTCATCGTGTCCCAGTGCGGGATCTCCGGCAGCGTCGTTATCGAGGACCATGCCGTGCTTGCGGGAGCGGTCGGTCTCGCCGACAATCTGACGATCGGGGAGGGCGCGGTGGTGGGCGCGCGCAGCGGGGTTATGTCCGATGTGCCGTCGGGCGAGCGTTGGTTCGGCTATCCGGCCATGCGCGCGCGGGAATATTTTCGCGCAATCGCAGCCTTTCAGGATGCCGGTAAAAAGCGGTCCGGCACGGCGCCGGACAAGCGAAGGCGAGATCAGGAATATGACTGAAATGCTTGACGCAGCCGACATCGCGGCCATCCTCAAAGCTTTGCCGCACCGGTATCCGTTTTTGATGGTTGATCGCATTATCAGTATGCGTGGCGATCAATCGGCGATCGGTATCAAGAATGTCACCGTCAATGAACCGCATTTTATTGGCCACTTTCCAGGCAACCCGGTTTTCCCTGGCGTGCTGCTGATCGAGGGCATGGCACAGACAGCCGGCGCAATGTGTGTCATTTCCGGAAGCGCGACGCAGCAGCCCGCAAGGAACGTGTTTTTTCTAACGATCGACAAGGCAAAATTCCGCAAGCCGGTGGTGCCAGGAGACACCATCGAATATCACATGACCAAAATAGCCCGGAAGAAGAACATGTGGTGGTTCCGCGGCGAGGCGCAGGTGGCAGGACAAATAGTCGCCGAGGCAAATGTCGGCGCGATGCTGGCCTAGCGGTGCATGACGCAGATAGATGCAACCGCCTGCATTAAGCCGGGGGCAGTGATCGGGCATGGCGCATCGATCGGTCCCTATTGTGTGATCGGCGCGCACGCCGTTATTGGAGATGATTGCAAGCTCGCGGCGCATGTCCATGTTGCAGGCCACACGATGATCGGGCCGCGCACGGCGATCTACCCATATGCGTCTCTGGGCACTCCTCCACAGTCGACAAAGTATCGAGGCGGCCCGACCCGGCTTGTCGTCGGCGCCGACTGCGATATCCGCGAGGGAGTTACCATGAACACCGGAACCGAGGACGATCGGGGTGTCACCAACGTGGGAGACCGGTGCATGCTGATGGTCGGTTCGCATATTGCTCACGACTGTGTCGTGGGCAACGACGTGACCTTTGCAAACAATGTGGTGCTGGGAGGCCATGTGGCGGTGGGGGATTTTGCGGTGTTCGGCGGACAGGCCGCGGTGCGGCAATTCGTGCGCATCGGCGAAGGTGCGATGATCACAGGGCTGAGCGGGGTGCGGGCGGACGTGATTCCGTTCGGGTTGGTTGAAGGGGAACGTGCGAGATTGGTTGGACTGAATGTGGTCGGGATGTTGCGGCGCGGCTGGAAGAAAGCCGACGTGCATCGTTTACGCAAGGCCTATGCCGCGCTGTTCTTTGGGGACGGCACGTTCCAGGAGCGCATCGAGGCGGTCGGCCGCGCGTACGCGGAGGACAGTTTGGTTTCCAAGGTCATCAATTTTATCAAATCGGGGTCGCGCCCGCTCACCATGGCGGTGGATCGTCCACAGCTCAAGATCGAAGCATGAGCAGGGCGAGCGCGGCCATAGCAACCGACGACCCTGTAGCCATTGTTTGCGGCGCCGGCAGTTTACCCTTTGCCATTGCCGAGGCGGTTATGAAGCGCGGCCGCCGTATTGTGCTGTTTCCCATCCGGGGTTGCGCGGATGCAGATCGCGTGGTGGCGTATCGCCACCACTGGGGAGCATTGGGCCAGTTTGGCTGGTTCTGCCGCGTGGCGCGCTCAGAAGGGTGTCGCGAGGTCGTCTTCATCGGCTCGGTGCAGCGCCCGGCGCTTTGGCGCATCAGGCCAGATTTCAAGACTCTTCGTCTGGTGCCGCGGCTCTGGCGACGCTACCGCGGCGGCGATGACTTTCTGCTTTCCGGTATCGGACAGATTTTCGAAGAACATGGGTTTCGGCTTGTCGGGGTGCGGGAAATCGCGCCCGAGCTACTCATGCCCGAAGGACCGTTCGGTCGATACCGGCCGAGCGAGCGCGACATAGTAGACATCCGCAAGGCGCTTTTGCTCCTTGATGCGCTCAGTCCCTTCGACGTTGGTCAAGCCGCCGTCGTTGCCGATGAACGGGTGCTCGGGGTAGAGGCGGCGGAGGGTACTGACGTTATGCTGTCGCGCATTGCGCAACTTCGCGAAACAGGCCACATCGCGCCGGGGCTCAGGAACGGCGTTCTGGTGAAAGCGGCCAAGCGCGGCCAGGATCGCCGGCTGGATCTGCCCTCGATTGGGCCGCACACGATCGAGCTGGCTGCAAAAGCGCGCCTGAACGGCATCGCGGTTTCCGCGGGCAGCACACTCGTGGCCGAGCCGCAACGGCTGCAGCAGATCGCGGATGCTGCCGGCCTGTTTGTCACGGGCGTCCCGGAGCAGGTCACCGGCACATGAGCCCGGCATGCGCTGCGAGCGATGAGCGCAAGCCGCTCAAGCTCTTCCTGGTTGCCGGCGAGGCGTCAGGCGATGCACTCGGCGCGGCGCTGATGCACGCCTTGCGTCAGCGGATGGACGGGGAAGTTCAGTTTGCCGGAGTAGGCGGCCGCGAAATGTCCCGCGAGGGACTTTCAAGCCTCTATTCGATTGACGATCTGCCGATTATCGGATTTACCGCCGTACCGCGGCGGCTGCCGCGAATCCTCCGCCTCATGCACCTCACCGTGAAAGCGGCGCTGATCGCAAAACCTGATGCGCTGATCATCATCGACAGCCCCGCGTTCACGTTGCCAATTGCGCGCCGTGTGCGGGCGGCGGACCCGAGCATCGCAACCATCGAATATGTGTCGCCCTCCGTCTGGGCATGGCAACCCGGTCGCGCGTCGCGCATGCGCAAGTATGTTGATCACGTTCTGGCGCTCCTGCCGTTCGAGCCGGAAGTCCACCGGCGCCTGCGTGGACCACCTTGCACCTATGTGGGACACCCGCTTGCGGAGGCGGTTGGGCGATTGCGCCCATCCGCCGATGAAGCGCGCCGCAGGCTCATGAAGCCGCCCAAACTGCTGCTTCTGCCCGGCAGCCGGATGGGCGAAATCCGCCGCCTGCTCGCGGTATTCGCGCAGACTGCCGCGTTGGTGCAAGATCGTGTCGGACTGCTCGAAATTATCGTGCCGACAACCGCGCATCTTGCCGACGAGATCGCCGCGCGTTCGCACGACTGGCGCGTGCAGCCACGCATCGTCGTCGATAAGGAGGAGAAGGAGCTTGCGTTTCGAACCGCCACGGCGGCGCTCGCAAAATCGGGCACGGTAACGCTCGAGCTGGCCCTCGCCGGCGTGCCGATGGTCACCGGCTACAAGGTATCGGCGCTCGAATCCCTCTTAGGCCGCCGTATCGTCAAGCGCATACCTTCGATCATTCTTGCCAATCTGGTGCTCGGCGAAAACATCGTCCCAGAGCTGTTGCAGGAGCAATGCACGGCAGAAAAGCTCGCCCCGGCACTCCTCCCGCTTATGGCCGATTCCCCGGAACGTCGGCGGCAGATTGCGGCATTCTCCCGGCTCGATGCAATCATGCATATCGGGGGCAGTATGCCAGCAGCACGCGCTGCCGATGTTGTGACGAACGTGATCCGCCAAGCCGCCGGCGGTCGCGTGCAATCCGCCGAAGCCCAGAGACTAACGGCGAAAGCCGCTCCCTGACTGGCCTTACCTGCGACGCGAGATCGGCACGTAATCGCGGCGCGTTGCGCCTGTGTACAGCTGGCGCGGGCGACCAATCTTCTGATGCGGATCCTCGATCATTTCCTTCCACTGCGAGATCCAGCCGACCGTGCGGGCGACCGCAAAAAGGACGGTGAACATCGTCGTGGGAAAGCCCATCGCCTGCAAGGTGATGCCGGAATAAAAATCGATGTTCGGATAAAGTTTCTTTTCCAGAAAATAATCGTCATGCAGCGCAATGCGCTCGAGTTCGAGCGCCACCTCAAGCAGCGGATTGTCCTTGCTGCCAACTTCGCCAAGAACTTCGTGGCAGGTCTTCTGCATGATCTTGGCGCGCGGATCGTAATGCTTGTACACGCGATGTCCGAAGCCCATCAGCCGGAAGCTGTCGTTCGGGTCCTTCGCGCGCCGCACAAATTCCGGAATGCGCTCGGGCTTGCCGATTTCTGTGAGCATGTTCAACGCCGCCTCATTGGCGCCGCCATGCGCCGGTCCCCACAGGCAGGCACAGCCCGCTGCGATGCACGCAAACGGATTAGCACCGGATGAGCCAGCAAGCCGCACGGTCGAGGTCGAAGCATTCTGCTCATGGTCCGCATGCAAGATGAATATACGATCCATTGCGCGCGCCAGCACCGCGTTGGGCTTATAGTCCTCGCACGGCACGGCAAAGCACATGCGCAGGAAATTGGTCGCGTAATCGAGATCATTCTTCGGGTAAATAAAGGGCTGTCCGATGGAATATTTGTATGCCATAGCGGCGATTGTCGGCATCTTGGCAATCATGCGGATGGACGCAATCATCCGCTGCATCGGATCCGAAATGTCGGTCGAGTCGTGATAGAACGCGGATAGCGCGCCGACGCAGCCGGTCATCACCGCCATCGGATGCGCGTCGCGTCGGAATCCCTGGTAGAACCGGCTCATCTGCTCGTGCACCATGGTGTGGCGCGTCACCCGGTTATCAAAGTCCGCTTTTTGCGCCGCGGTGGGAAGCTCGCCGTAGAGGAGCAAGTAGCAGGTTTCCAGGAAATCGCCGTGCTCGGCCAGTTGCTCGATGGGATAACCGCGGTACAGCAGAATGCCTTCGTCGCCATCGATATACGTGATCTTGGACTCGCAACTACCGGTCGAGGTGTAGCCGGGATCGTACGTGAACATCCCGGTTTCGGCGTACAGTTTGGAGATGTCGATTACCGCAGGGCCTATCGTTCCGTCATAGATCGGAAAGTTTGTATCCCGGCCGCCAATATCGATTTTGGCAGATTTGATGTTGGCCCCCGTTTTCGCATCCATGAGAAGCCTCCTCACTCGTGATGCGCCGGCCTGACGCCTCAAGCGCGTACTTCCTGTTTTGCTCTGGGCGGCAAGAAAGGCTGCGGTGGGTAGCCCATAGCCCAGTGCTCCGCAAGCGGCGCACCGCGCAACGGCATGCGATGAAACGCAATCTGCCTACGCGTTGGGCACTGCCGAGCGCTCAGCCGGTGTCAATGAGATCTGGTCGGCGAGCCGTGCCAGCGTTTCGCTTTTGCCAAGCACCGCCATCACGTCAAAGATCGGCGGCGATGTGGTCCGGCCAGTAAGCGCAGCACGCACAGGCTGCGCGACGTGGCCAAGCTTCACTCCGGTGCGCTGCGCAAAATAGCGGATCGCCTCCTCGGTGCTCGTTGTCGTCCAGGAGTCGACGGATGCAAGCTCTTCCTTGAGGTCGCGCAACATGCTGCGCGCATCCGGGTTGAGCACCGCCTCGGCTTTTTGATCCAATCGAAGCGGCCGATCGGCGAGGATAAAACGCATTCCATCGGCAAGCTCGACAAGCGTCTTTGCCCGCTCTTTCAGTCCGCCCATGGCGGCAAGCACCTGCTGGCGCCTTTCGGGAGTGAGCCTGCTGGCCAGCTCTTTTCCGTCCGCCATGTGCGGCAAGAGGCGCTCGAGCTGGGCCAGCAAATCCGCGTCGGAGGTCTGGCGAATGTAATGGCCATTCAGGCTCTCGAGCTTGGCGAAGTCAAAACGCGCCGGAGAGCGCCCGATATGGGCGAGATCGAACGCCGCGATCATCTCCTCCGTGGAAAAAATTTCCTGGTCCCCGTGACTCCAGCCCAGGCGCACCAGGTAATTGCGCATGGCTGCAGGGAGATATCCCATGGCCCGATAGGCATCGACACCGAGCGCCCCATGCCGCTTGGACAGCTTTGAGCCATCGGGGCCATGAATGAGTGGAATGTGCGCCATAACAGGAAGCGGCCAACCGAGCGCCTGATAGATCTGCACCTGGCGTGCCGCATTGGTCAGGTGATCGTGGCCGCGAATGACATGCGTAACCCCCATGTCATGATCGTCTACGACGACCGCGAGCATGTAGGTCGGTGTGCCGTCCGAGCGCAGCAGCACGAGGTCGTCGAGGTTTTCGTTTTGCCAAACGACGCGCCCCTGCACCTGGTCCTCGATTGCGGTTTCGCCGGTGAGCGGCGCCTTCAGTCGGATCGCCGGTTTGATGCCCGGCACCAGCTCGGCGGGGTTACGGTCGCGCCAGCGCCCGTCGTAAAGCTTCGCGCGTCCCTCGCGCCGCGCGGCTTCCCGCATGTCGGCAAGTTCTTCGGGCGTGGCATAGCATCGATAGGCATGGCCTGAGCGCAGGAGTTGCTCGACGGCTTCACGATGTCGGTCTGCCCGCGTTGACTGATAAACGACATCGCCGTCCCAGCGCACGCCGAGCCAGCTCAAGCCGTCAAGGATCGCGGCAATCGCCGCGTCCGTCGATCGCTCGCGGTCCGTGTCCTCGATGCGGAGCAGCATCTTGCCGGTACCAGCACGCGCGTAGAGCCAGTTGAACAGCGCCGTGCGCGCCCCGCCAATATGCAGAAATCCGGTGGGGGATGGGGCAAAGCGCGTAACAACGTCTGTCATATCGAAAAGTGCCGGTGTCCTGTGCTGGCCTGTAGCACACAAATAGAAGCCGACAGGCGGGTCGAAAAGGGCAGGGCGGTTATGGCGGCCTTGGCCTGCGTGGCGGGATTTGGCAGATACTTTCCATGAGCGTAGCAGAAAGCACAGTGCAACCCGCCGGCGACTTCATTCGCGACATCGTCCGGGCAGATCTGGCAGCCGGCCGCCATCGCAGCGTTGTCACGCGTTTCCCACCCGAGCCCAATGGCTACCTGCATATAGGGCACGCCAAATCGATTTGCCTCAATTTCGGCATCGCGCAGGAATTTGGCGGGCACTGCAATCTGCGCTTCGACGATACCAACCCGCTCAAGGAGGAGCAGGAATTTATTGACGGTATCGAGAGGGATGTGCGCTGGCTCGGCTTCGACTGGGGTGCACACCTCTATCATGCGTCCGACTATTTCGAGCAGCTCTACGAATGGGGCGAGCATCTCATTCGCGCCGGCAAGGCTTACGTGGACGATCAGTCGGCGGACCAGATCAGAGAGACGCGCGGCACCCTGACCGAGGCGGGAAAAAACAGCCCCTGGCGCGGGCGCAGCGTCAGCGAGAATCTCGAGCTGTTCCGTCGCATGCGGGCAGGCGACTTCCCCAACGGAGCGCGCGTACTGCGGGCGAAGATCGACATGGCGTCCGGGAACATCAACATGCGCGATCCGGTGCTTTACCGCATCTTGCATGCGAGCCACCCGCGCACCGGCACGAAATGGTGCATCTATCCCAGCTATGACTTTGCGCATGGCCAGTCCGACGCAATCGAGGGCATAACTCATTCTATCTGCACGCTCGAATTCGAAGACCATCGGCCGCTATACGACTGGTTGCTCGAAAATCTGCCGGTACCCTCGCGTCCGCGGCAGTACGAGTTTGCCCGCCTCAATCTCACCCATACGGTGCTATCTAAGCGTGTGCTTACGGAGCTCGTGCGCGGCCGCCATGTGGAAGGCTGGGATGACCCGCGTATGCCAACGATCGCGGGGCTGCGCCGGCGCGGTGTGCCTGCGGCCGCCATTCGCGATTTCATCGGCAGGATCGGAGTGGCCAAGGCGAACAGCGAGGTAGACATTGGTATGTTTGAATTCAGCGTGCGCGAGGTTCTCAATAAAACCGCCGTGCGCCGCATGGCCGTGTTGCGTCCGCTGAAACTGATCATCGAGAATTATCCTGAAGGCCAGATCGAAGAGCTCGAAGCAGCCAATCACCCGGAGTACCCTGCCGCCGGAACCCGACGAGTTCGATTTGGGCGAGAGCTGTATATCGAGCGTGAGGATTTTCTGGAGAATCCGCCGAAGAAATTCTTTCGCCTGGCACCTGGACGCGAAGTGCGCTTGCGTTATGCCTATTTCATCATGGCTCGGCAGGCTGTGAAAAACGCAGAAGGCGAAGTCATTGCGTTACGCTGCACCTATGATCCAGAAACCCGCGGCGGCAATGCGCCGGACGGGCGGAAGGTGCAGGCGACGCTGCATTGGGTTTCCGCCGCGGATGCAGTGTCCGCACAGGTGCGGCTTTATGGTCCGCTGTTTTCCGAAGCGCATCCTGAAATGGCCGATTTTGCAAAAAGCCTGAATCCCGCATCGCTGGAAGTCTTGCACGACGCCCAAGTAGAACCGGCATTGCGGAAGCTGCGTGCCACGGAGCCGGTCCAGTTCGAGCGTCAAGGCTACTTTTGTCTCGATTCCAGCTCCAGCTCCGAAGCTTTGATCTTCAATCGCACCGTCGGGCTGCGCGATAGCTGGGTCAAACTGCGCGACCAGAACGCTTCCGGCTGATAATCGGCGCGTGCGAAGCATGATTACGCCGCGGACGAGCCGCGGCAGCTTTTTGGGTGGGGTGAGTGGCGGCACGGCAGAAAGCAGCCGGACGTGCGACAACGTGGCGTCCTTCCGCGACGCCGGGCGCTGCGGTCGGTGCGCGACCCGGCTTTGCCGACACAACCAGGAACCTTTTTCGCCGGGCCGCCGACCGCATCCGCAGCTGGGCGCTTGCAGAGGTCAGCACGGGACGGCTGGTGCCTTGGATTGCCATCGCATTTGGAGGCGGCGTTGTTGTTTATTTTAGCATCGATCAGGAGCCGGCCGCTTGGGCCGCGGTCCTGCTCCTTTGCGCCGTGGTGTCAATTGCTGTCCTTTGCCGAAGGCACTTCGCCGGATTTGCGGTAGGAATAGGTTTGGCGGCGCTGGTTGCGGGATTTGCCACCGCCACGATCAAACGCGTCATCATTGCGCATCCGGTGCTGCTTCGCCCCGCCTGGAACGTCGAGCTCGCTGGGTTTGTCGAGGCTCGCGAAGAGCGAGAACGCTCGGATCGCATCACCTTGCGTGTGCTCCGCATTTCCGGCCTTCGGCAGAACGAGATGGTCGAGCGGGTGCGAGTCTCGGTGCGCAAAGGTACCACGCCTCCGGTCGGAAGATTCGTAGAGTTCAAAGCGCGGCTTTCGCCGCCTTTGAGCCCGCTGCGCCCGGGTGGCTATGACTTCGCACGCGACATGTATTTCCAGGGGTTGGGCGCCTCCGGCTTCGTGCTCGGCAAGTTACGCATCACCGAACCGCCGCACGCCTATCCACTCAGGTTGCGCTATTTTGTTTTCATCGATGGCATGCGCGAGGCGATCGATAAACGCATACGCGCTGTTCTGGACGGCGATCGCGGCTCAATTGCCTCGGCACTGATCACGGGCAAACGCGACACCATTTCGCCGCCGGTGAACGAGGCCATGTATATTTCCGGTCTTGGCCACGTCCTCTCGATCTCCGGCTATCACATGGCGGTGGTGGCGGGCATGGTGTTTTTTGCCGTCCGCGCGCTGTTTGCGCTGCTGCCGAGCTTCGCCAATCGGCGGCCCATCAAGAAATGGGCAGCGGTTGCCGCTTTGCTCATGGCGACGTTTTATCTGCTGCTCTCCGGCGCCGAAGTTGCCACGCAGCGCTCCTACATCATGATCGGAATCGTTCTGATCGGAGTGATGATCGATCGCGCAGTGCTGACCTTCCGCACCCTCACCGTTGCCGCGCTTGGGGTGCTTCTGCTTGCGCCCGAGGCGGTCGTGCATCCGAGCTTTCAGATGTCGTTTGCAGCGACGCTCTCAGCTCAATAATTTCAAAACCTTACGGGTATCGCGGAATTCGTGGTGACGGACTGGTTACGTTTTCCCCAGGGATACCCCGAAAACGCACCAGTAGCGTCGCCAAGGGCGGGCAGCGGCGTTCTAAAAGCAGTCCATGGTGACCCGCCCTCTAATCCTCAGACACTCCTCGAAAAGCCGCCCGTCCGGCGAGTGGAATGACGACGATTTCGACGTCCTCCGGATGAAGTCGTCGTAGGTCGCATTTTCAAAGCAAATACCGCACCGGTCGGAAATGGATGTGGACACTGCTTTACGGATACCACCGCGACCGTTCACCGGCGCACGGCTATGAGGCGACGCGTGCGGCGGCGATGGCTGCGTTCGCGAAGAGCTGGCGAAGGCAATAAGCAGTCGTCTGCCAATACGCATTCAGTCAAGAATGTAATATCCGTCTTACTAGCGGACATGCGGCACGTTAGCTCAACGAGTATTCCCGCGGTGTGTGTATTTTTTGGCTAGCGAGGGCGGTGAAGGCTCTCTTGTCAAAATTGCGCCCAGAGTTCCGGCCGGTTTGCTCTGGCGACCTCATGCTCGAGTCACCGCTGTGCCACACTTAGCCCTAAAGCGCGTCTGGACCAGATTTCGTCGCTTGGTGCCAAGATGTTGCCCTTGGTCGTCCTTTTAGGTGCATGTTCTAGTGCGGCTTACTAGACGTAGGAGAGGGGCATGATTGTGCAGAGACGGGAGGCACCGGCTTCCATGGTAGACTTCGCTCCGAAGAGGGCCAGTCGAGATAACAGTGTGTCAGCGGATGAGACTGGGAATGGCATCATCGCTCTGCTGCACGAAGCTGCTGAAAGTGCCAAGGAAGATTGTGCGAGAGCCATGAAACTCGCACACAAGCTTTCTTCTCAGCTACGCGCTGCTGAGGACAAGGCGCGCGAGCTCGAGGCCGAGGTCGAGCACTTCCGCGGGCGTGCCGATGCGGCGGAGAAGTGGCTGGTTCTCATCCACGATGAAGTGGAGCAAACGTTTTTCCAGAAGAGAGGCGGCCTGCAAAAGACGTCAACGAGCATACCTCAGGAGAAGCTCAGATAGTCCCGTATTATCGTGAGACGATGCAGCTCACTTAGAATGGCAGCTTGCAGGCTTAGCAAGGTCCTCTTAGGGGACCTTCTGTCAAAAGCGATTCGAAACGCCCGAAAGGTGCTACAAGCGTGGCGAATAATAAGTGAACCGCAGGACTCGCTGTTGAAGAGTACGTGGACTGTCAATCCATTCAGAAACTGACTTTCTTTCGCAACCTGTTTATCCGCGCTTGGGATGACAAGAACTGAGAGTGCGCTTTTTTACGTGGTCTCCAGCCTACTTTGGCTTTCAGCCACATCTGCGCTGAAACTTCGGGAGTTGTCGCGGAAACGGCAACGCTCTCCCGCAGCAATCCCAGCCGTGATCACCTTTGCTATGATGCCCGTTATGCATTCCATATGTGGCCGGTAAACATCCCAATTCTCTTCCATGGCGGCGGCAACCATCTCGTGCATTTTCGCATCGCCGACATAATGGGCTGAATTCATGCGATGGATTGATGTCAGCAAATCACGCAAGCCGTTTGGCGGCGCTTCCCGCCGCGTGGGCGATGGCTTGCGATTCCTCCTCGACCTGGCCCATGAGTCGCCGGCAAAGCAGAGATTGATCGACTTCTTGGAGTCAAAGAAACGGTAGACATTGGCCGGGCTCATGCGCAGCGCCTTCGCGATATCGGCCACCGTCAAGATGCGCCCTTAGAGCGCAATGGCCCCGAAAAATGCGGGCGTGCGGCAAACAAGCAACAATTATTGCGCAGAACAATGCTAGCCTAACGCCTTGATCTGACTGACACACTGCGGTGGGGACGCAGCGTGCATGATTTTGCTTCGGCGAGATCCTCGTGTGCAGTGCCGAACCCGGCACCGGCGGCGAGAGGGGGCACTGTATGCGTCGCGCTGGGGGCTGGGCCAAATGGGCAATGGCTTTGGTACTGCCGTTGCTCGCGAGTGCGTGCGCGGGAGTGCCCCGTGACGCATCGATGCCCGTCCGCGATCCCCACGAGGAGATTAATCGGCAGGTGATGGCGGCGAACCTGCATGTTCTGCGGCCGGTGTCCGAAGCCGTGAAAGCGACGGTGCCAGGCCCGGTGCACGACCGCGTGCATGATTTCAATTCCAACCTGAAGGAGCCGCGCATCTTCGTAAACAATGTGCTGCAGTTCCGACTGGACGCAGCCGCACGCACTGCCGCCCGCTTTGCGCTCAATTCGATCTTTGGCATAGGCGGTCTGTTTGATATTGCGAACCGTGAGGGCCTGCCGCCGGAGAGCGGCGATTTCGGCCAGACACTGTTTGTCTGGGGGGTCGGCGAGGGTCCTTACGTAGTGCGACCCTATCTGGGCCCGTCCACGCTTCGCGATGCCGTGGGCTCCACGGTCGATATGGTCGGCAATCCGCTTGGCTGGCTCATTGGAACGCAATTGGCCGTGACGATTGGCACCACAACTTTGGATGCAGTGGACCGGCTGGGCGAATTGAAGGCCGCTGAAGATGCTTCCATCGATTTCTACAGCTTCATCCGCTCGAGCTATTATCAGATGCGGCGAAATGAGCTCCGGGAAGCGATCGGGCTTCCCAGCGCCGTCGATTCACCGGCCACCGCCGATCTTGAAGACGCCGTTGCGGACGCTGGCGCTTTGGCGAGCACCTCTCAGTAAGAATATCGACTTGGACGGGTCGTTCAGTTCGCTCATTCCCATCCTGGGTTCCGCTTCCGGGGGTCGGCGGGTAAACTCCAGCGGGAATCCAGAAAAGCGACTGGGTCGTCGCTTTCGCGGGTACGACGGGCGGAGTTCGCAAAAAGAGAGTGGGACGACTAGACACCGGTGCTACACCGTCGGATTTCGCTTCAAGTATCCAGCCTCAGCAAACCAGCCAATCGCGTCTTTCAGGGCTTCAATATGGGGCCGACTGCAATAGCCAAGCTCGTCCTCGGCCTTTGCGGTCTTGAAGAACATGTGGTGCCTGGACATGCGAACGCCTTCCAGGGTCGCAAAGGGCTCGTGGCCGGTGACACGTGCCATTGCCTCCGACGCGTAGGCCACCGGCAAGACTGCCCAATGCGGCACTCGAATGTGTGTGGATTTGCGGCCAACCAACCCGGCGATTTCACTGAGCATCTTTCCAAACAAGACATTTTGGCCGCCGAGAATGTATCGTTCGCCGATCCGCCCGCGACGCAAAGCAGCAAGATGGCCTTCCGCCACATCATCGACATGCACGAGATTGAGGCCGGTCTCGACGAAACCCGGTATTCTGCCTCTCGCTGCTTCGATGACTATGCGGCCAGTTGGCGTTGGGCGCACGTCGCGCGGCCCGATGGGGGCCGACGGATTCACAATGACCGCTGGCAAGGCGTCCCGGACTATCATCTCGGTGACGAGCCGCTCAGCCGCCATCTTACTGCGCTTGTAGGCGCCTAGTCTCTTCTCTTCTGGCATCCGACGCGTTTCATCTGCGGGACTACCGTCCGGCGTCAGCGCTATTGTCGCCACGGTGCTCGTATAGACAACGCGTGCCACGCCGGCGCGCAACGCCTCGCGCATGACCGTGCGAGTGCCTCCCACGTTGGTCGCAAAGATTTCATCTGGATGCCGAGCCCATAATCGGTAGTCGGCAGCGATGTGGAAAACATATCGCACATCTCGCATGGCGCGTTTGATCGAAGCTTCGTCGAGCAGATCGCCTTCGCAGAACTCTAGATCAAGTCCGGCAATATGGCGGCGCGGACTCGACGGCCGCACCAGTGCCCGCACCGAATAGCCGGATTCCACCAGCTTGTGGGCTACGGCCGAACCGATAAATCCGCTCGCACCAGTGACAAGGACATCCGCCTTCATCAAAAACGGCCTGCTGAAACCAGGGACTCGCCTGCTGAGTTGAACGTTCGTAGTCTACCCTAAGCAACTTTCGGCCGCTCGGCTCACACCCGGCGGCTTTTTCTTTTCAAGCTTCTGGCGTGACTGAGCGCAGCCGAGGCGGTGGTCTCCCATCCCGCGAGCATTCCACAAACAATTCCCAGTAATCGTCCAAAAAATAGCAGTCGCACAGAGGATATTTGCGACGTAGGGTGCGGTACTGTCTGCGGTAGCCTATTTGATGGTCGCCCATCATGAAGTCGAATTTGACGGCCGCGATGTTCGCGGTTGCAGTAGCGCTTTATGCCGTTACGCCGTCGAGGGCCGATCTTACGATAGGGACATGCAGTATCACCCACACCATCACAACGGACGGCGTTATCAGCGTGCCCCTTTCGCGGAGTGATATTACTGCTTGGAATTTGTTGTTGAATGACGGAACGCTCACCTCTACCTTGATGAATGACGGTTCAGTAAGCGCTGTCTTGCTTGATGGAACAGGTGTAACTGCGACTTGTCTGCTGGGATGGCGCAAATGGGAAACTGTACTAGTGCCGTGGCGTCAACAGCTCCACCGTTGCGTCGTGCCAACCACTTCGCGGTTATAGATCGCGCGAGCCATCCTGCCGCGAAGGCGTATCCCAAGCCAAAAGCAATAGAAGGCCGATGCTATCCTTCATGTTACGGCACCTTTTGTCTAAAAAAGAGCACCGAGGGACCGTTTAGAAATTTGGTGAAACAAGTACAGTGTGCGCGGGCTTTGCATCGGGCCACGGTGCGAAGTCTAGCCCTGCCCTGGTCGTTACCGCGATCAGGGTGGGGCGCCTGGGCTTACGCGGAGCCCGGGGAAAAGGGAAACCCGAACCCCCTGTCGGGTTGAAAAATTTCGATTTCTCGTTATTACTGATTGGGGAGGGACGCCGGTATCCGTTGGCGTCGTCCCCGGCCCAGTCGTAGGCGCTGGCCTGCCCGGCCTGATCGCAGCTTGCGGTGGCCTGCTCGCTTGGCGGCGGCTTGCTCCGACTGAGTAGGTTGTAAATTTCCCTAAAAAAACCTTGTTAGTTGACCGCGCGCTCGCTTGCACCCGGAGCGGCTTTTTCGTGGTGTTGCACGATGACGCAGATGCAATATGAGAACTATCAGAACGAGGAAGCAGCATGAACCCCGACCGTCTTTCAGAGAGTCCGCTCTTGCTTCAATAGCGGCCGTCAATGCTACGGTGCGCTAACGTCCGAGAAGTGCCATGAGCCGACTTCGTGCACCGCAGTAAATTTAGCGTTTCAATCTATAACTTCGTCAGCACCGGCGGATAATCCGAGCGGTACGTCCAGGCCAAGCGCCTTAGCAGTTCTGAGATTGATAACTAGCTCGAACTTCGTGGCTCGAAACACCGGTAGATCAGACGGGTTCTCACCTTTCAGAACACGACCGCTATACATTCCTGCTTGTCGATATGCATCCCCTACGTCTGCCCCATAGCTTACCAATCCACCTGCGACCGCGGCCGCGCGGGTTTCATATGCCGCTGGAATTGCCCTCTGTGCCGCAAGCCCTACCAAGAGACCACGTCGGCTATCCAGAAATGGACCGGGGCCGACCAGTAATGCGCCAGGGCCGCTCTGACCAAGGGTGTTAAAAGCCTCGATAATCTCGCGCTCATTGTTCGTTTGCAAAAACTGGACTATCAGCCCCAGTGTATGAGCCGCCGTGTCGATATCAGCCCTAAAACGCTGAGAAACTGGCCGGTAGTCGGTATTGATAAGTACCGCGATCGTCCTTGCATGCGGAACAAGCTCGTGAAGAAGTTCGAGCCGCTTCGCTGCCAGTTCGCCGGAAAGAATAGCGATCCCCGTGGCATTTCCACTCGGCCTGTTGAAACTCGCAACGAAGCCAAGCAGAACAGGATCGTCACCAGTCAAGAAGATGATCGGAATGTTACTGGTTGCCGCCTTGGCCACGGCAACGGAAGGGCCGTTCGCGAAAATGACGCTTACCCGTCGTCCTACTAAGTCGGCCGCGAGTGCTGGAAGTCGGTCGTACTGATCATCCGCCCAGCGATATTCCATCGTAACGTTGCTGCCCTCAATATACCCGGTCTCCTTCAGGCCCTTGAACGCGCTCGCCATCGACGCGTACCCGTCAGCGGACGCGCTGTTAAGAAAGCCGACCACGGGCATGGCCGACTGAGCGCGCGCTATGAGGGGCCAGGCCGCCGCAGCACTCGCACCCGCAATAAACTCCCTTCTCCTCACTCAATCACCTCATCCGCAACTGACATCAGATTGTCGGATAATTTGAGCCCGAGCGCCTTAGCCGTCTTCAGGTTGACCACGAACTCGAACTTGGACGGCTGCACAACGGGCAAATCGGCGGGCTTGGCACCCTTGAGAATCCGCCCGGCATAGAGGCCGGCTTGGCGATACGCATCAGGCAGATCAATTCCATAACTCATCAAGCCGCCCGCGACAGGATATTCGCGAAATGGATACATCGCGGGAATCGCTTGACGCGCTGCCAAAGCTACAATCTTGTCGCGCCGCGAATTGAAGAAGGGATCGGCGGCCACGGCGAGCGCGGAGATGCGGTTCTGCGCAATGGATTTGAATGCTGTCTCAATCGCGCCATCCGTGCTCGCATGCAAGACACGCAGCTGTAAAGCAAGGTCGCGTGCTGCTTCCTCCAAGCTTCGCAACTGCTGTTCGGCCGGTGGGTTGTCCGGGTTGAATAGGATGCCGATCACTGTTGCCTGCGGCACCAATTCATGCAGCAGGCCGAGCCGCTTGGGCTCCAATATATTGACGAGAGTGCTGATACCGCTGACATTGCCGCCGGGCCGATTATAGCTTGCCACGAGCCCCAGCTTGATCGGGTCACTGCCGAGAGTGAAAACAATCGGAATGGTCGAGGTTTTGGCCTTGGCGGCCATCGCCGTCTGGTCGCCACCGACCGCAACGATCACGCTCACCGCGCGGCCAACCAGCTCGGCCGCCAACGCCGGCAGCTGATCATATTGTCCCTCGGCCCATCGGTGTTCAATTGTTACATTCTGCCCATCGACGTAGCCGTTTTCGGCCAACCCACGGCCAAACCCAGCGAGCAAATGGGTGCTTTCATGGGACGACCTCGAGCTGAGGAAACCGATCACCGGCATCGCCGGTTGTTGTGCGCGCGCCGCGAACGGCCATGCCACCGCCGCGCTGCCGAGTAGCGTGATGAACTCGCGCCTTTTCAGTTGATCGAATTGCATACGCTACCGCTGGTCAGGAAACGGGTGGCAGCATAACGGATCGGCGGGGATCAAGTCAGGGGTTCGCTGCGCTGCGGGATTTCAACCTCGGTCCATGTCGGGTTGGGGTCAAACTCCGACTATCAACATCCCAGCATTATGTCTGCTTTCGCCGGCTGCGGCCATCAGCTCACGGACGCGATCAGCTGGAATGTGCCACAAGCGGCCCTGAACAAGTGCAATGAACTAGGGCGCGGACTCATTAACGCGCAGCCACAGCCGTATTGATGCAAGCTGGATGAATGCGAGGTAATTGGCAGCGAGCTTGTCGTAGCGCGTTGCCACGCGCCGACAGTGCTTGATCTTATTGAAGAACCGTTCGACCAGATTTCGAGCCCTGTAAAGATACGGACTGAAGCATAGCGCCTCGGTCCGATTTCTCTTTGGTGGGATATTCGCCCAGGCGCCGCGCTGGCGAA
>JBKPOZ010000040.1:0-8828 GCA_046733355.1 Pseudomonadota bacterium | reverse complement strand
GCCCGAGATCGGTGGGCGAGACGATAGGCCTATCGCCTGGCACAGGATTTGACAGCTCTTGGGGCGCCAGAATCTCCGGCGGGATATAGATGCCCCCGGCAAACACCAGCTGGAGGGCGCCGAGCATCACCTCGCGTCGGGCCGATTTCGGAATAAAGCCAAGGGCGCCAAGGTCTAGCGCTTTCATGACGTTGGCGCGGTCGTGGAACGCGGAGAGAACCACAACTGATACTGCTGGGTATCGCTCGCGCAATTCCGCGAGCATCGAGAAGCCTTCTCGATCTGGTAGCGTCAGGTCAAGTAGAATGAGCCTAATATCCGAATGGCTAGCGATGACCTCCATGGCCTGAGCGTAATTAGATGCCTCCAATACAACCGCACCGCGCGTGAGGCTCTTTAGGACCCCGTGCACCGCCTCGCGGATCAAGGCGTGATCGTCGACCACAAGGATTTTCATTAATGACAGGTCCCCCTCGGCTTCGGCAGACAATACTGCATTGCAGAAGGCAAACTATCTGCCAGCTACCGCTTTGCCGACCTCTCACGTTTGGGCGATAACGCGTCGTCTCGCGAGGAACGCCGGGTTCCGGGGGGCCAGCTGCACTTGGCATTAGCCCCGCCCCGAAAGCCACCGCCGAGGTCGCGCGCGTCCCGGTCTTCGGATTGTTTTAACGCGGGTGGAGCAGCCCCGTGGTTCAGGCTCATAATCCAAGGATCGTAGGTTGGAATCTTAAGCCCCGCAACCAGAAAAGCTCGGGCCCGGTTCGGACACACAAGCCGCGCCGCCGCTCGTCCGTCCGAAAGCTTCGTTGGCTAGACGGAGAATGCACGCGGAATACGAGGCCCAGCCTCGGTTCAACGGTGGATAAAGTGGGAGGCTGCAGTACCAACATTGCAGGAGACAGATTCCGTAAGAGCGGGGGGATCGTGTTAGTGCCGGATCAATCAGGCTGCCACTTGATCATGGGATCGTCGCTCAACGGGGCGAGGGTTTCCAGGCTCATGTAGCGGCCGCCCTGAACCGCCCACTCATCGTTCTGTTCGAGCAGCAGTGCACCAAGCCGAGTGATGGCATCCCCATTGGGAAAGATGCCAACGAGATCTGTGCGGCGCTTGATTTCCCCATTCAGTCGCTCGAGCGGATTGATGGAATGGATCTTCACCCGGTGACCCTTGGGGAAGCTGCCCATCGCCTTCACCAGGTCGTCGACCGAGCGAGGTCGATACGCCGTGCACGTACACCTCCTGTACAACTGCCGTGAGCGCCGTTCTCGGCCAGCCGCCGAGGCTCGAGAAACCCCAGGAAGTAGCTGCCGTTGCGCAGCTTCGGGAATACGCAACTCCACCTGCCCGGCGCGCGTCTCCCATAGCCGATCGCGGTAGCCGAGGTACTGCGGTTTAGCCATCCCATTAGCGGGGCATTGCGCTGGATTATCTCTGGAGGATGGGCTTCCAGTTCGGGTCCGGAAGCCAGTTTGTGTCTAATACCCGTTTTGCCATTTCCTGGTCGATATGCGGTCTGATTTCCTTGTGAAACGCATGGACCAGCATACGGTATTCAAATTCGCAGTTTGATAGCCGCGTTGAGGGCAAATAGTCGCCCGTATCAGCGAATAGCACCGGGTCTGCACCATATGCCAAGCACAAGAGGTTATAGAAACGCTCTTCAGGTAGGCCATGACTACCCGCAAAAGCGGATATCCGCATCCGCACCATGGGGTTTCTTTTGTAATCCCCCAAATAAGCCCTCCAGGCCCAGGCAGCGCCTCGGATCAAACGCCGGGCTTGGTCCTTGCCAAATTGCAGCATGATGTATGTTGCGAAGTTATCCGCGGCGTCTTCCGCACGCCCAAATATTGGCACATCAAAAATATCGAATACTGCGTGTCCGACCTCGTGTAATACAACCCAGAAAAACTGCCCCACTGTTGCGTCGGCCGACGTGACTCCGGCCGGACTAGTTTGGTTGGGCAAGGAGTCCAATATCTGTTTCAAATACTCGTAACAGATAGTCACAGTTGGTATTAGATTTTCTCGCTTGTACCACGAGTTTGCCTCCCCGCACTCCGCCGTCTTAATGATAAGCTCCCACTGCATACGAATGGGACTTAATATCTCTTGGATTTTCTCGAGGGCCCGATGATCCTTCAAGAGCCCGGAGAGCCGCTGCAAAAATGGGTCTTGTGGTGCAGCATACGCCACCGACACTCGATTGGCCGGATCAATTCGGGGAGCTGTTTGCGACTGGGCAAGCGCGAGCTTCGGCACGATGAATGCAACGGTGGCGACACCCACAAAGGTTATCGCCTTCCACTTGCTACAGCGCATTGAGAGACCTCGCGTTCGCATCCCCATGCCTCAGGTCCGCTATATAGACCGGTGCGCTTGGGCCTAAGGGTAGCACACTTGGTACGATGTTAGATGGCTCCCCTGCGCCATTTCGAGCCGGCTTAGCAGTCGGGGTGAAAACCTACAGGTACCCGAATGTTTGATGCGCTCATGATTGGATTGTGCTGCAAAACTCTGGAAGCGGCCGCTTCTGCGCAACGTCGGAACGGGTAGCTCGAGAAGCAGCATTCGAAACGTGCGAGTAACTATTCGCAGATGCTCTCTACAAAATTCAAAATACTTTCGCATTGCGGAGCTAGGCTCGCTCGCATGTAAGGGGGGCGCCAAAGCGCGGACGTAGGCGGCGCTCTGGCTAGCTTTAGCTAAGCCGGAGCGCCGCTCCTAACAATGAGTGTAGATCGTCGGCCCATCATGCGTACATTATCTGTTAATGATCCCGATTTTTGGCGAGGTCGCGCAATCGAGGCCGGTGCAGTTGCGGCACGAATGTCTGACGAACTGTCCCGCACAGCAATGATCGCTCTAGCGGCTCGTTACGAGCGGATCGCGAATCGCATTTTAAAAAGGCGCTGATATTTTCGACGCTGGGCAGCCCCTTACAGACTTACGAGATGCGGGAGGGCGAGTTTAAAGCTCTGATGTGCTGCGGGCCGGCAATGAGTTCACTGACGCCGGTCCCCAATTTCTGTCGCGAATACAAGTATCCACTCGAACCAATGCGACTGGCAGAGTCGCATCCGATTGCACTTGTGACTATGCAGCTTCTGGCGCGTTGTACGGGCGGGTGCTGAAGCTCGTTGTCGATGCAAGGAAGCACCTCTACCGGTCACACCCGAAACTCCATCCTATTGAACAACCAATAAAAAATTGGGTTCGTTCTGCCAAAACGCTACCTTATACGACTATTGGTTGCAACACAGGCGCATTTCTACCCAATCTGCTTCTGCGAGGCACTCGCCGAATGGATTCAGCCGATACGGTTTACTGCTTTTGGCGGTCAGCAAAAGGAAGAATCGGTCCCGGAAATAACGCGATCGATGCTCATATGTTTTGGGAGTCCGGACGGCCGTTTAGGTCTTCGGCGAACGGCCTCAACCGCTCTTCTGCGCTGCGCATCAAATGCCCTGATCGCGAACTTGCGTCGCGACAGCGCCCTGCGTTCATAGCGGTCCATGGCTGCAAGCCGCCGAGTCATGTCGGAAAAAATGGTTGCGAGTTTCTCTGGACCCCTCCGGCTTCGATTGGATTAATTCCATGACTGAAGCGTTAAAGGAGGTGAATATGTCGGCATGCTGCGTCGGCGAGCGCACGTATTTGGCGAGTATTTGGGCCATCTTCAGCTTCGCGCGAATAGTTCGGGGAGAATCGTAGTCCGGATCATCGATTGCGCTGGAAAGGAGGTCATGACGTGCTGACCGCACGCGTTTGAGATCAATCTGCGCTTCGGCAATTCGGCGCGCTAGTTCTTGAAGTTCCAGGTCGGCGTTCTTTCCGGCAATGCCTCGCACGAGTGTTTCAACCTCCTTCGAAAATATTGGATGTGAAAGAATGGGTAGACTCAGCCCGTATCGGAGCGCGTTTCTCGCCGACCGCGCTTTGTCCCCAATAGTCTTCGGACCCGTGCTTGAGTGCGCCTTTGAAGTATCTGATTTTATCTTGCGTGCGCTGCTCATCCAGCTTTCACCGCATGCATATGCTCTATCGCTCGCAACTGACCGTTTTCAACTTGCTGAACAGCCTGATCCAGCTTCTGGCTTAGGTTGTCCCGATGGCCGTCGATTTCGCGCAGGGGCGGCGTTGCGGCGCGCCTCCGCGAGCGCAATCATACGATCGATGCGCTCGATATCGTCGAGCTTAATGGACAGGCTCTGAGCCATTACTGAGTCCATCGTCAGACCCGCGGATTTGAGAAGCGCGTCAACGCTCTTGATCGCTTCCGGTTCGCCCGCAGTCCAACCTGCGACGAGTGCTTGCTTCTCATGCCACTCCAAAAGTGGATCCAGGACCGCGCCCAGTGCCTTGTGAGCGCTTATTGCCATAAGCGCGGCTTTCAGGCGGCGATATCGCCACGTTTCCCATGTGAGGTCTACGAGGTCCCGAACCCAGATGTCCTCGAGAATGTCGGCCGGGCTCACGGCTGCGGAAACGCGAGTAAGAAGCTCGTCGTACTCGGCTGAATTCTCCCCCTTGATGAGAGGCGGAGGTCCAAAGGGCGCCGATAGGCCACGTCGCACGCGCATGCGAGATCCTTTTAGCATCCTAATGAGTATAGCTGCCTTCGCGGCTATGCGCAATATATAGCGGTTACACCACTCATATCCGCAATTTGTAGTAGCGCTGCGACCGCGCTGGTCGGCCCGCCGCGAAAAGCGCGGCAACGGGGAGCCGTAGGGGAATCGGCGTGAGGCTCAGACCTTCGACAGACCTCGACGGCATCCGGTGCTCCGCTGGTCTCCGGCGAATCTCGAGCGGCCGACGTTTGAACCTCTTACTTTCCTCGAGAATGCCTCGGCTTTCGCAAAAATACGCCCTCTCCACTGCTGTCCCTACTGAACATTATTCCCCGATACTCAAGCGCATTTTGGAGTGCTGCTACTGCGTCAGGCGATACCCGCCGTCGTCCTTTCTCGAAGTCGACCACGGTCGAAAGCCCCAGGTCGGCAGATTGTGCAAGATGGGTCTGCGTGATGTCCAACAAAGCACGCGCGGCTCTGCACTGCGCCGGTGTCATTTCAACAATTTTTGTTGACACCCGGCCTGCTCACGTTTATCAATAATTTTTGTTGAACCGGCCACTAAGCCAAGCACGAAAGCAGATGCCATGGAGAGCCGCGCGCGTGAAATTACAAGACTATACGATTCTGCAAGTCGCCGGAGCTTTATCGGCGGCTCTGATGCCCGGATCATCATGGGCACGGACGAGACCGCGCTCCTCCGGCTCTGGCGCGAAAAGCGGGGCGAGGCGCAGCCGCCAGAGTACTCGGATAACCTGCTCGTCCAGCTCGGGGTCGTCACTGAGCCCCTCAATCGGCGATGGTTCGAGCGGACCACCGGGCAAGTCGTTACGGAGGTCCAGAGCTGGGTTCGGCATCCAGTGGTCCGCTGGATGGCCGCCACCCTAGACGGCGTTGTCGAGGGCACCGGGGCGGTATTCGAGGCAAAATTCATGCTGCCCTGGTCGTTCTCGGAAGAGGCGGCGGCCGAGAAGCACACAGCCCAGCTGCAGCACAACATGTGGGTCGCCAATGCCCGGGCGGCGGTGCTCTCGATCATTACCGGGGGCGGCAATTGGGTTGAGATTAAAATAACCGCCGATTCCCTTTATCAGCATCTCCTCCTGACGGCCGAAAAGAAATTCTGGCGCTGCGTACAGAGCGGCGAGGCACCTCGGCTGTTCGGAGCTGAGCCACCACGGGCTGGCATAGAAGCGGTGCGGATCGTCGATATGAGCTCAAGCAACGCCTGGGCAGAATTCTCGAATGTGTTTCGGCGAACGCGAGACGCATACCTCGAGCATGAGAGGGCCAAGGCGGAGCTCAAAGGCCTCATGCCAGAGGACGCCAAGGAGGCAATCGGGTATGGAATTAGGGCCAAACGCTCAAAGGCCGGCGCCGTCAGCTTTGATCTCCTGATTACCGAGGGCGCCAGCCATGCATCGCTCCAGTGAGACCATCGCGACATTGGCGGCGGCGCTTGCCAAGGCGCAGATCGAGCTAACTAACCCAGAGAAATCTCTCGTCGCGACAATCCGGTCCCCCTTCCCCCGCGAGGCGGCCCGCACGTTCCGCTACGCCCCCCTGTCGAGCGGGTTGGACATCGTGCGCAAGAACCTCGGGCGGCATGAGATCGCGATTATCCAAGCAACGGAGATCGATAAGGAAGCTGGCCTTCTTCGGCTCACTACGGTGCTTGCGCACTCCTCCGGAGAGTGGATCTCCTCCGACTGGCCTGTATGCCAGATCAGCGATATCGCCTCGGCGCAACGCGTAGGAGCAGCTCTGACCTATGCACGGCGTTATGCGCTTTTCCCGCTCGTCGGCATTGCCGGAGAAGACGACCTCGATGCGCCGGATCTCAGTGCCGAGCCCAATGCATCCGCTACCGCTGCACGACCGTCGCATGTTCGCAAGCAGACGAATGGACAAATTGCGGCAGAGCAATCGACCCATCGACACGGCAAGCTTTCGGAGGCTTCGGCAAAAACCGTCCTCGGAACACAACTATCAGCAAGTCTTCGCGAAAGCCTCATTGAGCAGCTGCCGTCTATAAACTCCGCGGACGAGGCGGCCGCCTGGGCGCACCGAAATCTGCCTGCCAAAAACACGCTTACAGCTGCAGATGCCAAACTGGTCGAGGAGCAGTTTCAGGCGAGGCTCTGCGCGTTGGGCGATATCCTGAATGCTGACGAGCTGGCGCAGCCGGGTGCTGGCCAGAAAAGTGTAAGGCCGACCAAGAAGCAAAGCCGTCACAACGTGGTCCAGGCTTTGGGCAAGACGGTTCGCCTGCGGGATAAAGACCACCGGAAATACGTTCTGCGGCAGCCGTGCCTCGTATGCGGCCGCGTGCCATCAGATCCACACCACCTCACCTTTACGCAACCGCGTGCACTGGGACGCCGAGTGAGCGACGAGTTCACCGTCCCGGTATGCCGTGTGCATCATCGCGAGCTGCATCGCTCAGGAGACGAGGTCACATGGTGGCGGAGGCTCAACATTGATCCCCTTCCAGTCGCGGTCAAGCTCTGGAAGCAAACGCGGCCGGATAACAGACCGGCGTCGATGCGGCAGGCAGAAGACCCGAATGCCAAGCGAGCGGTGCAAAATGCTCGTGGTCAGCAATCTTCAGAATCTTCTCGCTGAACGCAAGTGAGCACCATTTCAGCAAGCGCCGACACGCTCAGCGACATACCTGTATCTGATGAGCTATTTCGCACTCCTACTGGGACCGCTTTCGCCGATTTCATAACTGCCGGGCACCGAGAGACCTGGCCCATTCGCAGCAAACGTTTTCAAACCTGGCTGCGACGCTGTTATTACCAAACGAGTGGAGTGGCAGCCAACGCGGCCGTAATTGGTTCAGCGCTCGATCTACTCGAAGCGCGCGCGCAATTTGATGCTCCCGAGCGGTCGATCAATATCCGAGTCGCCGAACATGCAGGTCGGATTTATGCCGATCTTGCTGACGAGCAGTGGCGTGCGGTTGAAATTCGAGAAGATGGTTGGCCGAGTGCTGGCATGCCCGCCCGTCCGCTTCCGCCGAGCTGCTAAACTAACCCACGACAAATCTGTGCCTGCGAGGCGGCATACATTGCATCAGCTCGATGCCGGTCCTGGTCGTAGGAGAAAGAGAAGTAATCCCGGGGCGTGCTTTAGAAGCGATAGCGATTCGAAGAAAATTCATCGCGATCTAAACAAAGTGGAAGGGGTCGAGATGAGTCGGCAGCTGGTTCTTTACCACGTCGTGCGACACAGTGTTGGCATCCGCCACGACCACGGTGTTTGTGGCCACGTTTTCATGCCAGGCATCCACCAGGTGCTGCAGCTCAGTGGGCATGCTGTGATCTGCCGAGAGGCCATTGCTCGTCGAACTCAATAGCCCACTCGTGTCCTGCCCCAAGTTCGGCTTGAAAACAAAGGCATCATTGCCGACGTTGGCGTTGAGCATCCCATTCGTCGAGTTTGCCCATGTGCTGTGCGCGCCGAAAGCACTATCGTGCCAACCATCGAAGCCCGGTTCGACATTAGTTGTTAAATGCTGCCCGCCTAGTGCCGATTTGGCGGCTGTATTCCCGAGCGCATCCGCAATGGCAGTCCCGTTCGCGTTTCCATGCCCGTCGTGCGCAGCATCGAGAATATCCCGGATTTGGTCCGAGAACGATTGCGCTATGTTCTTTATGTCCGTCTGAAAATTGGCAACAGTCTCCTTGAGGACTGTTGCGGCGTCGGTAACGATCGTGTGGGTCGTAACCGCCTCAGCTACATTGCATGTTGTAGTGGCGTCGGTCACGAGCACTGTGCCACTGTCAATGTCACCAGTGTCGTCGGATACCCCACTCGTGCTGGCATGGCTGCCAACTGTGGTATTGGTAACAGGCGGGTCGTACACGGTCGTGCCGCCCTGGCCGTCGTCAACGAAGTTGAAGCTCGTGAGCTGATAATTTCCGTCGAAGGCAACATGCGCGGTGTGCACGCCGTCGCTCACCGTGAGCACGCCATTTGAATAGGTCGACTGCTCAAGCGAACTGAAACTGATGTCGCGAAGATCGACAAGGTCCGAGCCCGTCAGCGTGCCGTCGCCCCAGAACCCAGAGATGGTGCCGGTGAAGTCCGCGGCATGTGTCAGAACTAGTTCTCCGCCGGAGCTACTGAAAATGACTGGCGAGGAAGCCCCCTCGGCATACTGAACGGTAGCTCCACTATGGATAACGGTTGCCAACATATCAGCCAGGGACGTGGTACCGCTATCCAGCGTTGTTGTGT
>JBKPOZ010000039.1:0-4555 GCA_046733355.1 Pseudomonadota bacterium | reverse complement strand
CCCACGCAACCGCTGTGTACGCTTCGTGTTCGGCGTTGCCGCCGCCTCACGCAACACTCGCTTCCAGGCGGCTTGCTAGGCCTTACCTGTGCCGGACTTGCACCGGCTGAATCGCGCCAGCTTTGCCTGGCGCCTTCCACTCACTCGATCACCTCGTCGGCGCGGGCGAGCAGCGCCGGTGGGACTTCGATTCCAAGTGCCTTCGCGGTCTTTAGGTTGATGACCAAATCGAATTTCGTCGGTTGTTCGACCGGAATTTCACCTGCTTTTACCCCGCGTAAAATTTTATCGACGAAATCGGCCGATCGCCGAAACATATTCGGGAAATTCGGTCCATACGACATCAAACCTTCTCCCTCGATATAGGTGCGGGCCCCGTGCATCGTGGGCAGTCTTTCATGCAGGGCCGAGGTATTGATCTGAACCCGGTTAGTGTGAATGATTGCGGCATCTGTGCAGACGTAAAGGCAATCAGCGCGGGCCCTAAGTCCCTCGAACGCTTTCGTGATATCCTGCGCTCGTTGGATTTCCACCGTGCCAACCTTGAAACCGAGCGTCGCCGCCGCTTTCCGGAGCTGGCCTATCTCCAAGACTGTAAACGGATTGCTGATATTCCCCATGAGCGCCAACCGGCTTAGTTGCGGCACCAATTCACGCAGAAGTTCGAGCCTCTTCCCAGCAAGATCGTCCCCGATCGTTGCAAGTCCAGTCGTATGACCTCCCGGCCGCGCCAAACTGGCAACCAAACCAGTGCTGACTGGGTCGCCCGCTGTGGCAAATACGATGGGAATCGTACTTGTCGCCTTTTGCAATGCCATGACGGCTGGGGTTCCTGACGTCACTATGACGTTGACCTTGAGCTCGGCGAACTCAGCCGCGATTTCAGCGAAGAGCTCGGTATGTCCCTCCACCCAGCGATATTCGATTGCAATTGTGCGCCCTTCAACCCAACCGAGCTCGTGCAGTCGGAGCACAAAGGCATCGATCCATTCGCTAGCAGCCGAGCGTGTGTTGGGAACGAGGAACCCCACCGTCGGCAGCTTGCCCCGGTCCTGCGCCCGCGCCCCAAGCGGCCAGGCGGCCGTAGTGCCTCCCAGCAGCATGACGAACTCGCGCCTTTGTAGCGGTAGGGACGTGCGTTTCATCGCACGCCCCGCCCCGATCCGTACGTGCGGCTTTCCTGCATACGGCTCCTGCCTCGGGTGTATGACGGCGCGCGTTGCCGTGTACGCCTCAGCGCTTTTGACACGCGAACCTGGCTCGGAGTCCAGTACGTGTTTCGCTGGCGCGCACTCCCCTTGACCCTCGCCCTTCGCTTCACCGACTCCGCCGCGACCGCCCGCGCAGATGCCTCCGCAGTAGGCTTGCTTCGCTTTGTTCGCCCGCTTCATCGCTACTATGACGAGGTCCGACTTCTCGTGTCCGTGCATTGAACAGTTCGTACCTAATCGGCATCGTTATTTTCCGCGCGAAAATGTTACGAATCCGTCCCGGTTCGGCATTTTCACTTTTCGCAGCGTCTGCTCGTCCATCGTATCGTTGTCTGCGATGATGCCGTTGAGGTTTAGGATGTAAGCGACGACCGCGTAAAGCTCGTCGTTGCTCAGCGACTTCGATTCGTTATATGGCATCGCCCGGCGCACATAGTCGAACACGGTCGTAGCGTAGGGCCAGAAGCTTCCCACGGTTTTGACGGGACTGTCGCCGGGAAGCGACCCTTGTCCGCCCACGAGTTGATCGTTGGGCTTGCCGGCTCCTTTCTCACCATGACAAGCGACACATTTCGCCGCGTAGACGGCTTCTCCCTGCCTGGGGCCCCCGCCGCCTGGAGGCAGACCAACGCCGTCGGGACCAATGCTAATGTCCCACGGGGCAATTTCCTCCGGTGTTGCCACTCGTCCGAGGTTCGGACCCTCAGCCGCAAACGCCATGGCCGACGTCGTAGCAAAAATCGAGCCGGCGATGAGGAGGGCACTACGCATAGACATGCTTCACCTCGCCTTTGTCGGAAACGGCCCAGGTCGTGATGGCATTGGAGTGATAGATTGCTCGGTTGCCGCGCGCGGCGATCATCTTCTCTCGCGTCGGCTGGACGTAACCGCTCTCGTCGGTCGCGCGGCTTTGCAGGAGCGCCGGCAAGCCGTTCCAGCGCCATGGAATGCGGAAACGCGTCAACGCCTTCGACAGTACTGGCGGCTGCAACGCCGCCGGCGCCCAGCTTTTACCGCCGTCGGCCGAGACCTTAACCTCGGTGATCTTGCCATAGCCCGACCAGGCAAGACCCGAGATTTCGTAAAGGCCGGACTCTTTCAGAGTCAGCCCCGGTGACGGCTGCGTGATCACGGACTTCCCTTCCTGAGGGAACACAAATTGTAAGGATTTCCCGTCAGGCAAGGTGATCGTGTACTTCGATGTTTCATCCCTGGTCATTGTCGGGCCTTCAGTCAGCTTGATGCGCCGAAGCCATTTCACGTTCATGTTGCCTTCGTATCCCGGCAGCAGGAGCCGCATCGGATAGCCATTCGATGGCCGCACGCGCTCGCCGTTCTGGTAGAGCGCGATTAATGCGTCATCCAGCGCTTTCGCCAACGGAATGCTGCGGCTCATCCCAGCGGCATCGGCGCCCTCCGCCAAAATCCATTTTGCCGCCGAATCGACGCCTGCTTCCTCCAACAGGACCGAGAGCTTCACGCCCGTCCATTCGGCGCAGGAGACGAGACCGTGAATCGCTTGGACTCCGACGGGGGCAGGCTCCTTCTGGAAAAGCAATTGGCCGTTACCGCCACATTCAAGAAAGGCAATGCGCGACTCCCGCGGGTAGCGCTCCAGGCTTTCTAGCGTGAAGATCAGCGGCCGTTTGACTAGGCCATGGATCAACAGCCGGTGAGTGTCCGGGTTGATATCGGGAATGCCGCTATGAGAACGCTCGAAGTGCACGCCGTTGGGCGTGATCATGCCGTCGAGCAAATGATGCGGTGTGCGTGCCGACCCGGTACCGGTGGTTCCAGGCAGCGACGCAAATGTCCGCGCGACCTTGCTCTCGAATTTGGACGGCTGGCCATAGCCGACGAACGGTGATCCCGGAAGCTTCATCCACGGCTCTATCGGCAACTCCTCGGCTTTGCTCGGCAGCGCGCTGCCGAGCACCGCGGCGCCCGCGCTGAGAAACAGACGGCGATCGAGAAGGCCGTTTCCCGCGACTGCGTCACGGTCGGACGAGATCGACGAGTCATTGTTCCGCATCGCACTCCCCTCGGTTAACAGGTGGTAACCCGGATTTCGCTGCACGATCCAAGCTACAGCCCGCGTCGGGCAGTTCTGGCGATCGAGATGACAGCGAAGAGCCTCGACGACCAGGCCACGCCGCCGCGCTGCCAAGCAGCGTGATGCACTTGCGCCGTTTTATGGGCTTCGTCCTTATAGAAGGAGAACCACACCCTAGCATATTGTTGGGCGAAAGCAGAGTTGTGCATTACAGCAAAATAGGCCGCTCCACTTCCGGAATGGGTCAAAAGGCGTCCAAGCAGGTCCCATGAAAGCGGCGTCTGCTTAGCCCCAGCGACTAGACCTATTTCGAGTCAATCCGTTTGAGCCGAGTTGTGCCATGAACCAACATATGCAGTGCAGCAAATGCAGTACGGCAAAAAAGCATCCCTTCGATCAACTCGTTCGCGCCTATGACCCGCGATCCAAGTATGCTGCGTTGCCTTTTCGAAGGTGCCTGTTGCTGGGCTTTAGCGATATCGGACATCCTTGCAGTTGTTCATTACCGAGAACGCAGCGGGCATTCGCTCCCGTCCCCAGATGGAACGACCGGCTCGCTTAGGGGCAATGACGAATGAGCGGTTTCGGTCATCAAAATAGCGCGTAATTGCGGCCTGGGCGTCGGCCACTGTAGCGTAGTCGCTATTGTGGATGACTGCGCGAGCCATTCCACTGAATACTGACTCAATGACGTTCAGAAACTGCGCCTGAGCGGGCAAAGGCAATATCTCAATGCAAGGTGCCCTGTCATGTGTGGCCCAGCCATTGAGGAATTCGACGTGATCCAGGAGCTGTTCGGATGAGTGCCAGGGCGCTGCATCCCAGGAAAGGTAGATGCGACGATAGTCCTTGTACCGACGTCTCAACTCGTCGATTAGTTTGCACGTCTCCGCGCTGTTCTTTTGATCAGAGTAGAAATGGATGATTTGATTACGTGACAATTCAAGCGCGGCTGTCACGATCAGAGATCCCTTTGATTTTTGCCATTGGGGAACCTGATGAACCTTACCGGGCGGCTGAAGGGCTTTGCCGCCACGCATCTTCACGGCAAACGGCCCGAATTCGTCGATTGAGAAGAATGCTTCATCGTCCTTTGAGCCCGGAAAGCGCCGTTTTGATTGAATCTACCTTCTCGCGATAGAGCGGATCGGAGCTAGTCAACGCGATCCGTGCCTTCTTCCATTGGTATCCGGCTTGCTTGATTGAGGCACTCAGATTGTTACGCGTTGTCAGCACCCCTTGCGACTGTAGAGCAGAACGAAGATCAGCCATTCGCCATGTCGTTCGATTG
>JBKPOZ010000038.1:0-87910 GCA_046733355.1 Pseudomonadota bacterium | reverse complement strand
GGCTTGCATTGCTGTCATTTCATGATTGCCCATCGCGATGGGGTATCATAGGACCATTGTCCGTGGTTTAATAGGCTCCATAGCGCTTGCCTTCAGGCATGAAGGCGCAAGCGCTGGTCGCACGAAATCTCAGGCGAATGCGGGTCAAGCAAAACCTATCGCAAGAAAATCTTGCGGTTGATGCGAGGATTGATCGAACTTACGTGAGTCGAATAGAGCGGGGTTTAGAAAATCCGACGGTCGCTATTTTGGAGCAACTAGCTCGTGCAATGAATGAGCAGATTGTTGAGTTCTTTAGAGAGCCAACGGAGAATGAGCCTCTCCCGAAACCCTTGAGAGGTGGTCGGCGCGCTCGGAAATAAAATCGCCGAAAACCTTAGTACCTTTCTAGAGTTTGACCAGTCCCCCGTCGAAATAGTCTGCAAACGATCCAATTCCGGACATAGCAGCGGGATCGTGGTATGTCGCAGAAGTGCCACAACCCGACCTGAGCACATGCAGCAAATAAGTGATTTGCTTATAGAGCTACGAGCTTATTCAATCACCTCGTCGGCGCGGGCGAGCACCGTTGGCGGCATCTGGAGGCCGATGGCTTTGGCGCTCTTAAGATTGATGACAACTCGAAACGAGTTGGTTGCTCCATCGGTATCTGGCCGGCCGCTTCGCCACTCAGTATCTTTTGAATGTGGCGTGCCGATTGGCGTACATGTCCCGCAAGTTCGGTCCAAATGACATCAGCTAGTTAAGTGTTTCCAACTGGAGGCGAAGCTATCGACCAACCTATGGCACGGCTGACCCAAAAACAAACCTACCCCGGTGGTCCGTGCCAACCGGAGCTGCTTCGCGCTGATCCGTCCGGGCAGAGCCGCGCCCGACTCTGCAACATGACCCTAGCGGTCTACTCCCCTTCGACAGCAAAGCCGACCAGATCACCAAAATAACCCAGGAAAGTACGCCGAGGGAAACTGGGTGGCCACTGGCGGCAAGTGCGCCATAAAAATCCTGAAGGACTTAGGTCAGGTCAGGGTCAAAACGCGTCTGAGTAGCGGGAATGTGCCCGGGTCTGCTTACCCCCAGTAAGCAGGCTCATTCCAATGATCGAAGCTCGGCCGAGTCGTGCCATGAGCCGACATAGCGCCTCTAATCGAAAGCGAAAATGCGCTTCCAGTCGTTCTTGATGCTAATTACTGTCCAACCGTCTTTCTTCGCCTCGTCGTAGAGTGCCGGAGTGAAAGTACCGACCTTGGTCTCGGGAAGTCCTTGGGCGGGGCCATAGGCATATTCGCGGGCGGCATCGTCATGCAGCACTAACATTCTGAGCCGCGCGCCTGCGCCGGCGCCCGTGTACTCCAACATTTCGCGGTCTCCGGTTGAGTTGCCGAATGCCGCATACGGTCGCCGACCAACCATCAGGTGAATCCCTTCGGGCTTCCCGGCATTGTTGTCGTTCAGCAGAAGCTTGGGGTCCTTCGTGAGGAACGGCTTGCCATCTTTGTCATAACCAAATTTCGTTCCCTCCGCGGTTCCAACGACGTGCTCAGGCGGGATACCGTACACTTTTTCCGCGTAAACTCGCACGAAGTCCTGGCCGCCCCCGGTCACGATGTAAGTCTTGTAGGCATTGTCGCGTAGGTATTGCAGCACTTCGAGCATCGGTTGATAGACTAGTTCGGTGTAAGGCCGATTCCAACGCGCATGCCTGGCTGTTTCCAACCATTTCTTCGCTTCGACCTGGAAGTCTGCGACTGACATACCGGAGAGTGTCGCGGCAAGGATCGTCTCAAGGTCTCGCATCGAAAGCCTGGCTATCGCCTCCTGATTCCCGGAGAGCACGGTCTTGAAGGGCTCGACGTTCTTGAGTTGCGGTTCCTGGGCCACCACTACTTGCACACGGTCCAGACAATAGACCACCTGCGTGTACATTGGATGCTCGACCCAGAGCGTGCCGTCCTGATCGAACACTGCGATGCGATCTTCCGGCAGGACGTAGTTGGGATTCGAGCGATCAGTAGTGACGCGCACGAACTCTAAAATTGCTCGTTTTGCGGAACCGTCATTCCACGACGACAGGACGCCCGTCTGCGCCTGTGTAGGGACTGCAAGCAGCGTCTCAAATAGGGTTGGAAGTACAACTATGTTCGAGAGCAGGACGCGACGGTTCATGCCCACGGGCTCCATCCCTTCACGTTCCAAATGCATTTCTTGTCGCCGGCAGGTGGCACACACCGGAAGTAGACCGAGTGTGTACCCGGTGCTGCTCACGAACACAGAAGAAATGCGTTTCGTCGGTGCCTCTCGACTGTCGAACCGATGGAAGGGCGGGCGGCCCGCATCGACGACGCGGACCGCCCGCAAGCATTCGAGTTTACTGGCTCCCGTGTCTCGGTGACTTCTTGAGCTCTTCCATCACCTGATCCAGGTTGTAGCTCGCTGCATCCTGAAGGGGCGGAAACTCCTTGTAGGATTCCAGCTCTTTCAGCCACAGCGCCTGGCCGATGGGCAGCAGGTTCCAGTCATATACCCAAGCCGTGGCCGGCCCGCCGAGCGCGCCGCCGAACCAGAAGCCCGCCTTTTTCCACTCGCCCATCCCCGTCTCGAATGGATCGCGCTTGAGGTTTACCATGCCCGCTGCGAACTGGGTTTGGACTCCCGGAACGTTGAAGCCCGTCGTGGTTTCGGGAGCGATCGCGAAATACATCTTCCAGTTCTTGTAGCGCACCGCCGACGGATGCTTGCTGGAATAGTAGAAGAAAGTATCTCGCGCCGACTTTTCCGAACGACCGCTGAGGTATTCGGTCTGATCGACGCCATCGAGTTTGGTCTTGACGATGCCCGGATAGGACCCGGCCATGATCCGCTTGTTCAGCGCGTCGCCCTTGTCTCCACCGGCGATGTTGACAAGCGTGGGTAGCCAGTCAAGCGACGCGAAGATGTCGTCCTTAACCGTGCCGGGCCTGACGACGCCCGGCCAACGAATAACCGCCGGAGCGCGCATACCGCCTTCCCAGGTGGTCATCTTTGAGCCCTTGAACGGAGTGACGCCGCCGTCGGGGTAGGTGAACGTCTCGGCGCCGTTGTCAGTGGTGAAGATGACGATAGTGTTGTTGGTCTGCCCCATGTCGTCGATCTTTTTGAGCACGTAGCCGATGTTGTCATCCATTTGCTTCATGCCGGCTTCGTTGACGCCCCAGTCCTTGCCGCCCGGCTCACCCACCATCGCCATGTACTTGTCCGACAGCACGGTCGTGATGTGCATGCGTGCCGGATTGTACCAGACGAAGAACGGCTTGTTGGTCCGCCGCGGGTCATTGCGGTCGAGGAAGTCGATCACCTTGGCGGAGATTTCCTCATCCACGGTCTTCGACCGCTCAAGGGTCAGCGGTCCCTGATCCTGGCAGGTCTGGTTTTTGGCCGTACCGTCGGAGGACTTGCACCAGAGCACTGGTCGCGGCGGGGTCAAGCAGATTGTGGTCTTGGGATCAACGGCACCAGGCACGTCGGGAATGCCCGGGATCGGCGTGTTCTTGCACGGCGGCGCGACGGTCTGCTGAGTCGGGGTCTTATTGATATCGGGGAAGCTCACGCCCTGCATCGCATCCAGGTGATACAGGTAGCCCCAGAACTCATGGAACCCATGCGCCGTCGGTAGCGCCTCGGTGTGGTCGCCTAGATGGTTCTTTCCGAACTCACCGGTATTGTAACCCAGGTCGCGCAGGAACCACGCAAGGGCCGGCGTTCCCGGCCGCAGATAGGATGGGCTGCCCGGCAGTTGCGGCGGGATCATGCCGGTGCGCAGCGGATGCATTCCGGTGAAGAAGGCGTTACGGCCTGCCGTGCAGCTCTCCTCGGCATAGTAGTCGGTGAACATCGCGCCTTCCTGGCCGATGCGGTCGATGTTGGGTGTCTCACCGACCATCAAGCCGCGGTGATAGATGCGCGGCTGCATCCAGCCGATGTCATCTCCCATGATGAAGAGAATGTTGGGCTTTTGCTGTTGCTGTTGTGCGGATGCCGGGAGCGCCGCCAGCGCGCCAACAAAGGCGGCAAGCAAAGCGACCTGTTTGATTGTGCGCACGCTCATGGTTCCTCCTGCGATGTGTGCGAGAGGCGGCCAGTCTGCACTCAATCGGAGATGTCTGCTAGTCGACAGAAGCGGGAAGTCTGCACAAACGCTATGCGGTTGGATGGTAGGTATTTAGGTAGGCACCGGCACTGAAGCCAGAGAGTAGTCCCGCGCGTTGAAGCGCATACCGTGAGGAGACGCGCAGTATTCTTCCGCGTCCTTAGCCGCCAAACTGATAATCAGTAATCGCCGAAACGATAGTTCAGCCCCATCCTCACTTCGTTTATATGTGAGAGTTCAAGTGAGGCCGCCGCAATGTACAGATATTCGGCCTTGACGCTCAGGTTCGGGCTCAATCCCCACTCAACGCCAGCGCCTCCCGTACCGCCGATCCTATGTTTGGTTCCCGAACAGTTGAGCTGATTGTTCGGCAGCAGGATGTTGACGTTTGTCCCGCAGGGAGCACCGCCGGCGGTCGTGACTGTGGTGTCGTTGCCAAGGAGCGCTGCACCGCCCGTCGCATAGAAGAGCCAGTTGTTGAGTGCATAACCTGCTCGCAAGCGCGCGGTGGCAACGTAAGGTATCTTGAAGTCTGCATTGAGGGTGAATGGGAGAGGTGTACCAAAGATTGTCGGCGTGTGTGTTGCTGAGCCCTTGATATTGGCCCAGTCCAGGTCAGTTTCGAGCCCGAGCACCACATGGGCGACCTGAATTTGCGCGCCCGCCGTGCCCCCAAATGTCCAGCCATTGAGGCTGTCGCTCAAGCTGTCGAACCGATTCGTGATCACGTCAAAGGGGTCCTGCTTGCCCCAGGCATACCCCCCATTTACGCCCAGATAGATCCCCGTCCAGTTGTACGTTATCGGCGACCGCGCGATTATGGGTGCCCGCAGCGGAAGATCGGCCGCCATTGCGGAGCCGCAAACCGCCATTGTCGCGATCGCAATTCCGATAGTCTTCTGCATGTGAGCCCCCGATCTGAACTTACTCACGCCGCTCTTTTGCATAGACGCTCGTCCAGGCTGATTTTCGACTATTCGAAGAGGACGCTCAAAAATCGTCGGCTGTGACATTTCTGCACTGTCCTGCCAGTCTCTCAGCTTTGCTCGCAACGATCCGACCTAATCACGTCGTCGTAATGCCCGCTTCGGGTCAACAGCACGCATTGGGGCTTGAGTTCGGCGCTTCCGCTATGCCCCATTCAGCGGACCTTAGTTTAGCCGATCAAGACAGCCGAGTTGTGCCAATTCCTGACTCATGCAGTGCAGCAAACAGCAGCAAGGCGGCGCCGACGATTTCGCTGCCCTACGATCGCGCTAAACTTCCCGCGCGGTCGCTGTCGCGCGCTGCTAGCACTTCTTCCGATGCGGAGTGCCGAGGTACGGAAACTCCTTGAGAATGTCGGTGTGCGGCTTCAAACCGCTGGGAGGGCATTCGCCCTTGGTTAAGAACGCGAGGCGATAATCGATCACGTCGTCAGTGAAAACGCGACCGTTGGGATACTTCGCAGGCTTCGACGGATCGAAACTCAGCACGTCGGGTAGTGTTCGCTCCTTGTCAATCTCGGCAATCGCCTCTTCGCGCGAGTAATTTCCCGTGTGACCCATCAGATGCACGAACTGATCGAGCCAGCGCTTACGATCGTTCACCGGCTCACTAGCGTTGTATTCCAACTTCGTGTCGTCGGTGTTGAAAAAGCTGCTGACACTCGGATGGCCCGCACGATCGACATGAATCAGCTTGCCATCCTGCCGCACGCTGCATCGGCCCCAGATGTGTAGTTCGGGTTTCGGGGCTAGTTCGCTCGTCGGCAGTTCAACCACCGTCGAGAACACGTTGGCCTCGGTACTGGAATCTACGCCCGTCCACGGTGATTTGCCGGTTAGGTGAGGCTCGGTGAAATTCCGCTTGCCGCTAATGTCGAACAAATTTTTGATGCCGTCGAAATCGAAGAAGAAAGCGTCGCTGCGGCTACCGGCGAAGAATGTGTACTCGCCCGCGTTCACGATGTTCGGCTTGGGGCCGAATGAGACGTCTGCATCGGGGACTATTTTCTTCCCGACGGCTTCGACCGAGCGCGACTCCGCGCCTTTGGCCAGAAACACGCTGAAAGTCTGCTTGCCGTTTTGGGGCTTCGAAAACACGTAGCTAAGCGCGATGTCCGTCAGCAAATCACCGTCGTTGTCGATATTGAGCCGGTAAATGGCGTCGGGATGGAGCGCGTCAGCATTTGGATTTGCGTTAAGGATGATCACGGTCCTCGATGGGTCGTTGGGCGACTGGAACGCATAGAGATCGCACAGGTCGAGTCTTTGATCGCCGAGCGGCGGACCAAGGCTTAGTCCAGTGAAATGATTCGACATTTTTCTTCCTTTCGCATTCGAGCTCTTCTGCCATGCTTGGGAGAATATCGAATTGTCCAAGAACAGTCAGCGGGGGCGCGAGCCATTAGACAGCCTACAACAGCCGCTGGAACCCGGTTAACCTCAGACTCTGCCGTTCCGAGCGCATTTCCAGGCACGTCTGCTTCGCCTCAGAGTGGTCATCAGGCGACCCGCTTAAGAAGTCTCAGGACTGCCACAAGCGTACGCATGCATCGCAGCAAAGATCAGGCAGGGCCCTTCCCGCGATCAGTTTCGTGTACTTGTCTGTCGAGTGCCTTTTTAACGAACTCTACGGAATCAATTGCCATCCCAAGTTGGGTGCGAAACTGCTCGATCGCTTCTTTCATCGGCGGCGGCAGGTCTCCCCACCAGTCAATGACCTGATGCATCGCTTCTTCGACGGTTCGCAGAATATCCTCTATTGCAATTTCACGGTAGGTTATCGCCATAGAGCTGCTGCCTGTTCTTCCAGCATATAAGCCGCTGAACATAGCCGGGTTAAGGTATTAAACCTCAGTTCCCGCTCTCGTGTTCAGATGCCGGGGTTGGGTACCGGCCTGCATCTATACTCGATGTAGAGTCTTAGCCCGCTTTGTCCATCCAACAGTCACTCTGCTGGCACGAGCGCCGGAGCGCCCTTATTCTTGATCAAGAACACCAGGAATTTCGCCGGCTGGGTACCGCTTGCGTTCCGGTCGACGAGATGAACATCGTCAGGGCCTTCATAGAAGGTCTGTCCTGGTGTCAGTGTTACCTGTTGTCCAACCTTCAGCTGCATCACAACGGAGCCCTCCAGCACATAAACAAACGCATGTGCATTGTGTCGGTGGATCGCGCTCGACCCGCCGGGGGCATGCTCTACTGTGATCATCAGCGCTTCCCTACCAGGACTCTCCGTAAGATCCTTAGACATGAGCGACGTGATCTTAGGCTCCTGAGCCGTCGCCGTGCCGGTCATGACGCATAGCAGAGCAGCCAGCGCAACGAGTTTGATCGTCATAGTTTCCTCTTTCGTTCGTCGCCCCGACCCGCTTGTGCCAGCGTCCCGGAGCGTACCTCGGATGCGGGATCAGGCCGCTGCCTGCGAGCGGCGGACCCATTCGTCGAAGCCGATGCGGCCGAGGCGCGCCTCGCCCAACGGCACGAGCGAGTGCTCCTCGACGTGGCCGCCCCAGTATCGGGCCTCGGGGTCGCTCACGACCTCACGGGGGTCGCCGACCGCCTTCAGGTAGCGGGCGACGATTTCGTCGAACGGCGCTCGTTCTGGGCCGGCAATCTCGACGATGCCGTTTCGCGGCGTCGCGAGCGCCACATCGGCAACATTGGCAGCAACGTCGTCCGCCGCGATGGGCTGGAACAGGACGGGCGGAAGTCTCACTCTGTTTCCTTCCGCACTTGAATCGGCGATGCCGCGGAGGAATTCCAGGAACTGGGTCGAGCGAATGATGGTGTAGGGGATGCCGGAGGTCTTGACCAGATTCTCCTGGGCGACCTTGGCGCGGAAATAGCCATTGTCGGACCGGTCGGTTCCGACGATGGAAAGCGCGACATGGTGCCGGACGCCCGCTGCGGCCTCCGCCGCGAGAAGGTTGCGGCCAGAGGTCCCATATCGGGCAAGGAGCCGCGTTACGGATGCAGAACGGGCCGATGTACTCGCAGCCGTAACAGCGGAAAAAATAGAACTGCAAAATCAATCGGTTGCAGGGGCGAAAAAATGACAGAGCCCCGCATTTTAGGCCCCTGCCATGTGATCGAGGCCGAGTGCTTCGCGGGGTACTCCTGGCAACCGCAAATCTCAGCCGATGGTGTTGCCGTAAATAGCGCGACTTCGACCCCGCGCGCTACTGTGAAACCCTCTCCACAGGGCCTGTGGAAAACCCCCACTGGGCAGCCCGGCGTGTTACATCAGATTCTCATTTAGCGCCGTTCGGCGCTTTTGCTTCGCGGGGAGTCCATGACGGTCGAGCAAATTGAGACTGGCTCAAAAAGGTCCGGGGCATGGCCCTGGCCTCCCTCGACCTGATCGAGGCAATGAAAGTGATCACGAAGGCCGCACACCCGATCACCGGCCGTGGCGTTGGCTACGAGCTATTCGCTGCGGGCCTGATCCCCTCGATGGACGATATGAAGCGGGTCTATCGTCTTCTGAAAGAGGCGCGTGAGCGCGGCATGATCCCGTGGTCATGGATCGTCGACGAGACGCGCGAACTCGAACGCTGCCCCAGTTGGAATGATGCCGCCGATTACGCCGATGTCATGGGCCGGGCGTATCGCCGGGACCATTGGAATCAGCACCCGGTCCGTGTGGAGGTGTGGAGCGAGAAGGGAACCATAAGGGGGGTTCTGGCTCCCGTGCTCAACCGGTACGGCGTCGGGTTCCGCATCATGCATGGGTTCAAGAGCGCAAGCGCCGTCTATGACGCCGCCCAGGACTGCGACGGGCGGCCGCTGATCGCTCTCTATGTCGGCGACTACGATCCGAGCGGGCTCTGCATGTCAGAGCACGACTTACCCAATCGGTTCACCAAGTACGGCGGCGATCACGTCATTCTAGAGCGAATAGCCCTGAGGACGGAGCACACTCGCGAGCTGCCGTCGTTTCTCGCATCCGACAAGAAGAAGGACACACGCTACAAATGGTTCGTCCGGAATTACGGTGAGCGCTGTTGGGAGCTGGACGCAATGGACCCGAATAAACTCCGTGATCTCGTGGAAGAGGCAACCCGCAAGGAGATCGAGCCAGAGGCCTGGGAGCGTTCCACCGTCGTTGAGAAGGCCGAGTGTGAGTCGATCCGGACGGTGCTCGACAGCTGGAGAGAACGTAATGTCTCGCGGTAAGCAGAGGTTCAGGCAACGGGAGCTGGCTCGCGCGCTTCGCGCTGTGGACAAATCTGGAGTGCCAGTGCAGCACGTAGCGATTGATCAAAAGGGGAACATAATCATTATTCCGGGCACACCCGCACAACCGCGCCGGAATGAGTGGGACGAGGAATTCAGTGGCCCGCATCAGACTGAAGTACGTTAACGGCTTCGCTAACCGCGGACGCAAGAACGAGCGCACGCGCTACTACTTTCGCCGTCCCGGCTGCAGGGCCATTCCTCTCCCCGGCTCGCCTGGATCGGAAGAATTCATGGCCGCGTATGCCGCGGCTCTCACCACGGTTCCCGCCGAGCTGAGCGAGATCGCCGCAAGCCGGACGCTGCCGGGCACCATCAACGCGCTTGTTGTCAGCCACTACAAGTCAGCCGAATGGCTAAATCTGGAAGAGGACACGCGGAAAACGAGACGACGCATTATCGAGCGCTTTCGCGAGCGCCACGGCAATAAGCGGGTTGCATTGCTCCGGCAAGAGCACATCCTGCTAATGCTCACCGAGATCGAGAGGCCATCAGCGAAACGTCACTGGTTGAAAGCCATTCGGGGCCTGATGCGCTCAGCGATTCCGGCTATGCGGAAGGACAATCCCACCGCAGGCATTGAGGGCATCAAGCTCCCCAAGAGCAAGGGCCATCACACATGGACCGACGCGGAGATCGCGCAATACCGTGCCCATTGGCCGCTCGGGACGCAGCAGCGGCTTGTAATGGAATTCGCGCTGGAGACCGTATCGCGACGTGGCGAAGTCGTGCGGCTTGGTCCGCAGCATGTCAAGAATGGTCGCATCCGCATCGAGCGGACACATGGCTCAAAGGATGTACGCATCCCGATCTCGCCCGAGCTGCAAGCGGCATGTGATGCAATGCCGAAGGAGCATCTCACGTACATCGTGACGGCGCACGGCAAGCCGCGTTCGAAGTATGGCCTCGGCAATGACTTCGCGAAGTGGGCAACAGAAGCGGGACTCCCGGCGCGGTGCCGGCTTCACGGACTGAAGAAAAGCGGGATGCGGCGGCTCGCAGAGGATGGCGCAACGACGCACGAGCTAATGGCTATGTCCGGCCATCTGACGTTGAGCGAAGTACAGCGGTACACTGCCGATGCGGATCGCGAGCGACTCGCCGATCAGCTCATGGCGAAGAGGCGCCGGGCCGAAACCGAGAACACCGATGTTACAAACATTGAGGCCCCATTACACAAACATGAAACTAAGTCCTTGAAAAAGCTGGGCTGAGAAAATGGATTGGCGGTCCCGACAGGACTCGAACCTGTGACCTTCGGTTTAGGAAACCGCTGCTCTATCCGGCTGAGCTACGGGACCATCGCGCAATATCAATATAATGGCTTCTGAAATGCACAAAGCCCCGCCGGGGAAAGCGGGGCTTGGGGCTACTGAAGCGGCTGGAGGTTGTTCTTAGGGGCCGCCTCGCCTTATTAGTCGCGGCAGCCGTGGCAAAGGTTCAGCGACGATCTGCACAAAGCACTTGACCGACTGTTCACTTTATGTTCTCATGGTTTGGAGCAGTGTGGGCTCCTGCGAGCGCGCGTCGCGCTCAGCCGGGGACTCGCGCCGTTCAAAGATCAAGCCTGTTCTCTGCGAAAACGAACTGAACCAAAGCCAAAACTGACAAAACGAAGTGAACCAAAGCCAAAGTGCCAAAACAAAGCGAACTAACCAAAGCCAAAAGTGACAAAACAAAGTGAACTAACCAAAGCCAAATTGTGAGAACGAACCGAACCCAACGACGGAGAAAATTGCCAAAGCGAAGCCAGCGGACATACGCGCCGTTGTAAAATGTTGCAATTAACAATGGCCGGCTGTTTCGTGGCAGCCTTCCGCGCCGACGCAGCGCTACGATCAGGCGTGCGGCGCCAGCGGGGCGGCCTCTTCAGGCGTTTCGGCGCGCGCAGCCCATGCGGCCGGTTGCGTCGCCGGCTTCTCCGGCAGGCGCACGGTGAACTCGGAGCCCTCCCCTTCCCGGCTGGTTAGCGAAATCTCGCCGCCGTGCAAGTCGAGCACCATCTTGACCAGATAAAGCCCGACGCCGGTGCCGACGATCCCGGAGACGTTGCTGCCGCGATAATAGCGCTCGAAGAGCTGCGCGCGATCTTTTTCGGGAATGCCGATGCCGCGGTCCTTCACCCGCACCACCACGTGGCCGTCCTCGACGCGGCGCCCAGCTCCACCACCGCGCTGCTCGCCGAATATTTGATCGCATTGGACAGGAGATTGCTGAACGCCTGGAAGAGGAGCTTGGCATCGCCTGTCATCGGCAAGGCGCCGAAGCGCTCCTCGATGCGACAGCCGGGCGCGATCTCGCGATGCAGCTGACACACCTCGTGCAGCAGCGCGCCGAGATCGATCTCTTGCGGATCGAAATAGAGCGGCGCGCCGCCGTCGATCAGCCGCGACGAGTTGAGCAGATTGTCGATCAGATGCGTGAGACGCAGCACGGCGGCGCGCAATCGCCCGGCGCGGTCCTCGATCTCCTCCGGCACCAGGCGGTCCTTGAGCTTGATCAGTCGCTGCGCATGCCCGTCGATGATGCTCAACGGCGTGCGAAATTCGTGCGAGGCCATGGAGACGAAATTGCGCTGCAACAGCGCAAGCCGCTGCTCCTGCGCGAGCTTCTCCTCGAGCATCGAGGCCTGCTGCATCAGCCGCCGCTGGCTCTCCATGAGCGCGATGGCGTTTTCGCGAAACACCACCGTGGCGCGCGCCATCTCGCCGATCTCGTCCTGCCGGCCGGTGCCGCGGATCTCGATGTTCGTGTCGTTCGCGGCAAGCCGGTGCATGCAGGCGGCGAGATGGAGGAGCGGCGCCGACACCGAGCGGCTGATGTAAAACAGCGCCGCGGTCACCATCACGCCGGCAAACGCGATGGCGAGCGCAATGAGCCAGGTGGCCTGCTTGTAGGCGGCGGCGAGGCGCCCGCTCGCGCGCTGCGCCTGCGCGACCGTGCGCTCGGTGAGCTGGCCGAGCGTGTCGCTCGCCGCGTGGTAGGCCGCGCCCGAGCCGGTCAGATAGAGCGCAACCGCCTCGTCCTTGCGACTGCCGCGCGAGAGCGTGAGCACCTGGTTCGCGATCTGCCGGTACTCGCTCCATTTCTGCTTGAACTGCTCGTAAAGCGCCGTCTCCGCCGCCTCATGCCGCAGCTCCTCGTAGCTGCGCTGCGCCTGCGCAACGGCGCGGTCGAGCTGCTCCATCTCTCTGTCGATCGCCGCAACCTGCGCCGCGTCCGCGCTGAGCAGATGCGTGCCTTCCACCGCCCGAAAATCCGAGGTGTAGTTGTTGAGGTCGCCGAGCACGCGCGTGTTCGGCAGCCATATCTCGGCAATGCTCTCCGAGGCGCGGTTGAAGTTGGACAGCCGCGAGATGCTGAACAGCCCCAGCACGATGACGAGCAGGAAAAAGAACAAAAACACCAGCGCGAGATGAAAGCGCAGGGAGCGGGGTTGACGCATGCGCTTTGTCTACCGCAACGTGCGATGATAATACATACGCTACACCGCCGTCATGGCCGGGCTTGTCCCGGCCATCCACGTCTGAGCGCGGCATCATAAGACGTGGATGCCCGCGCAACGCAGACAAGTTTACGCAGTCTGCGCAAGCTTGACTGCTTGCGCGGGCATGACGAAGAGAGTCAGGTCAGGCAATGGCAGAGAAGCGCAGGCGCATCCTGTGCATCGAGGATGACCGCGAGACCGCCGCCCTGATCGCGGAGGAGCTCGTCGAGCGCGGCTTCGACGTCGCGGTGGCGAGCGACGGCCAGGAAGGCTTTGCCGCCATCCTCGACACCATGCCCGATCTCGTTCTTTCAGATATCAGCATGCCGGCGATGTCCGGCTTCGAGGTGCTGGAGCGCCTTGTCGCGCTCGCGCCGCGCTTCCGCAGCATGCCGTTTGTCTTTCTCACCGCGCTGTCGGATCGCGACAACGAGCTGCGCGGCCGCCATCTCGGCGCCGACGACTACGTGACCAAGCCGATCGATTTCGACGTGCTCGAGACCATCATCAATGCGCGGCTCGCAGGCGTTGCGCGCATGGAGCTCTGGCCCAAGCGCATCAAGCTCAACGAGCGCGAGATCGAGGCGCTCACCTGGGCGGCGCGCGGCAAGACCTCGGCCGAGATCGCGCAGATTCTCGGGCTCGCCAAGCGCACCGTCGATTTTCACATCGACAATGCGCGCGCCAAGCTCGGCGCCGCAACGCGCACGGAAGCGGTGATGAAGGCCACCGACGGCCGCTTGATCGAGCCGTAACGCCGTCGTCATGGCCGGGCTTGTCCCGGCCATCCACGTCTTGATTGCCGTACGAAAGACGTGGATGCCCGCGCCAAGCGCGGGCATGACCCGGCAGGACCTCACCACACCACGATGGCGACGATCACCGCGAGCGGCGCGAGCACCAGCCCGAGATAGACCCAGGTGCGATAGGCCTCCACATCCTTCGGCAGCATGAAAAGATGCGCAATGATCCAGATGCCCGCCACCACGCCAAGCGCGACGCGGATCAGATCGCCGGGCGTCTCATAGACCGACCAGATCTTCTCGCTCTGCGGGAGCGACACGCGCACCATGACGACGAGCAGCGCAGCCACGAATACGGAGCGCAGGAATATGCCTGCGAGCCGCAAGCCAAGCGGGATCGCCGGCTCCTGTTTCGTTTCAGGGTGAGTCGCCGCTACAGGGTCCACCTTCGGCAGTGCTCATGATTATCTCCTCGGTAGCGCCAGCGTGCGCCGAATCACCGAGCGCATAAACGATATAGGCTTTCTGGAACTCAGGCGTAAGCCCTGCTCAGCTTCTGAGCTCCCTCTCCCCGCGTCAGCGGGGAGGGTTGGGGGTGAGGGGCCGCGTTACGGCTTGCGGCGGATGGTGGTGCCGTTGATCACGCCGGGGTTCTTCGCCGGCCCACCGACGGTCGCCGGGCCAGCCGCGTGCCGGGTCATTGTGGTGCCGTTGATGACGCCGTGATTGGGCGCCGGCGCGATGACGATTGCCGGACTGGCCGGCTTTGCGGCTATGCCGGGCGGGTGATGGGTCACCGCACCGAAGGCGCTCCTCGCCGCATCATTGCCGTGTGGACTTTGGGCCGCGATGCCTGGCGTGATCGGCCGCACACCGATTGGCGGAAGCTGCGATGGCGGCAGCACGGATGGGCGCGGCACGACCAAGGCCGGCGCATGGCTGACGCCTGGACCGGTTCTGCGGGCGGGCGGACCTGGCAACCGAGTATCGATCGGGACCGAGTGATGCTCGCCCGAATGCTTCGTCGCGGTCTCCTTGCTGGCGGACTCTTTGGCCGGCTTTTCCTTCGCCGGCTGTTCCTTGGCCGACTGTTCCTTGGCTGCGGGCTTGGCAGATGCCTCTTCCGCAAAGCTGCGGCCGCAGCCGAGCGCTCCCAGCGAGAGCGCAACCAGCAGTGCCAGAGCGGAAGCTCGCACTACGTCGCTCCTTCGAGGGGTAACGCGGGCTCCGCCGGCGGCGTTTCATCGCCGCGCCCCAGGAACAGCGACTGCAACGCCGGCACCACGACGAGCAGCATGATCGGCCCGATGAGCATGCCGCCGACCACAACCGTCGCCAGCGGCCGCTGCACCTGACTGCCGATGCCGGTGGAAACGGCGGCAGGCAGGAGGCCGAGGCACGCGGAGAGCGCCATCATCAGAATGGGCCGCATCTGCTGCTCGACTGCGACGAACATCGCCTCTCGCCGCGAGAGCCCGGTGGAAACGACGCGATTATAGCCGCTGATGATGAGGATGCCGCTCATCACCGATACGCCGAACAGCGAGACGAATCCGATCGCCGCCGAGATGCTGAAATCCAACCCCGACACATAGAGGCCAAGAATACCGCCTGAGACGGCAAACGGAATGCCCAACAACGCCATGAGGCTGTCGCGCAACGAGTTGAACAGCGCATAGAGCAGCACAAGAATGAGCAGCAACGTGATCGGGACAATCACCGCGAGTCGCTGCTTCGCTTGCTGCAGTCCCTGGAATTCTCCGGCCCATTCGATCTGATAGCCCGGGGGCAGCTTCACGTTGTTGCGGATGCGCTCCTGTCCCTCGGCCACCGCGCCTGCGAGATCGCGCCCGCGCACGCTGAACTTGATGGGCACGAAGCGCTGATTGCGCTCGCGGAAAATATACGATGCGCCGGTATCGAGCGTAATGCTCGCAAGCTGCGCCAGCGGGATATAGGCGTTGCCCTCTGATGTTTGATAGCCGACCTTGATTCTGGCGACGTCGTCGAGGCTGTCGCGGTATTCGGGCGCAAGGCGCACCGTCACATTGAACTGCCGGTCGGATTCGAGCAGCGTGGTCGCGACGGTGCCGCCGAGCGCCGCCTGCACCACCGTGTTCACGTCATTTATGCTCAGCCCGTAACGCGCAGCGCCTTCCCGATCGATCCTGATGTTGAGATTTGGCTGGCCGAGCACGCGGAAGATGCCGAGGTCGGTCACTCCCCTCACCTGCTGCATCTCGTGCATTGCCTGCTCGGCGAGTCGTTCGAGGATCTGGAGATCGGGTCCGATGATCTTGATCGAGTTGGCGCCCTTCACGCCCGAGATGCCTTCCTCGACGTTGTCCTGGATGTATTGCGAGAAGTTGAAGCCGATGCCGGTGAACTCCTTGTTGAATTCCGCCTGGATGTCCTCGATCAGCTTTGCCTTGGTCATGTCCGCAGGCCACTGGTCGAATGGCTTGAGCGGCACGAAGAACTCGGCATTGAAAAATCCCGCGGCATCGCTGCCGTTGTCGGGCCGCCCGTGCTGCGAGACCACCGTGATCACTTCCGGGTAGCGGCCGAGGATCTCGCGAATGCGGTTCACGATCGGCATGCCCGCTTCGAGCGAGATCGTGGGCGGCATGGTGGCGCGAATCCAGAGATTGCCCTCCTCCAGGCTGGGCAGGAACTCGCCGCCGAGGCGCCAGCCAAGCAGGCCGGTGACCGCGAGAAAGACAACACCGATGACGACCATCAGCTTGCGCCATGCCAGCGACCAGCGCAGCACGGGCGTATAGACAGAGCGCAGCACCCGCACCATCACCGTCTCCGCTTCGCTCACGTCGTCGGGCAGGAGCACGGAAGCGAGGCACGGCGTGACCGTGAAGGTGGCAATCAGCGCGCCGATGAGCGCATAGCCATAGGTGCGCGCCATCGGACCGAAGATCTGGCCCTCGACGCCCTGCATGGTGAACAGGGGAATGAACGCGGCGACGATGATGGCGGTCGAGAAGAACACCGCCTTGTCGATCTGCAGCGCGCTCACCAGGATCAGCCGGAGGCGATCGGTCCAGGTCTGCGCCCCTGACTCATCGACGGTACGCGTCGGGTCGGGACCCCATTTTCCCTGCGCCAGCTGCTGCAAGAGCGAGCGCCGCTCCTCCGGCCGCGCCTGGAAATTGCGGTAGATGTTCTCGACCAGAATGACCGCGCCATCGACGATGATGCCGAAATCGACGGCACCCACCGAGAGCAGATTTGCGTCCTCATTGCGCAGCACCAGGATGATGATGCTGAAAAACAGCGCGAACGGAATGTTTGCGCCGACAATGATGGCGCTGCGCAGATCGCCCAGAAATACCCACTGGATGAAGAAGATCAGAAAGCATCCGAAAATGAGATTGTGCAGGACGGTGCTGGTGGTGACGTTGACCAGCGTCGTGCGGTCGTAAAAAGGCACGAGCTTCACGCCGGCCGGCAAGGTGCCATCGTTATTGATCTTCTCCACCGCCGCTCGCACGCGCGCGACCACGTCGTTCGTGTGCAGCGTGCGGTTCATGATCACGATCGCGGCGACGACGTCGTCATCCTGGTCGCGGCCCGCTTTGCCCAGACGCGGAACGTGACCGACATAGACCTTGGCGACATCCTTGACGAAGATAGGAACGCTCTTCGATTGCGAGAGGAGAACATTCTCGATGTCCTCGACATGATAGCCCTGGGTGAGGTCGGCGGCGCCGCCGCTGTCCATCAGCCCAACGCCGCGGATGTTCACCGACTGCTGGCCGATGTTGATGGTGCGCCCGCCGACATTGTTGTTGGCGTTGCCGATCGCGCTGATCACCTGCGGCAGCGTGATGTTGTAGGCGTCGAGCTTGTTGAGATCGACTTCGACCTCGTATTCCTTGGTCGTGCCGCCCCAGGTATTGACCTGCACGACGCCCGGCACCGCAAGCAGGCGGCGTTGCAGCACCCAATCCTGCACCGTGCGCAGGTTGGTCAGCCCGAAATGCGCGGGGCCGATGACCTGGTAGCGGTAGATCTCGCCCACCGGGCTGGTGCCCTGGATCTGCGGGGTGACATTGTTGGGCAGATTGACGTTCTGCTGCAGATTGATCGCCGCCTGCTGCAGGGCGAAATAGTAATCAACGCCATACTGAAAGACGACGCGCACGAAGGAGAGGCCGTAGAAAGAGGTGGAGCGGATCACGTCGACACCGGGCGTGGCGGCCAGCCCGACCTCGATCGGAATCGTGTAGTAGCGCTCCATCTCCTCTGCCGATTGCCCGGCAGATTGCGCGGTGATCTCCAGAATGACCGGGGCCGGATTTGGATAGGCCTCGATATTGAGCCTGGTGAAGGCGAGAACACCGGCGCCGACGAACGCAAGCAGGCCCAACAGCACGAGGGGCCGCCGGCTGACTGCAAAGGCAACGATTCCCTTGAGCACGAAGGATCCGGCTTGCCTTCAGCGGTTGGCGAGCGCGTTGCTCAAAAACAGCGCACCTTCGGTCGCGACGAGCTCGCCTGGTTGCAATCCTTCGAGGATTTGGCGATAGCCGGCGTGCTGCAGGCCCACCTTCACGGTGCGCCGCGTGAATCGCCGCCGCTCGGCAGTGACCCAGACGGTCATGGTGCCGTCCCCCTCGCGCACCACTGCAGTGAGCGGAACGGCCATGGCGCGCAGCGGGGCCGCGGTCTCGATCACGAAAGTCGCGAACATGCCAGCCCGCAATTCATGCTGCGGATCGGCAACCTCCGAGCGCACCAGAAGGCGATGCGTGGTCGGATCGACGTTCGAGGCGATGGTCGTGATCCTGCCGTCGTATGTGCGATCGGGGAATGCCATCACCCTGACTTTCACTTGCTGGCCGACCTTGAAGGCGGGGACATCCGCCTCGGGCACGTTGGCCAGCATCCACATCGTCGAGATATCCGCGACCGAGAACGGCGCGGGCGCATTGCCCGGCTGCACGTAGAGACCGGGGGCCGCATTGCGGGCCGTCACCCGACCGGAGATCGGGCTCGGCACCACCAGAATCGGATCGGCCATGCGCTTGGCAATGATGGCGTCGATCTCCGCATCGGTCTTGCCGAACAGCTTCACGGCATCGCGCCCGGCGCGCACATTGCCTTCGGCAGTCTGCTGGTCGGAGACGGCCTGCTCGACCTCCTTTTGCGACACCGCGTGCGATGTATACAGCGAGCGCAGCCGTGCCAGGTTGCGCGTCGTGAACTCCAGCACGCCCGCTGCCGCGATCAGCGTCGATTCCGCCTGCAGCAGGTCCGGGCTGTTGATGGTGAACAAGGTCTGCCCCTTCTTCACCTCGTCGCCGATCTTGGCGAACAGCTCGACGATGCGACCCTGGTAGGGCGTAAACACCTGCACCGACATTTCCTGGTTGAAGTCGATGCTCCCGACCGCCTCTTTCTCGATCGGGAAGACATGCTCGCCGACCGGCTCGACTTTGACCGCGGAGAGCTGGGCGTCGGTGAGCTCGATGGTGTCGGGCGGCGAAGGCGGAGGCGTGCGCGCCGGTCCTTCTGCCTTGGCATAGGCGCTCGTGGCAGGCACGAGCTCGGCCGACTCGCCATCCTCGAAATGCTTGAGAAAACCGGCAAGCCCAATGAGCACCGCCCCGGCCGTGATGCTTGCGATCACGAGGGCATTTTTTCGCGCTTCGGCGGACATGGGAGCGAACGGCGATTCTGTTGCAGGTTCCGCAACATGGGCCGCCGCTGGGGCCCGGTCTACTGTCATAAATCGCAGCTGTCGATAAGCCTCCCCTGTGGCGAGGGGGTAACAGTCAACACTCGCAAATGATCGTAGGTTCGGCGCAGTACCCGGGCGTGGGCGTATGGTCGGTAACTGTCGGATACGCGTTTGTCGTATGGCCGTCCCGCTGGCGATTGCGACTCTTTTATCGAGTTGCATCGCAGTGGGTCCGGATTTCCTGCATCCGGCCGCACCCAAGGTCGAGAGCTACACGCCCGAGCCATTGTACGGTACCCGCGCAACGGGCGTTCCCGGCAATGGTCCTCAGCACTTCGCCTATGGGCGCGATATTCCCGAGCAGTGGTGGGCGCTCTTTCACTCGCCCGGCCTCGATCGTCTGGTGCGCGAGGCCATACGCAACAACCCCAACCTGCAGGCGACGATGTCCGCCCTGCGCGCGGCGAAAGAGGCAGTATATGCGCAGCAAGGGAAGTACTTCCCTTTGGCGCAGGGCAATTTCAACGCCACACGACAGCAGACCCCGCCCACGCTGACGCCCGTTCCTGCGTCAGGCGCAAGTGTCTTCGATCTTTATACCGCGCAGGTCACCGTCACCTATCTGCCGGACGTGTGGGGACTGAACCGCCGCACCGTCGAGTCGCTGCAGGCGCAATCCGACCTGCAGCGGTTTCAGGTCGAGGCGGCATACCTGACGCTGACCTCGAACGTGGTGGTCGCCGCCATCACCGAGGCTTCCCTGCGCGGGCAGATTGCGGCCACTACTCAGGTCATCGCGGCCAACACGCGCATGCTCGATATCCTGCGCCGCCAGTTCAACGCCGGCTATGCCAACCGCGCCGATGTCGCCGCGCAGGAAGCGGCCCTTGCCCAGGCGCGGGCTACGCTGCCGCCCTTGCGCAAGCAACTGGCGTTCACGCGCGATCTGCTGGCCGCGCTGCTCGGGCGGTACCCGAGCGACCAGCCGGAGGAGATTTTCACGCTGGCCTCCTTGGCGCTGCCGGAGGATCTGCCGGTGAGCATCCCTTCGCAGCTCGTCGAGCAGCGCCCCGACGTGCGCGCGGCGCAGGAGCAGCTCCATTCTGCAAGCGCGCTGATCGGCGTGGCGACTGCGAACATGTTGCCGAACTTCGGCATCACCGCGAATGGCGGCTACCAGTCGACCATGCTCGCCGGCCTCATCTCGCCCATCAACGCCGCATGGATGCTCTCGGGAAACGTCACGCAGACACTCTTCGATGGGCTTTCATTACTGCATCAGCGCCGCCAGGCGGAAGCGAACTACGATCAGTCGGCGTGGCTTTATCGGACAGCGGTAATCGGGGCCGTGCAAAACGTCGCGGACGCCTTGCGCGCCCTCGAGCACGATGCCGACGCGCTGCGGGCGGCAATGGAGTTCGAGCGCGCAGCAAAAATCAGCCAGGACCTCGCGCGCCAACAGCTCGAGGCCGGCAATGTCAACATCATTTTCCAGCTCAACGCGCAGATCACCTATCTGCAGGCGGTGATCGCAGTGGTTCAGGCCAGGGCGAACCGCCTCGCCGACACGGCTGCGCTGTTTCAGGCGTTGGGCGGAGGCTGGTGGAATCGCGTGGTGCCGCCGCCCGAAAAAATCCTCGACGTGGGTGCGGAGAGGACGTTCACCCTCGATGACCGGAATGACATTGCCGAGCCGGTACTGGGGACGGTGAAGCGTTGGATCGAGATTATCAGGAGCGTGCCATGAAACGATTGCTGCTCGCCGCTGTCATGCTGACGGCGTTCACGTCTCTGAGCCACGCGGGGGGAACGGCGGTGGGAGAATATGATGGCACCGCCGTCGCGCCCGACTTCTTCACCGCGCCACCGGCCATGTCCGCGCCACGCCCCTATAACTGGACGGGTCCATATATCGGCATCAATGCGGGAGGCGGCGGTGGGCACATCAACTGGGTCTCGACCCCCGACGGCACAACCGGCAGCTCCAGTCTCTCAGGCGGGTTTTTCGGCGGCACGCTCGGCTACAACCTGCAGGCAGGCAACTCGGCATTCGTCCTGGGCCAGGAAGTCGATATCGCGCGCACGAGCTTTGCTGGCAAGATTCCGACAATCGTCGGACCCATCGTCAATCCGAACACGGGTCTTGTGACGGGCTTCGCACCTTTCTCGTGCACACCGAATTGCGAGATCACGAATCCGTGGCTGGTTACGGCGCGGCTGCGCTTCGGCGTCTCCCTTGACTGGCCGAGACCGTACTTCACAGCGGTGATGCCCTATTTCACCGCGGGCGTGTCAGTCGCACGGCTTGAAGCGCAAATCGCAGGCACGCCGTTAGGTACCCAGAGCAAGAATAATCTCAGCTGGACCGTCGGTGCAGGCGTCGAGTTCGTTATCACGGATCGTTGGACCGCCAAGCTCGAATATCTGCACGTCGATCTGGATGGGTTCAGCTGTGACACGTCGTGCGGCGCAACCATTGTCTCCATGCGCACGAATGAGAACATCATTCGCGCGGGACTGAATTTCCGCATGTTTAATCATTAGGGCGCGCATCAGCGGGGGCTACGGAATGAACAGAAGCAGCACTTTCGCGATTTCCGCGGCCGCGCTCGTAATAGCCGGCTCAGCGGGCGCGGCAGATTTGCCGATCGAGCGTAACGTGTACGTCGAAGCGCCGCCGGCGATCGGCATGATGAACTGGACCGGCCTCTATGTCGGCGCCAACCTCGGCTATAGCCGGGCCAAGGGCAGCATCGATCTGTTTGATGCGTCCCTTGGGGTGGTCGATGTGAGCCTGTCCCAGCGCCTGAGCGGGGCGATCGGAGGCATTCAGGTTGGCGGCAACTGGCAGACCGGAAACGGGGTGTTCGGCTTCGAAGCCGACATCCAAGGCTCCGGCCAATCCGTATCCGACTCCGCTGCTTTCGTCGCCGTAACCACCAATCCGGCCGGCGCCCTGGTGGCAACCAGCATGACGGCCAGCCACACCGACAGGATCACGTCTATTGCCACCCTGCGCGGCCGCGTCGGGATCGCGGCGGGGCGGTGGCTTCCCTACGTGACCGGCGGCGCCGCGTACGGCACGTGGAAATCCGATTTCACCGTGAGCGGCATCGGCACCGCCAATCTCTCGAATACCTGGTATGGCGGCGCCATTGGGGGCGGCATTGAGGTCGCAGTTATCGATAACTGGACCATCAAGGCCGAGTATCTCTACGTCGAATCCGCGACGATCACGAACACGCCTTTTCCGGCCGCGGCTCCGAACTTCCACGTCAACACGCGAATTCATGACAACATCTTTCGCGTGGGCGCAAACTATCTGTTTGCGACCGGATCGGTCGGGTGCAGACCTCATGTTTGCTGATGGGCGCACACGAATGCAGAGGCAGGGTTAACACGGGGGTTACAATGAAGTGGCGTACGATTTTTGCAGCAACTGCGGCGGCGGCAATGATCGCCGGTTCAGCGCGTGCGGCGGATTTGCCGGTAGACAGGAATGTATATGTCCCGGTCGTGCCGGTGCCGGTACTGCGGCTGTTCAACTGGACGGGCTTCTACGTCGGCGCCAATCTCGGCTACGGACTTGCGCACGATAGTCTCGACATATCTCCGAACGGCCGCCTGTTCAGCATACCCGAGAGCCTGAGGGGCGCCATTGGCGGCGTTCAGGCGGGCGCCAATTGGCAATTCGTGAATACCGTGTTTGGCGTCGAAGCCGACGTGCAGGGCTCCGGTCAATCGGCTTCCAACGCAATCACTCGCACCATAGCGCCGACCAACATCACGCCAACCATCACTGCCGTTTCCAACAGCGACAAGGTGACATCCTTCGGCACCTTGCGCGCGCGCGCCGGCATCGCTTCGAACCATGCTCTTGCCTATGTCACCGCCGGCCTCGGGTATTTGACCTTCTCTTCGAACGTCAATCTCACGGGCCTGGGCAGCGGCAGCTTTTCGGGTACCGAGCTGGCGGGCGTCTTCGGGGCCGGCATGGAGTTCGCGGTGGTCGAGCATTGGAGCGTGAAGGCTGAATATCTCTTTCTGCAAACCCGCAACATTTCGAGCAGCCCCTTTGCCGGTGCACCCGCCGTCGTGGTCAACACCCGCATTTTCGAAAACATATTCCGCCTGGGCGTGAATTATCTCTTTTGACGACCGAACGGCAGCAGGCGCATGTGCACGAATGGATGAGCGATCGATGTGGCGAACAGCAATGCTGGCGGCCGTGCTCGCCTCAACCATCGCGAGCCCGCATGCGCTTGCAGGCGGCGAGCCGAATTACACGATCATCGATCGCGCACTGACCTTTTTCGCTGAGCGCTCGCCCGAGGACCTGCCGCCGCAATACCGCAATCACTGCGGCTTTGCTTACGGGAAATTCTATTGCTCGCATCACTGCGGGCCGGAATATCAGTTCTACTACTGCTCGCGCGCCTCATTCGGCTGCTGTCACCCGGGCGACGGCTACTGCGACTATCGCGGCTATCTCCGCTGCCGCCCGTAGCTCAGCCCGACGTTGCCGGCAGCGCAGCCTTCGGCTCCGTCACGCGGACGGCAAGCAGCCAAGCGACCCATAGAAACAGAAAATAGAGCGCGAGGAAGACCACAAAGCTGGCGCCGCTGCCGAATTCGACTTCGACGAAATAGCCAATCCCATAGGCGAGAAGGTCGCCCATGACCATGAACAGGACATAAAAGCCAATGAGCTGCACAAGAATGCTCCACGGGCAATCGCAGTTTGTTTACACCGCAGTGCGCGCCTCGGTCAAAACGGACGAAATGGCCGAGGGGCCCGAACGCCGCAGTGCCGCCCCATTCCGTGTTTTCCCTTGTCGCATGGCGGCAGTCGAGCGCGGCGGTGTTCCGGGGGTAGGCCGCATCCTGAGCTTCCTTGCCCTGATGCTGGCGCCAGTGGGGAGCCCAAATGCGCAGGCTCAGCAGGGCTCCAGCGCCGGATGCGCGCTGCAGGTGGTCGGCATCGCAACCGTGACCGAGGTGCTCGACGGCCGCAGCTTCGTACTTGAGGACGGGCGCGAGGTCCGGCTGCCGAACCTGGAAGTGCCGCTTCTCGGGGTATCCCGGCAAGCGGACGCGCAAGCAGGCACGGCAGCGGCCGCACGCGCCGCCTTGCAAACCCTCGTGGCCGGTCAATCCGTCGAGCTGCGGCAGATGCGAGCCGCATCCGACCGATATGGCCGCGTCATCGCCGACGCCTATATCGTGCAGAATGGGGTACCCTCATCGGTCGCCGAGGAAATGGTGGCGCGGGGCTTCGCGCGCGTGTCTATCGAGGGCTCGCATGCCGCCTGTGCCGCTCGATTTTTTGCCAAGGAAGAAACGGCGCGCCGGGCCAAGCTTGGCCTGTGGGCCGATCCATATTATGCCCTGGTAAGGGCTGAAAGCTTCCGTGATCTTCTTGATCGGCGGGGCCATTTCACCGTCGTCGAGGGGACGGTAATCTCCGTCCGGGAAAGCGCAGGCACGATCTACGTCAATTTTGGCCGGCGCTGGTCAGAGGCGCTCACGGTCACGATTGCCAAACGCAGTGAGCGCAACCTGGTTGCCGCCGGGCTGAACCCTCGCAACCTTGAGACTTCGTGTGCGCGTCCGTGGATGGGTGGAAGAGCGTAACGGACCACGTATTGAAGTGAGCCGGCCGGAGCAGATCGAGATTGCGGAGCGCTGAAACCCCTGTGACCATGATTGCGCCACATGCCGCTGCGCTCGCCGGCGCACGAGCGCGCCTGGCGTGCAAGGTCATCGCCCTTGCCGCGCTCGCGCTGCCGCTGATGGCATGCAGCTCGACCTTGCTGATGACGGCCGCACCCCCTGCTTCGCTGCCGCAGGGTGCGAAGCTTTCCGAGCCCGCCCCGGCCCGAGGTTCCGATCGCGAGCACCAGCGCATTCTTGCAGCGTATAACGGCTCCTACGACGATCCCAAGCTGGAGGCGCTGCTCATCGAGACCGTGTCAAAGCTTGTCGCCGCCTCCGAACGTGCTGACCTGCGCTATCGTATCACCATCCTGAATTCGGCCTCGATCAATGCGTTCGCCCTGCCTAACGGACGTCTTTACGTGACGCGCGGCTTGATCGCGCTCGCGAACGACACGTCCGAAGTTGCCTCGGTCCTGTCGCACGAGATGTCTCATGTCATTGCGCGGCACGCCGCCATACGTGAGGACGAAGTACGTCAGGCGGCGCTGGTCACGCGCGTATTCACCGATCTCGGAAGCGACCCGGAGACGAGCGCGCTTGCTCTGGCAAAATCCAGAATCAAGCTTGCGAGCTTCTCGCGCGCGCAGGAGCTCGAGGCCGATGCAATCGGGGTCGGGATTGCGGCGCGCGCCGGCTACGATCCTTACGGCGCCGTGCGTTTTCTCACCTCGATGGGACGCAATGCGGAGCTCAAAGCCGGCCAGGCGCAATCGTCCCGCGGCGAGGCGGGCGGGCCGGATTTTCTTTCCTCGCATCCGGCAACACCCGAACGCATTCGGAATGCGCAAACCAATGCGCGCCAGTTCAGCACGCCAGAAACGCCGGAAAAGGACCGGGTGGCTTACCTCGCCTCGATTGACGGCATGGTCTACGGCGAAGATCCGAGCGAAGGTTTCGTGCGCGGCCGACGCTTTCTCCATCCGCGACTGGGCTTCACATTCCTGGCTCCCGAGGGCTTCGCGTTGGACAACACCGCCCAGGCAGTGCTGGGGGTACGCGAAGGAGGCGGCCAGGCACTCCGCGTCGACGTCGTGCGCGTCGCGGCTGAGCAGACCCTGCCCGCGTACCTCACGTCCGGATGGATCGAGAACGTCGAGGCACGCAGCGTGGAGGAGCTCACAATCAACGGCTTTCCTGCTGCAACCGCCCTGGCCCATGGCGAGCAATGGACCTTCCGTCTTTATGCCGTGCGCTTCGGCAGCGACGTCTATCGGTTCATTTTCGCCGCCAAGCGCATGACGCCCGATACGGATCGCGCCTTTCGGGAAGCGGTCGGCTCCTTCCGGCGCATGACGCTCTCGGAAAGCGAGGCCGCCAAACCGCTGCACATCCGGGTGGTGACGGTCGGGGCCGGCGATACGATCGAGGGGCTCGCGAGCCGCATGGCTACGCGGGACCACTCGCTTGAGCGTTTCCGCATTATCAACGGTTTCGAGCCGCACGAGCGGCTCACGCCTGGCCAATCCGTGAAATTGGTGATGGAGTAAGCAGAGATCGGATGTCAGAGATCAGAGGTCAGAGTGCAAATACATTTGGCATCCCGCATCTGACATCTGTAGCAACGGCACTGATTGCGCTGCTGGCTCTGGCCGCCGCGAATGGTTTTCCGTTCGTGTTTGCGGACACCGGAGGATATCTGGCGCGGCCGTTCGAGCGCACGCTCGCCCTGGGTCGCTCGGCGCTCTACGGACTGTTGCTGGCCTCCGGCATTCGTTGGAATTTTTGGCCGATTATTGTCGTTCACGCCCTGCTCGCCCTCTGGCTGATATGGCTCGCCCTGCGCGTCTACCACGGCGAAGAGCTCGGGATGTTCGCATTTGCGGTAGGGCTGCTGATCTTGTGCACCAGCCTGCCCTGGTACACCGGCATGCTCATGCCCGACGTCTTCGTGCCGCTCGCCGCGCTGGCTCTGCTGCTCCTTGCTTTCTCGCATAAACAACTGACACGTACGGAGGAGCTGGCCCTCCCCGGCCTGGTGGCGTTCGCAATGGCGAGCCATCTGACCATTCTCGCGCTCGCTGCCGCGCTGCTCGTGGCACTCTTCGCCCTGAAACTGCTTGCCGTCCGTCTCGCGCTCCCGTCCCCCCGTCTGCTGCATCCCGTGCTGGCGGCAGCCGCAGGGATCGCGCTGGCGCTCATTTCCAATACCGCGATCACCGGGCAACTGCGGTTGACACCAGGGGGGAGCACGTTCCTTTTTGCGCGCCTGCTGCAGGACGGGCTCGTTGCGCGATATCTGGACGATCACTGCCCCGACGCAAATATCCACCTGTGCGCTTTCCGCGCCGAGCTCCCGCGCGATTCGGATGAATGGCTGTGGGCGAACAGTCCCCTGGCAAAGCTTGGCGGATGGGAGGTCTTCGAGCCCGAAGCCCGCCGCATCATCATCGGCAGCATTTTTGACCATCCCTGGCTGCACGCGCGGACGGCCATTGGCGCAAGCCTGGAGCAATTCGTCACGCTCGCGACCGGTGAGGGTTTTCATGCCAAGGACAACTGGCACGCGGAAAGCATGCTCAAGCGCTACGCGCCGGACGCGGCGGCGAGCTTTGCCGCATCGCGCCAGCAGCATGACGCGTTTGAATTCCGCATCCTGAACATAATTCACGTGCCGGTTGCGCTTGCCAGCTCCGCGCTGCTGCCGGTATTCGCCGTGCTGCTGCGCCGTAGCAACCCGCAGCTGGCGCTGCTTGCCGCGATGGTGTTTTTGGCCCTTCTCGCCAATGCGGCCATTTGCGGAATCTTCTCCAATCCGAACGCCCGCTATCAGAGCCGCATCGTGCCGCTCGCCGTGCTTGCGACATTCATCATCGCGGTCGACTGGGCACGTCCCCGTGGCGCAGAGTCAGACATGAGCCGCATAGACCGCGCGCCAACGCCAGAGCCTCCATGAATCCACGCGAACTCAGAATTCAGTGGCGGCAAGGCTGCGTAAATCGGCGAGCACTTTGTCCGGCGGCGGCTCATATTCCTGCGGCGCGCCGGAGCGGTTGATCCAGGCCGTGCGAAAGGCGCATGCCGCCGCGCCCATGATGTCCCACCGGTTCGAGGAAACGAAGACGATCTCGCCTGGCGCAACCTTGAACTGCGCCGTGGCCAGCGCGTAGACCTCGCGCCGCGGCTTGTACATCCGAATGGCGTCGACCGAGAGAACCGCGTCGAGCACACTGCCCATATCGGCGCTTTGCACCGCCGCTGCGAGCATCTTCGGCGACCCGTTCGAAAGGATCGCGGTGGCATGCCCCATGGATTTGAGCTCGCGCAGAGCAGGATGGGCATCCGCAAAGGCGTCAAGCTTGAAATAGGCCTCGAGAAGTTTTGGCTTGAGCGCGCGATCGACTTGAGGCACGCGCGCAAAGGCGAAATCGAGCGCCAGCGCGGTGAGCGTCCAGAAATCGGCATAGCGGCCCGCCAGCGTCAGCGTCCAGGTATATTCCAGCTGTTTCGCACGCCAGATTTCTGAAAAACGTTCCGACTCCGGCCCGGCTTCTGCCTTGTGACGCCCGATCGCGGCGTGCACGTCAAACAAGGTCCCATAGGCATCGAACACGAAAACGCGGGGCATCAGGGCGATCTCCGCAATAAATCAGAGGCCAGGACGCGTGAGGAGCGTATCATAGCTGCGTCCGCGAATGTCGTAGACCCGCGCGTATACCACGCCGTCGCGCACCACCTCGGCCAGCACGGGTGCGTCCAGCTCGCGGCAATAGAACTCTGCAAGCATCATTGCGAAATCCGCGCCGCGCGGGTCCCAGCTCCGGATCTCGAAATCCGAGCCAAGCTCCACCTCCGGCGAGCGGTACGGTCCGCATACCGCGACCTTCCACTTGCGATTATCCGGTTTCATCTCTCCGCGCGCATGCAACGCAGCGAGCAGGCCTTGCGATGCCTGCTTCAGCGACAGTCCCCAGTAATCGAGCATATAGCGGTTGCGCGCATGAGCAACGCCCCCCGATAGCCAGTTGAAATCGGTGTACTCGTAGGGATGCAACCGCGCCATGCCTGTGATGGGGATGGCGAGACCGACGGCGAGAACAAAGCCGGCCAGGAGCATCATCAACGCAGAGCGACGTGCGAACTGGTAAATCCAGGCCGCGGCGAGGCCGCCCAGCGCCGCGAAGGGCGGCAGCACAAACAAGAAATGCCGCACCTCATTGTACATCGCCGGCCGCAGCACAATGACAATGACGATCGGTAACAAAGCGGCGAGCACCATGAGCAAATAGATGGCCCGACGCTGCGCAACGATGTCCCTCCTCAGCGATGCCGCAAGCGCGCCTGCTGTGCCGGCCAAACCGAGCGCGATAAAAATTTCCGGCAGCTTCAGTATGAACAGCGTCGGCACATACCTGCGCGGCATGTGGACGACTGAAATGGGGATGCCGGCGAACAACTCGGTCCAGGGCTTCTCCCAAAAATGCGAGAAGTAAAGAAGCGCACGAATGGGATTGAGCGGATTGATGACCGACCACGGCCAGAGCAGGCCCATGACGAGGAAAGCGAGAACCAGCCCAGGCAGCAGCCGCAAGGTGAATACGCTCAGCCGCCCGCCGGCAAATGCCAATCCTTTCTGCCGGGCCTCGGTCGCGAGGAGCAAAGATAGCGCGCCAAGCGCCGCCAGCACTGCCAATCCGGCCAGGATGCGCGAACCAAACGAGAGGCCGAGTGCAAGGCCCCCAAAGGCAACATCGGGAAGCGATACACTTGGATAGTGCCCCAGTAAGGCGACGACCGCCCATAGAAGTATGGCCGTCGCTGCCGCGAAGGGGATGTCCTTGGGGTTCATGAACATGTGACCGTAGTAGAGGGGGCAAGTTGCAAGCAGGGCGAGCGCAACCAGTCCCGCAAGCGGCCCCCCAATGCGTCGCGCCATGCGCCAGGTCGCCCACAGGCCCACAATCCCGATGGCCGCTCCGATCAGCCGGCGCGTTTCAAAGAGCGTGAATGGCACAGCCTTCGCGGCTGCTGTCGCGAGCAGGTCGAAGCCGCCGCCGTAGTAATAGAGATTCACCCAACTCAGCGCGCGCCGGTCGGAAAAGCCCGAGCGATAGAAGTTGAGCAACAGCTCGCCGTATTGGGAATGGGTGTAGTCGTCCCAACTGAGGCCGTAATCACGAAATGTCAGCAGCGCAAACAGGCCTACGGCCGCGAGCAGGCCGCAGGCGGTGCGATCAATCAGGTGGTTTGTGCGCGAGGGGAGCGGCGCCGAGCTTCCTTCACTTGCCGTCACAAGCAGACGGACGAGCTCATTTCATCGCGGCATCCAGCATCTTGGCGACGTATTCCCAGTTCACCAGGTGATCGACGAAAGCCTTGAGATAATCGGGCCGCCGGTTGCGATAATCGATGTAATAGGAGTGCTCCCACACGTCACACCCCAGAATCGGCTTGCCGCCATGCACGAGCGGATTTTCGCCGTTGGCCGTTTTGGTAACAGCGATCTTGCCATCCTTGACCGCGAGCCAGCACCAGCCGGATCCGAATTGGGTAACGCCGGCCTGAATGAAGTCCTCCTTCATCTTCGCAATGGAACCGAGATCGGAAACAATTTTTTTCTCCAGATTCGACGGCATCTTGTCACCGCCCCCATTGGGCTTCATCCAATGCCAGAAATGGATGTGATTGTAGTGCTGACCGGCATTATTGAAAAGTCCAGCATTCTTGCCGAAAGACCCTTTCACCACCTCATCCAGCGACTTTCCTTCCCACTCGCTGCCCTTGAGCAGGTTGTTGCCGTTGTTCACGTAAGCGAGGTGGTGCTTGTCGTGATGGTATTCGAGCGTCTCACGCGACATGTAAGGGGCAAGCGCATCATAGGCGTACGGAAGATCAGGCAAGCTGAAAGCCATCGGCATCCTCCTCGTCGGGGCGGAAACGGAAAGGACGAAGCCCCGGCGTTAACCATTTAGGCTGGTGTTAACCGGCGGGCAACGGACCGCATGAGTCAATTTGCGGCAAGACTAGGGGCCCAGGTCGGAGTTGGAGCTGGAGGGCAGGTTCAGCAGTATAGAGCCAAATTGCTCGATCAATGCTTCGTTCCTCCAGTTTAGGTTGTGTGTCGTTTCGGACATCATCTAGACTAGCGTTAAGCAAGATCAGAGGTGCTCCTCGTTCTGCCATATTAGTTATTGCACGCGAGACAGAACCCGGCCAAAATTATTTGGTAACCATAGCAGCGGGGCTGCTGCTGCTGAGTGCCGCTATTTAGCGGGGGCTTGAACGTATGTCTTTGGCGTTGCTTGTGCTCGGGCTTGTCGTCGCCGCCTGTGGGGTCGCCACGATCGGATTTGGCATACCTATCAATGAGTTCACCCTCGGGACCACGCTGATCGTCGCTGGCACCACGGCTCTCACCGGGGGCCTCGTCCTGATCGGCATTTCGGCGCTGCTTGCGGAGCTCGCGCGGTTGCGCAACGGTGGGGCCGGTTCATTGGGGACATTGTCCGCGAGCCGAACCGAGGCCCAGCCCAATGTTTCTGTGGCTCCCACCATACCGGGTCCGCTGAGCGTTTCGGTTGGAGGCCCAAGACTTCCGACTGCTCCAGCGATGGCATCCCGCGCGAAACCGGAGACTCAGGCCCGCGAGGCGCGTCCAGCGCCGGCTCCCCTCTCCGGCCCTTCATCCGTCGACGTGTCGGCAGCCGCAATCGAGCGGCTTCGTTCCACCATACCGCGCACTGAAAACGGGCGTCCTGCAGCATCTGGGGAGCTTGATGAGGTTCCGCTGTCCCCGAACAACGAGCCGGCGCAACAGCAAGCGCCTGCAGGCACAGCACCGGAAGTTCCGATCGCGGAACCCAGGGTCACGGCCGAAGACAGGACACCAGCCCAGTCCGCGACTGAGGCATTAAAAGCGTCTCGATTGGATTTTTTATTCCGGTCGAAACCCGCCCGCCCCGTCCGCCAGCCCGAGAATTTTGATGCTATCTGGCCGGCAGAGACACGGGGCAATAAGACACGCCCGCCTGACCTGCAGGCGAAGCACGAGCAGGTCGAAAGACGGCCCGCAGCAAGGCCGCCAGCACCCCCTGAATCCGAGACCAAGCAAGAGCAGGTCGAAACACAACCCGCAGCAAGCCCGGTCCGCCCCGCACCTGCCCCGGCGGAGCCGCCGCAAGCCGTCAAATCGGGGGTGGTGGACGGGATGGCATACACGCTATACGCCGATGGCTCGATCGAGGCGAACCTTCCTGAGGGCGCTGTCCGCTTCGGGTCCATTGCCGAGCTGCGCGCGCATATCGAGAGTAGTTCGTAGGCTCGTTTGTCGTCAGCGCTCGCCGTTCGGCCGCGAGCGGCTTTTTTCGTGTATATCGCTATTAAGCCTTCGCGGAATCACGATAAGCTCTTACTTGCCTCGCGCCAATCACAAGAATAATCTTGGTATTTGTGGAAATATACTGTCTGAACCTCCATTAATGCTGAGTGGATATCCTCGATGAGCGACAATCCGCCCCCTACTAATTTCATCGAGCTCACCGCTTCCATTGTTTCAGCCTACGTCAGCAATAATCCGGTTCCTTCTGCCGAGTTGCCAATGTTGATTGGTCAGGTCCACACTGCATTGAGCCGGGTTTCCAGCGGTCAGATCGAAAGCCTGAGCGACTCGCTTAAGCCCAGCATTCCGGTGAAGAAATCAATCAGCCCGGATTACATCGTCTGTCTCGAAGACGGGAAAAAGTTCAAGTCGCTCAAGCGGCATCTGCGCACGCAATACAATCTCACCCCCGAGCAATATCGCAGCAAATGGGGACTGCCCAAGGATTACCCAATGGTAGCGCCAAGCTATGCCGCGGCGCGCTCACGTCTCGCCAAGCAGATGGGCCTGGGGCAGCAGCGCCGGCGTCGCAAATAATAGTTTGATTTAGGCCTGCTGCGGAACTACGAGTGCCGAATGCGCATCTGAGCGGATGCGCTCAACCATTGATCGAAACCCGTTCGACCGCTGCGGCGTGAGATGCTCGCGTAATCCCAAACGCTCAAAGACGGCGCCGGCATCGGTCGCCAGGATATCGCGGGCCGGCTTTCCCGAGAATATCGCAAACAGGATCGCAATCAGACCGCGCACGATGTGTGCGTCGCTATCGCCGGAGAAATCGAGAACGGGCGTTCCGGCGCGATCCGGACGAATCCGTGTCGAGAGCCATACTTGGCTCGCGCAGCCCTGAACCTTGTTGGATTCGCTGCGCTCCCGGTCCGGCAGAGGAGCAAGCGTGCGGCCAAGCTCTATGAGATAGCGGTAGCGATCATCCCACTCTTCGAGCAGCGCAAAATTCTCGATGATTTCGTCGACAGACATAGACGAAATATATGCTCTCGCCCGTGAAGAAGGAAGAAAGCCGTGGATGAATAGGCGCTTCGAGGCAAGGCGTAAGCGCACCTGGCTGGGCATAGGCGCCCAGGCTCAATCCTGTGTACGGCGGTCGAGACGAGCTTCCCTGCGCGTATGAACGCCGCGCCACGCAGGCAGGCGGTCCGCGGGCAATAGGGTGTCCTGCGCAGCAGACGTGCCTTTATTTTCGGGCCTGGCGGTTAAGGTCCGCCGCGCCGCATCGGTCTCCAAATGCTCGTTCAGATAGTCATACAGAAACTTGGCACCCGCCTGCGCACGATGGCCAAGCTCGATGGCAGTTTGCGCTCCGACTGCACAAGCAATGGGCTGCCGCTCGCAGAAACCACGCACATCCGAGACGGTGGCCTGTGCAGCAGAGACGGCTTCGCTCACTCCCACATTGGAGGGAACCTGCGAGCCCACGCGCGGGAGCAACAGCATCACCAGCGCAAGCCAGAATGTCAGCCGGAACAGGAAGCGCATCCGCGTGCCCCACGACCCCTAGCGTCGCCCCAATCAACGCCGAGAGTAGCAGCAAGGCTTCAAGAGGTAGTTCGAATGCGCGCGCGTTTTTTGTCCAGATTCAGCGCGAATGAGCGCCGAGTTTTCAGAAAAGTCAGAGCATTCCGGGAACTATTTATTCACCATGCCTGCTTGCTTAGCCTTCGTTTAAACCAGGTCTGACATGCTTCCGCGGTTTCATCGAGCCGCACAGTCGGCGCTCACGGCAACACGAGACGGTTTTTGCCAGCATGGGACGAACTGCTCGAAACGCAATTGTCGCTCTGGCGGCCACCGGTGGAGGACTGGCGGTCCTCGTCAACGTATTGTTCATGCAGTCAGGCCACCACCCCGCCCCCCTCTTCGGCACCTCGACGAAAACCGCCAAAGCCGCGCCTCTTGTGGAGCGAATCCCAATGCCGCCGTCGCGGCCCCCCAATGCGGATGCAAATCACGTGCTCCCCTCGCCGGCTGGGCGCACGCCCGGCGAAATCATCACCGACATGCAACGCGAGCTCCTGCGTCGGGGCTATTACGATGGGCCCGTCGACGGTTTTTATGGACCCAAGACCGATGCCGCCATCCGGGAGTTCGAGCAGGCCGCAGGGTTGAAGGCCAATCCGGAGCCGACCGAGATGCTGCTTCAGACCATGCGGCAGGTGCCTGCGACGGTGAGCAAAGCGATGGCGGGCCAGCTACCCCCACCCGCGACAACTGACGTCGGGCAGGAGCGGACTGCTCCCTCGACCCGGGTCGTCGCGGTGCAACGCGCTCTCTCGGAATACGGCTATGGTCAGATCAGACCGACTGGTGTCATCGATGCCGACACACAGCGGGCGATTGAAAAATTCGAGCGTGATCGCAATCTTCCAGTTACGCGCCAGTACTCGGAACGCCTTGCACGTGAATTGGCAGCGCTGACCGGCCGGGTGCTGGATTAAACTTGCACTCCGTTTCCCGATGCGCCTGAAATCAGCCGTGTGGGTCGCGGCCTATGTGCGCCGCTGCAGTGTGGAAGGAGCATTCGCTGCGGTGCGCCGCCGGGGTGCGGAGGAGGCGGGGGCGATTTTCGTTAAGGTCGCCAGACTCGATGGAACGGCAGAGCTCTTCGGACCCGCACCGCAGACTGCGTTCGACAGCGCCCGGCCGGTTGATCGGTTGTTCAGCCCCCTTCTCGCCGGGCAGCCGGCGCCGGAAGCGAAGATCGAGGAACGGCTGGCGCGCGAAATGCGCTTCGACCCTGATCTCTGGATTGTTGAAATCGAAGATCGCGCCGGCCGCAATTTTCTCGACGAGGAGCTGGCTTCGTAGATACTCGCAGCTCACCTTTTCAAGGTGCGCAGGGCCTGAGACTTCGTCACCGCCGGACGGCGTGGCACCTCCGATAAGGCCCGGCGCGCACTCTCGGCAGCGACTCGCCATGGAACGGACTCGCGCTGCATGCGCGTATTCACCCCACCATCGATCGCGCGCCAGATGGCCAGCATCCGTCTAGCCGATGCGACGCTCAGCTGCGTGAACAATTCAGAGAGCTCGTACACCCGGTCAACGGAACGCCCGACCTCCGCCTTGAGAAACAAGAGCATGCGCTGGAGCACGTCCGCGGGCAGGTTCATGGCTCTTGCCGCGACCACAATGGGCTCTCCACCGCCATCATTGAGAATTCGATTGATCTGCTCACGTGATAGGCCAAGCGCTCGCGCCAATTCGCGCACGACGGTTTCGGTCTGGTGTTGCAATGCCGCCGTTTCGAGGCGCCAGATGTCCGCACGCTGCATTGTGGGCTCCGGCTTGCAGGGCGGGATAACGGCATAGTCCAGGTTGAGCAGAATCCATCGGCGTTCCACTGCCCCGGCGGCGTAGAACAACTCGACGAGCTCGAGCGCTTGCTCCGCACCCCGCTGCTGTTGTTGCGCTTGGGAGAGCGGAATCTTCTCAAGCGCACGAGCAGCAATAAGCTCGGCATGCGGTCCGCCGAGCTCGGCTGCGATCGCGTCCAGATCATCTTTGGTCAACACGGGCGATTGGCCCAGCACGGGGCGAGCGACTTCGATCCGATCCCGCGCGAGTCGCAGCACAAGTAGCCGCGGGGCGGCAGCATAGGTCGCAAGCCTCTCAGCAAGCGCCGCACGCGTCGTCGTATCGGCCGCTTCGATCAGCCGCAGCGCGAGCTCAGTGTAATAGCGCTCGTCTTCCGGGGTATGGGTCGCTCGCTGCAGATAAAGGTCGGTGAGTACGCGCAGCAGCGTGGGACGCATGTCGATCCTTGTGTCGCCGCCGACATCGACCAAATCCTCCAGACCAGGAAATGCCGCTGCGGGCTCGGTCATTGGCTGCGCCTTTGCTGCAACACTTGCAATTTGAAACAAGCTATAAGCGCTGCGTTAGCGGACCGTTAACCTTGCGGCACTCAAATCGAACAGAAGCCTGGGATTATGAGGGGCGGGGGAATCCAATGGGTACCGTGGTGAACTTTCCGGCAACGTTGCGCGCCGGGCGGCCTGCAAAGTCCGTCCTGTCAACGTCGGAATCAGCAACCATCATCATTCTTCCGGTGATCCGCATCGAGCGGCATCCCGACGCTCCGGAGAGCAGCATGCAGTCGAGTGTCGGCAGCAGCCCACGGCGTCGCCGGCGCTCACGCGCGACCCGCTAGTTTTTCTGAGACTTCGCGCGCCTGGCGGTGCTCGGGGGCATCGCCAAACAATTTTGCTCAGGCTTACTGCAGACGACACTGCGCCGCCGCGAGAGCGGCACGGGTAGCTGGTATCCACCCCGGCTCGGGCGTCAGCGCCCGGATGACGACCAGCCCCGCAGTCGTGGGCGAGGTTACGATCAGGCGATCGGCCCGGGTGACCTCCTCGTTGTCGGGCAAGTCGGCACGTTGTGCAGCAGTCATCAGATCGAGCTCGATCACGCGCCGTCCCGCAGCGCGATCGTTGATGGCATAATAGGCCACGTCGGAACGAGTGTAGAACGACACGGACGTATAAGCCTGACTGATTGGAACGGAGAACTTCAGGGGCCCGCGCGAGAGATCATACCGGCAGACCGAAACAGCAAATGCCGGATCCATAAATGGCATGATTGCCTTCTCGGGCGTGGGCGCCGGAATTGGTATCACAGAATTGACGGGTGCAATCGACGCGACCCGGGCATATGCGTCCTGGGTGGCAAGGCTGGGAAGCAGCAGGACCGTGCTCAGGTGTACGATCCCCCCAAGCACGAACGCGCCCAACATCCATAGTGCCAGTCGGATCATTGGCACCCTCGCCGGCTGATTGTTGGCATCGGAGCCTCACGCCCGCTGCGTGTGGCCATGCCAACCGGGGTGTCATAGAGACGCAGCACAAGCTGATATTTCTCGACGCCGCCGGTGGGCAACCAATTGCCCGGACGTGCCCGCGGCGCGATGGTGATCTCAAAATTGCCATCGGCCTTGCGAATGATTTCCTGGCTCGTGAACCCATGCCGACGCATTGTATTGGCAACCAACTGGCCCTCGGAGTCATAGAGGGTCAGAGTCCAAAATCGCGCGGGCGGCGTAATGCCGCTGACGAGCACATCGCAACGGCCATCAAGCACGCCCCCGGCATCATCGGTGCGCGCGTGAAATGCCACGCCGTCACCTGACCCGACCGGGAGCTCGCCGCTACGCGCGATCATCGCCCTCGCGTACGGGTCAATGCCGGCAGTGCCGTTTTTGGGCCATGCGGTCCAGGCGCCGATCGTCACGCCCCCGTACGCCAACCCCTGCGTCAATGCGATCCAAGTCGCGCCGAGGCCGACTGCGGCGGCAGTAGCTAATGCAAAGAGCGTTCCGAAAAGCAGGCGCACGATGGTCCGATCAGATCAGGTCAGGAGGCGGAATCCGGTTGGAGCCTCCCCTCAATTGCGGGGCACCGGCGCGGCGCGGCTGCGTTCAGGGCCCGCGGCGACTGTTTCTGGACGCACTGAGCTTGTGCCCTCGGCGTCAGTCGTCTTGGTCGGATCGGGGGTTGCTGTAAGAGCGCGCGTCGCATCGTCCATCAAGCGCTCGACTCGCAACAGCGCCTCCGTCCCGCGTCGCGTGAGCATGGCGGGACGACCCACCTCGACCGGGGTGGCTTCTTTCTTGTTTTCAGCGGCAGCGACAGCACGCGCCGCCGGCGCTGGCGCTCCGCCCAATCCAGGAATCGGCTTAAGCTCGACGCCCTGGTGCGCGTAGGCCATGATCTCGTGCCAGGTCTGCGCGGGTAGCGAGCCGCCGGTCATCTGATTCATGGTCTTGTAGTCATCGTTCCCGAACCAGACCCCGCAAACAAAGTTTCCGGTGAAACCGACGAACCACGCGTCGCGGTAGGCATTCGTCGTTCCGGTCTTCCCTGCGGCCCTGATGCCGTCGAGGATGGCGCGCCTGGCAGTGCCTTCCTCCACCACCTTGCTCATCATATTCACCATGTCGGAAGCGACCTGTGGCGGAATTACCTGGCTCGGCTTCTTTCCGTCGCGATCCCACCGCCAAATGAGTTCGCCGGCGCCACTACGCAATTCCAGAATGGCGTGGGGCGTGTATGCCTTGCCGAGATTGGCAAACATGGTGTAGCCGCCCGTGTGGTCGAGCACCGTCACTTCGTCGGCACCGATCGGCATGGAAGGGGTGTCGGGCAGCGGTGTGCGCAATCCCGCCTTGCGCGCGAGGTCCCTGATCTTCGCGCGCCCAATTTTTGGATTTCCGTTTCCAAGTGAGATTGAGAGTTTTACCGCCACGACGTTCACCGACCGCTTAAGGGCTTCGCTCAACGTCATCGCGCCGCCAAACCCGCCACCGTAGTTTTTCGGGCACCAGTTGCCGATGCAAACCGGCGAATCCACCACCACCGAGGTAGGCTTGAAGCCGTTCATCAAGGCTGCCGCATAGACGTAGGGCTTGAACGAGGAGCCAGGCTGGCGCAAGGCGTCGGTCGCGCGGTTGAACTGGCTTTCCCCGTAGTCGCGACCGCCGACCATCGCACGTACCGCACCATCGACATCCATCAACACCGTGGCGCCCTGCCTGACATTGTACTCGCGGCCATATTGCTTCAGCGAGTTTTCCAGCGCCTGCTCTGTATGCTTCTGCAAGTCGACATCAAGGGCAAGGCGCGCAACGAACACGCGCTCGTGCACGGATTTCGGCAGGGTATCAGCAAGTTTTTTCATCTCGTCGAACGCCCAATCGAGATAGTAGTTGGGCGATCGCTCGTCTCGCCGGTCGACTGGCGTCGCGGGGTTGCGCCGGGCGCCAAAGACCTGTCCTTCGGTCATGAACCCCGCTTCCACTAGATTGTCGAGCACGACATTGGCGCGCGCACGCGCTGCCGGCAGGTTAATGTGCGGCGCGAACTTGGATGGTGCCTTGAACAGCCCTGCCAGCATGGCAGCTTCTGCAAGATTCACATCGCGAGCGGACTTGTTGAAGTAATATTGCGCGGCGGCATCGACCCCGAACGTGCCGCCACCCAGATAAGCGCGATCAAGATAGAGCTTCAGAATCTCGTTTTTGGGCAGGCGCGCCTCGAGCCAGAGCGCGAGAAAGGCTTCCTTGACCTTGCGCTCGATGGTGCGCTCGTTCGAAAGGAACAGGTTTTTGGCGAGCTGCTGCGATATGGACGAACCACCCTGCACGACACCGCCCGCCCGAGCATTCGCCGTCATCGCGCGAAAGAGGCCGGGGATATCGATGCCGAAATGATCGTAGAAGCGGCGATCCTCGGTCGCGAGCGTCGCTTTGATCAGGTGATCCGGAAACTCCTCGAGGCGGAGCGAATCGTTGTGCTTGATGCCCCGGGAGCCGAGCTCGTTGCCGTACCGGTCCAGAAAGGTCACTGCGAGTTCGGATTTCTTGAGCCAGTCGTCGTCGGAAGTCTCGCGGAAGGCAGGAATCGCAAGCGCTAGCATGACTATCAGGCCCCCCAACCCGAGGGTGAGACCTTCGGAGAGGGGCTCGACGAAATACCATCGCCGCCAGCCCGCGACGTGGAAGCGGTCCATGAAGTCGGTAAATCGTTCGTAAAGCTCGCGCCCCCAGGTCTTCGTCTGGTACAGTCCGAAATCAATCCGCGAATCGAGATCGAGGAAAAAGCGATGCAGCCGGGCCTTCCAACTGCTGCGCTGCTCGTCATTTTGAAAGGGGTGGCGCAAAGTTCCCTCTGGGCGAATCAAAGCGCCGGCTGGGCGCATCCGTCCAGCCGCTATAACGGTTGTACTCGAAAGAGGTGTTCCAAACTATGGCAGGATCACCACACAGTGAAGGGAAATGACGCGGTTTACCCGGCGTTTACCCCTGCATAGGAGCGGCTGAACCGTCCCCATCCTCATCATTAACCGGTCTATTCGCCCATGCCCTGCGACGAAGTTCCGTTTTGGAAGCGCAAATCATTGACGGAAATGACGGATTCCGAGTGGGAGAGCCTGTGTGACGGCTGTGGCCGCTGCTGCCTGGTGAAGTTGGAAGACGCAGACGACAGTGCGCGCACCTATTTCACTGACGTCGCATGCAGGCTTCTCGATGGCGGCACCTGCAGATGCCGCGACTACCGCAACCGCACCACGAAAGTGAAGGACTGCGTCCGGCTCACTCCACGCAATGTCAAAAGGCTCGTATGGCTGCCCCCGACCTGCGCCTATCGGAGGCTCGCCGAAGGCCACGATCTGTACTGGTGGCATCCGCTCGTTTCCAACGATCCGGAAACCGTACATGCGGCAGGCATTTCGGTGCGCGGCCGCATCGGCGCAAGCGAAGACGATGTGCGGGATGCGGAATTGGAAGATCGCATTGTAGCTTGGCCCGCGCGCATTCCGCGTGGGGCGCGCAGGAAGCCCCCCTAGTTCAAGAGCCGCTCGCAATCACGCGGCAAGCGCGGCCAGAATCCGAGCCCAGCTGCGTGTTCCCTTGTGGAACGATTTGAGGTCGTATTTCTCGTTCGGGGAATGCACGCGGTCATCATCGAGCGCAAAACCAACCATGATCGTGTCCATGCCAAGCACACGTTTGAAGTCGGTGATAATGGGAATCGTGCCCCCCTCTCCCACTGTGACCGGCGGCTTGCCCCATTCCTCGAGCAGCGCGCCGCGTGCCTTGCCCAAGGCGGGGCTGTCGAAGGGAATTTCAATTCCCGGCGCGTCCGCAAGGCTCGTGAACTCGACCTTCGCATCCGGTGGCAGGCGTTGGCGCACGAATTCGCGAAAGCTTGCCCGTACTCTATCGGGGTCCTGACCAACCACGAGGCGAAACGATACTTTCGCCATCGCCTTCGCCGGAATGACTGTTTTCGACCCTTCTCCCGTATAGCCGCCCAGAATGCCGTTTATTTCAGCGGTTGGACGCGTCGCGATCTGCTCGATCAGCATGCGATCCTTTTCCCCCGCTGGCTCTTTCAGGCCGACTGCCCCGAGGAAGTCATCGGCGTGCACATCAAGACGTGCCAATTCCTGTCGCATCGCAGGAGCGGGTTCCTTCACGCCGTCGTAGAAGCCGGGGATTGTCACGCGTCCCCGTGCATCGTGCATACTGCCGAGAATGCCCGCGAGGACCCGCAGGGGGTTTTGCGCCGCACCGCCGAACAACCCGGAATGCAGGTCGCGATCTGCACAAGTGATGCGCACCTCCTCATAGACGAGCCCCCGCAGCGAGGTCGTCACCATCGGCGTGTCCGGATCCCACATGCTGGTATCGCAAACCAACGCGAGGTCCTGCTTCAGCTCGCGGGCATGCTCGTTGACGAAAGCCGGTAGATGCTTTGACCCACATTCCTCCTCGCCCTCAATCATCATGGTGACCGGCAGAGGCAATGCTCCCGTCACGGCTTTGAACGCCCGGCATGCCTCGATGAAAGTCATGACCTGACCTTTATCGTCGCAAGCCCCACGCGCGACGATGATTTTGCGGCCGTCGCCTAATGCGGCCATGCGGGGCGCAAACGGGGGCGTCTCCCAGAGCTCGAGGGGATCGACGGGCTGAACGTCATAATGGCCGTAAAAGAGCACACGTGGAGCTCTCGTTTGCGTGCCGCCATCATTGGTTTTCGCGACCACCACGGGATGCCCCGGCGTTTGCCGAACCCTCGCATCAAAACCGATTCCGCCCAGGTCGGCGGCGACGAATTTGGCCGCGCTGACACAGTGCTCCTTATAGGCAGCATCCGTCGATATGGACGGGATGCGCAGAAAGTCGAACAGGCGCGCCAGGCTCTGTTCCAGATCGGCATCGATACGCGCCAAAACAGCAGCTAGCGCCTGAGCAGAGGTCATTGGACGGCCCTCGCCTCCGTGCTGGCCAACACTCGCGGGTTGCTCGCATATGATGCATTGAGTGAAGTGTCTGCACAATGCGGCTGATGCGCAAATGCAACAATGCGCGCTACTTTTATTTGCAGCGCTTGTTTTCTGCAATTTTGCGAGCGTATCATGTGCTTAACCTGCCGGGAGTGCGGGGCTGGCGAGGGGCGGGGCAAATGGGCGATTGCATCGGACGTCTCGTCGCTGCCGGCGTCGAGCAGGCGGCTGTGGGGAACGTCGCCAGCGGGACTTCGCGATTTCTGGTCGTCGATGGGGGGGTCATCTCGACGCTGCAGTTTTGCGCTTCCGGCAGGTCGCACCAGCATGATCGTCCGGCAGGCGCCTACGTCGGCTCCTCGCATTGTCGCAGCGCGAGCGGTCACGGCTGACCGGCCGGGGAGTATGCATGTCTCACTCCATCAGCATCTTCGATGACATCGCTGCCGATGAGATCGAGGCGCTTAAGTCAGCCGGCATCCGAACGACAGAGAAGCTGCTCGAAACCGCAAGGACCGCGAAGGGCAGAAAGCACCTCGCCGAGCGGACGCAGATCAACGAGAAGAAGCTGCTACGGTGGGCGACCATGTCTGACAAGCTGCGCATCAAGGGAATGGGCAAGGAATACGCGGGCCTGCTACGCGAAGTCGGCGTTCACACTGTCAACGAGCTCAGGTATCGAAATCCCGCGAACCTCGCGAAAGCCATGGCCGATGCGAATAAGAAAAGAAAGCTTGTGAGCTTTCTTCCTTCGGAGAAGCTGGTCGTACGCTGGGTCGAGCACGCGCGAAAACTTCCGCCCAAGATCACGTACTGATCCCAATCGGCCAGGCAATACCAGGATGGTCGACCATCCCGCTTGACACCCGTATGGGTTGCGGCGCAAGCCCCAGCTCATGTCTCACGTGGAAGCCCCTGCCGATCAACACGATCGCTCCGGAATGATCGAGCGCCTGTTGCGGCGGCGACGCCCCGCGGTAATGGGAATTCTGAACGTCACGCCCGATTCATTTTCAGATGGCGGACGATTCCTGGATGCGACAGCGGCGCTTCGCCACGCGGAGCAAATCGTCGCGGGAGGCGCCGATATTTTGGATATTGGCGCAGAATCCACGCGTCCCTATGGCGATGCGGTGCCGGTGTCGGTTGAAGAGGAGATGCACCGGCTGGAACGCGTGCTTCCGGACGCGGTGCGCCTTGGCCTGCCCGTTTCCGTGGATACCATGAAAGCGAGAGTAGCGCAGTGGGCGCTCGCCCAGGGCGCCGCCATGATCAACGACGTGTGGGGGTTGCAACATGATCGGGAGCTTGCGCGCGTGATTGCCGAAAGCGGCTGCCCCGTCGTCATCATGCACAACCGCGGCGAGGCCGACGCCTCGCTCGATATCATGGCGGATATAGCAGCATTCTTCGAACGCTCACTGGAGATTGCAGCAGGCAGCGGCATAGGCCGCCACCAGATCATGCTGGATCCCGGCATTGGATTCGGCAAAACGCCGGAACAAAGCCTCATTACAATCGCACGGCTGCGTGAGCTGCAGCATTTCGGGCTGCCGCTTCTGGTGGGCGCTTCGCGCAAACGTTTTATTGCCAAAGTCGCACCCGCCGACCCTGACCGACGTCTTGGCGGATCGATCGCTGCCCACCTCATTGCCGTGGCGAACGGCGCAAGCATGGTTCGCGTGCATGACGTGCACGAAACCGTGCAGGCGCTGCGCGTAGCTGCCGCGATACGGTGCGCAGGATGACCGATGCCGTATTCATCACCGGCCTTGCACTCCATGCGCATCACGGGGTGATGGCGCACGAAGCGAAAGTCGGGCAAACGTTTGCACTCGATCTTGTCGTCGACCTTGACCTTGCCTCTGCCTCCCGTTCGGACAAGCTCGCCCATACGGTGAGCTATGACGAGGTTGTGGCGGTCGCGAGCAAGACCTTTTGCGGTCGTCGCTACCGTCTGATCGAGGCAGCCGCCGGCGCCGTTGCGCAGGCGGTGCTCGACACATTCGCGCAGGCGAGGAGCGTGTGCGTGACCGTGCATAAGCCACACGCACCCATCCCCGCGAGCTTTGCCGATGTGGGAGTGCGCGTCACGCGAACACGGCGGCCGCATGTCTGACGCCCTGATCGGGCTGGGCAGCAATGTCGGCGACGGGCGGGCAAGCATCGATCGGGCGATCGCATTACTGTGCGGCGAATCCGATGTTCGGCTGCTCGCCCGCTCCTCCGATTTCCTCACCCCGCCCTGGGGCTTCGAGGATCAGCCTGCGTTCACCAACGCCTGCATCGAGGTGGAAACGACACTTGCACCCGAGGCGCTTTTACATCGTTGCCAACACGTCGAAGAGGCGCTCGGGCGCAATCGCGCCATGGAACGGCGGTGGGGTCCACGCCTGATCGATATCGATGTGCTGGCATATGATGATGTGTTTCTGAGCACACCCGAGCTCACCCTCCCGCATCCGCGGCTGTTCGAACGTGCCTTTGTGCTCGTTCCCCTCGCCGAAATCGTGCCTGACCGCGTGATCGCCGGTCGGCGAGTGCGAGATGCGGCATGGCAGGTCGACAGGCGCGGCATCGATCGCCTGCTGCGGCGGCATGAGACATGACACATTGGCGCGGCGTGGGCGACGTGGCATTTTACGGTTATGCCCGAGCTTACCGGTACCGAGTTTCCCCGCGCGAGCCGCGAGCAGTGGGAGGCCCTGGTTCAGGACGTGCTCAAGGGCGCTCCTTATGAAAGCCTGATCAGAACGACACAGGATGGCTTCCGTACCGAACCGCTTTATGAGCGGGCGGCGCGCGCCACACCGGTGGCGCATGGTCATCCGGGCGCTCCTTGGCTGGTCATGCAGCGCCTGGAGCATCCGCAGCCTGAACGCGCTAATGCTGAAGCGCTGCACGAGGTTGCCAATGGAGCAAGCGGACTTTCGGTTGTCTTTGCCGGCGCGCCCGGCGCCTATGGCTTCGGGTTGCAAGCCACCGAAGAGGTATTGATACGGGCGCTTCGCAGTGTGCCGCTCGATTCAGGAATTCCCATTCACGTTGATGCCGGCGTGCACGCGAGCGACGCGGCAGCTGCGCTGATCGCAGTGATCAAACCAGCCGGCATCGAACCGGCAGCAACCAATATTCGCTTTGGCTTTGATCCCATTGGGGCCGCCGCCCTTGCCGGAGGCAGCGCCTCGAGTTGGCCGACACTGGCAGCGGCATTTGTGGCTGAGATTTCAGATCTTGGATCGAAAGGATTTTCTGGTCCGTTCGCGGCTGCAGACGGGCGCGTGGTGCACAATGCTGGCGGCTCGGAAGCGCAGGAGCTGGCCTTCGTGGTTGCCGTGGCGCTTGCTTATCTGCGCGCGCTCGAAAGAGGCGGCATCGGGATCGACACCGCGCGGCACATGCTGTTTTTCCGTCTCGCGGCTGACGCCAATCAGTTTCTGACTATGGCGAAGTTGCGCGCATTGCGAAAGCTTTGGGCGCGAGTGGAAACCGCCTGCGGGCTTTCGCCTGCACCGCTGTTTCTTTCCGTGGATACCGCCTGGCGCATGATGAGCAAGCGCGATCCGTATGTGAACATGGTGCGCACATGCGTCGCGGTTGCTGCCGCGGGCATGGGCGGCGCTGACGCGATCACCGCCCTGCCCTTCACCATGGCGCTGGGCTTGCCGGATCGTTTCGCCCGCCACATTGCGCGCAACACTCAGCTGATCCTCATTGAGGAGGCAAATCTGGCCAAGGTCACGGATGCCGCCGCCGGTTCCGGAGCGATCGAAAACTTCACTGGTCAGCTCTGCCAGATCGCCTGGACCTTATTCCAGGAAACCGAGCAGGCGGGCGGCGCATGGGTCGCACTGGAGCGCGGCGACATACAAAGGAAAATCGCCGCAATGCGGGCCCAGCGAGAAGCTGATATCGCAACGCGAAAGGCTCCGCTCACCGGCACCAGCGATTATCCCAACCTCGCCGAAACACCGGTCTCGGTCCTGGCCAGCGCGCCTGTTGTGTTGGAATGTTTTCAGAAATTGGTGGAATTCGAGCCGCTACCGCCCTTGCGCCTTTCAGAACCGTTCGAGGAGCTACGCGACCGCTCGGATGCAATCCGGGAACGCACGGGTGCTCGACCGAACGTTTTCCTTGCTCCACTCGGAACACCCTCGGATTTCAGTGCGCGCGCGCATTTCGCAAAGAACTTTTTTGAAGCCGGCGGAATTGAAGCCGTGAGCCACGACGGGCCGCACGACGACGACGCGCTGGCGCGCAACTTTGCGCAATCCGGCGCCAAGCTCGCCTGCCTGTGCTCCTCGGATGCGGTCTATGCGAGCCAGGCTCCCGCAGCCGCGAAGTCGCTCAGGAATTCAGGCGCCGTGGTCTGGCTGGCCGGCAAGCCGACGCCGCAGCTTGAGGCAGGCGGCCTGTCCGGCTTCGTTTACGCGGGCTGCGACGCGCTGGCCGCCTTGCGCAATGCCTATACGGTGATCGAAGCATAAGCATAGGCACACGAGTTGGCGCGACCTTGGCCAAGGCATACATCAGCATCAAGCGACAAGTCTAACTGCATACTCGCTTCGTGTGAAACGTGATACAATGCATTCTGATCGAGTGCCCCCGATGAGCGCGGTCCCTGATTTCAGCACTATTGACTTCGCGGATATCCCTGTTCCTGTAACCAGGTCCACCGCCCCGCCGTGGATCACGCCGGAAAACATTCCCGTAAAGGGGGTCTACGGTCCAGATGACACGCATGGCATAGGCTTCCTCGATACCTATCCAGGTCTGCCGCCGTTTCTCCGCGGCCCCTACCCCACCATGTATGTCACGCAGCCGTGGACGATCCGGCAGTATGCGGGGTTTTCCACGGCGGAAGACTCCAACGCGTTCTATCGACGCAACCTCGCGGCTGGCCAAAAGGGCCTGTCGGTTGCTTTCGATCTTGCCACGCATCGCGGCTACGACTCCGATCATCCGCGCGTGACGGGCGACGTCGGCATGGCCGGCGTTGCAATCGATTCCATTTACGACATGCGGACGCTGTTTGCCGGCATTCCGCTCGACCGCATCTCGGTCTCCATGACCATGAACGGAGCGGTGCTGCCGGTGCTGGCGCTCTATATCGTTGCCGCCGAGGAGCAAGGCGTGCCACCGCACCAGCTCTCGGGCACCATTCAGAATGACATCCTGAAAGAATTCATGGTGCGGAACACCTACATCTATCCGCCGCAGCCTTCTTTGCGCATCATCTCCGATATCTTCGCCTTCACGGCCGCGCACATGCCGAAGTTCAATTCAATCTCGGTATCGGGCTATCACATGCAGGAGGCGGGAGCGACGCAGGATCTCGAGCTCGCCTACACGCTCGCGGACGGGCTCGAATATGTGCGCGCCGGGCTCAAGGCCGGGCTCGGTATCGACCGCTTTGGCCCGCGCATTTCCTTCTTCTGGGCGATCGGCATGAACTTCTTCATGGAAGTCGCCAAACTGCGCGCCGCACGCCTGCTCTGGGCAAAGCTGATGGCGCCGTTCGGCCCGAAGGACAACCGGTCGCTTTCCCTGCGTACCCACTGCCAGACTTCCGGCTGGTCGCTCGCCGCACAGGACGTGTTCAACAATGTCGCGCGCACCGCCATCGAGGCGATGGCGGCCACACAGGGGCATACGCAATCCCTGCACACGAATGCGCTTGATGAGGCGCTGGCCTTGCCTACGGATTTCTCGGCCCGTATTGCCCGCAACACGCAAATCGTGCTGCAGCAGGAAAGCGGCACCACTCGTGTCATAGATCCATGGGGTGGCTCGTTCTATGTCGAGCGCCTCACCTATGAGCTCGCCAAGCAGGCGTGGGCGCACATAGAAGAAGTGGAAGCGATGGGCGGGATGGCCAAAGCCATCGAAGCCGGCTTGCCGAAGCTCCGGATTGAAGAGGCAGCGGCGAAAACCCAGGCGCGTATCGACGCCGGCCAGCAGCCGGTGATTGGCGTGAACAGGTTTCGTCCCGACGATGAAAGTCCCGTCCGCCTCCTAAAGGTAGACAATGCAAAGGTGCGGGAGCTGCAGATCGACAAGCTCAAGCGCCTCAAACGCGAACGCGACCAGGAATCGGTGTCCGAGAGTCTGCAGGCTCTCACGCGCAGCGCTGCCGAGCATCAGGGAAACCTGCTCGCGCTCGCGATCGAGGCCGCGCGCCACAAAGCAACCGTGGGCGAGATCTCGTCGGCCCTCGAGAAGGTGTTCGGGCGGCACCAGGCGCCGATCAAGGCTATTACGGGCGTGTATCAGCGGGAGGCGGGCACCATGGCAGACAGCATGGCGCGCATCCACAAGCGCATCAGCGCGTTCGAGCAGCACGAAGGGCGGCGCCCGCGCATTCTGGTGGCGAAGATCGGCCAGGATGGGCACGATCGCGGCCAGAAGGTAATTGCGAGTGCGTTTGCCGATCTTGGCTTTGATGTCGATATCGGCCCTCTCTTTGCAACGCCCGAAGAGGCAGCGCGCCAAGCCGTCGAGAATGACGTTCACATCGTGGGGGTCTCCTCTCTTGCCGCCGCCCATCTGGCGCTCGTTCCGGAGCTCAAGGCTGCGCTGCGCAAGGAGGGTCGCGAGGACATCATGGTTGCCGTGGGCGGCGTCATTCCGCCCGAGGACTACGCAGCGCTGGAGCGCGCCGGCGCCGAGGCGATCTTCCCGCCCGCGACCGTCATTGCCGAAGCCGCCGAATTACTGCTCGACAAACTCAACCGGCGGCTTGGCTATACCCAGCAGGCGGCGGAATAGGACCGCGCACGCCCGGGATCGCCTTTGAACCAATTCACCTAAGGCCGCGACAAACGATAGTCGCGAACCATTGCCGGCCATCGGCCGGCGTTAGCACGGGTAATGGGGTGGGGGGCCATGCAAATGCATCGCATTTTTCTGGCGGGAACGGTTCTGGCGCTATCGCTGATTCCGCTTGGCGCTTTCGCTCAAGACCAAAATGGGCCCCCCGCCTCATTTGAGGAGCGCTATCGGCTCGAGGAAACCATGCCACCGCAGCCGGCTGCCGAGCCCCGTCCCGCTCCTGAGTCCCGTCCGGCTCCGCAGTCCCGTCCCGCTTCGGAGCCCGACACCGTCGGCAACGTCACCCGACAGCAGAACGTTAACAGACCGATCCGGGTTGCCAGAACAGAACGACCCCGCGCGCGGGTCGTCGTTCTGCCGCGTTCCTATCTCGATGCCGGCACCGAAGTGCTGCCTGGCGACCGCAAGTTTCTGGACTACGCCTATCCGCCCACCTACCAGCCCCAGAACGTCGTGACCAATATCGGCGGGCGCGTGGGATGGCACAATTCGCCCCTGCCCGGGCCATTCTTTCCCACGACAAACTGAAAAGCGGCGGGCACCGCGCGCAAACGCGCGCCTTTACCCACCGCACGCGGCCCACATTACACGAGCGCGGGAGCCGGCAGCTTTTCGGCTGACTCGGGGACGGAAGCAGCAGCATCGGTCGTCACCGGCGTCTCCTCTTCCGCTGCATTGATGGCGACGACCTGCGCCTCCAATTCGCTTTCAAATGCCGTCTCCGAGATGGCAATCGTCGGTGACAGAGCAGGTGAAACGACTTCCGCTTCCTCGCTCTGACATTGGAGCGATGTTTCGACGGGAGCGAACGGAAGCTCAGAACTCTGCTGCTTTGAATTGCGTGCTCTCTGCCGGTTTACGAGAAAACCGATTGCAAACGCCGCCAGCGCACCAAAGAGACCTCCGGCCGATCCAAAAAGCAGCCTTTCCCAGCGGCTGCCTTTCGCATCGCCTGCCGGTCCTGCTGCGGTCAACTGGGCGATTGTCGTCTTGAGGGCAGCGATTTCCGCAGCCTTGGCCTGTTCAAGCTCTCGTCCTGCAATCTCAGCATCAACTCTCGCCTTTTCGGCCGCGACGCGCGCCGTATCGGCTTCGCCCCTTGCCTGCTCGAGCTCTGCGATCCTGCTGTTGGCAATCGCGAGTTCGTCTTGCTGTTCGACGATGGTTCCGGCCGGCTCCGCTGGTTTCGGTTGCGGCTCTGTCTCCTCCGCAGCCGATTCGCCTATTGGCTCCTGCTGCGACGGCGTGACAATCAGTCCGGACGTGTCTACGGCGACTGTTCTGAGCGTTCCACGGCCTTTCTGGTCAAAGGTTGCCGCCCACAGAAAGCCGGAGCCTCTGCCGATCCGGTAGATCGGCAGCCCTTCCTTGGCCGAGCGGGCGAAATTTCCAAGAAAATCGATCAGCAGCCCCTTTTTGGGACTCCTGCCGTCAGCGAGCGTCCTGATGCTCTCCGGGTCGAGCTGCTCCAGCGCGAGATTGCCCCAGACTGCGATCATTCCGTTTCGGGCGGCCCCGCGCTGGGGCATCTTGATAATGCGCGGCGCCTCACCAATGCTGCGCGCGTATCGCTGTATTTCGGCGTCGGCCTCGCTGCGGCTCACGGACAGCGGCTCTTGCGACCGGTTGACGTAAACGATGCTGCCGTCGCGCGCATGCAGGAGCGAGTAGGCAGCCGTATACGGTCCCCGCCGATCCTTGTTTGCGCGAGCCTTTTGACACCACGTCAGTCCGTCGAACTGCTGGCTCGGACTGCATTTGTATTCGCGATAGGATGCATTGTCGAAATTCAGTTGCGTCCCAACAGTGACGCCCTCGACCGCATACTGGTTTGACGCTGCCGTTGCACTTGTCGACAAAACAACGGACGCAAGAACTGCGATACCCGCTTTCATTGCCGCTGCCCCCCCAATGGTAGACGACAGCGGTAATTATTGCCGCCATTGTAGCCAAACTTGGGTGAAACAGGGGTTTTCAAGACCCTTCGTAAGATATCCGACAGCGGGTTTATCCGGTTGTTCTGCCGGAGGAATTTGCCAAAACTGACGTGTGCGCGACGCGCGTCCTGCCTTCGACAAAGGCCGCTTCTTTCGGGCCTCAGCGAAATTGGCCGAGGAGATTGGGCGTCATTTCGCCCTGGCGCGGTAACGACCCCGATGACGGGCATCGTCGATTCTTGCGCGCGCACGCCGCCCATCATGGTCGAGCAGGATCGAAATGCTTTTGCAGCCGCCGGCCGTAGCTGCTGTAGTCCTCATGCAAAGCCCCCGACTGCGCGGCGTAGGCGGTCACCCGCTGCGGAAAGCGGGTTTCGAACATAAAGGCGAGCGTTCCTTCGAGCCGCTGCGGCTTGAGGTCGGCATTGCTCGCGGCCTCAAACGCATCGACATCGGGGCCGTGCGGCAGCATCATATTGTGCAGCGATGCGCCTCCGGGCACGAAACCGTGCGGCTTGGCGTCGTATTGGCCGTAAACGAGGCCCATGAACTCGCTCATGACATTCATGTGATACCAGGGCGGCCGGAATGTGTTTTCGGCAACCAGCCAGCGATCCGGGAAGATTACGAAATCCACGTTGGCGGTGCCCGATGTTTCGGATGGAGAGGTAAGCACCGTGAATATTGACGGATCGGCATGATCGAAAAGCACGGGGCCGACCGGGGAAAATTTTCGCAGATCGTATTTGTACGGCGCATAGTTGCCGTGCCAGGCGACCACATCGAGCGGTGAGTGGTCGATCTCGGTCATCCATAAAGCGCCGCCCCATTTCACACACATGCGCGATGGCGCGTCCTTATTTTCATAGGCGGCCACCGGGGTGAGAAAGTCGCGAGGATTGGCCAGGCAGTTGGCGCCGATCGGACCGCGCTCGGGCAGCGTGAACGCCCCGCCGTAGTTCTCGCACAAATAGCCGCGCGCGGGTCCATCAACGAGTTGAACACTTAGCTTGACCCCCCGCGGGATGACGGAAACCTCGCCAGGCTCGATATCGATAATGCCGAACTCGGTCGCGAGCCGCAGCTTTCCCTGCTGCGGCACGAATAGCATCTCGCCATCGGCGTTGTAGAAGAACTCGTCGGTCATCGATCGCGTGACGAGATAAACATGCGCGCCCATTCCGGTCTGGGTGCCGGCATCGCCCGCGGTCGTCATGGTATGCATGCCCTCGACAAACGAGAGGTTTTCGCCCGGGATCGGGATCGGCCCCCATCGCATGGGCGCAATCGGGACATCGATCTCTGCGGCGGGAGCGGTGCGCCAGAGACCGCGGTCAATCTTCCTGAACGCGCCAAAGTGGTAGACGGTTGGCCGAATTCGATACAGCCACGTGCGCTCGTTCTTGGCGCGCGGCGCAGTAAAGGGCGAGCCGCTGAGCTGCTCGGCATAGAGGCCATAGCTGCATTTCTGTGGAGAATTGCGGCCGATCGGCAGCGCGCCTGGTAGCGCTTCGGTTTCGAAACCGTTGCCGAATCCCGACATGTAGCCGGCGACGAGTGCACTCTGTCCGGACCGCGCAGAGTCTTTAGGGAAGCTCGCGGCGTTCTGAATATTCATCTTGAGGCCTCCTTGGTCGCCCATGAACCTGTTCGTCCACCCATGGACGTGCCATCCGTCATTGCCGGGCTTGGACCCGGCAATTCGGTTTTATGGGATTTGGATGCATACGCATGGGTCAAGCCGGGGGTGATGAACTCGGCTAGTTCATTGGCATCAATCCAGCTGAATGTTGGCGGTGCGGATGACGTTCGCCCATTTGACCGTTTCAGTCCTTATGTACTCGGCCATTTCGTCGGGCGAGCTTTGCAGCACTTCCAGACCGGCATCGACCAGCTTTTGGCGGACCACCGTATCGGCCGCCGCTGCAGTATATGTGTCGTGCAGCTTGGCAATGATCGGAGCCGGCGTTTTCGCGGGTACCACGAAGCCTTGCCAGGGCCATGCTTCAAAGCCGCCAAGCCCCGGCGCACTTGCGACCGGGGGCACGCCGGGGAGCTCCGGCCGTTCCGTCAGCGCTGCCACGCCAAGCGGCCGCAGCGTCCCGGCAGCGATATGCGACCGCGCAGTAGCGAAATCGACGAACATGATATGCACGTCGCCGCCCAGCAAACCCTGAACGGCTGGCTGGGCGCCCCGATAGGGCACTTCGTTGAGCTTGATGCCGGCAGACTGTTGAAAGAGCACGGCGGCAAGGTGAAACGGATTGCCGGTGCCTGCATGGGCGATATCGATCTTGCCTGGCTCTCTCTTCGCCTGCTCGATCAGCTCGGCCACGGATTTCACGTCGATTTTCTTGGGGTTGGCAACAAGCACGCTCAAGAAGCGCGCCGTAAGCGTGACTGGGGCAAAGTCCTTGGCCGGATCGAAGGTGAGTTTCTTGTAGAGGCTTGGGTTGGCCGCATAGGTCGCCACGTCGCCGAGAAGCATGGTGTAGCCGTCCGCTGCACTCTTCGCGACAAAATCGGCGCCGAGATTGGTCGCAGCGCCGGGCTTGTTCTCAACCACGATGGGCTGGCCAAGGAGGTCCGACATTTTCTGGCCAACCAGCCGCGCAAAAAAGTCCGTGCCGCCGCCCGCAGGATACGGCACGATCAGATGCACGGGCCTGGTCGGATAGCTCTGTGCGCTCGCTGTCTCCGCCGTCATCAATGCGTTCAGGGCAAGCATTGTGACGATCGCGGCGGCTCGGAAAATTGCCATCACATCACCTCGGGTGTTGGCCGATGCCTGTTACCACGAACAGTTGCGCGGCTGTAGGGTGGGCGCACGGGCGCAAGAGCACGCCCTTGCGCCGGCCTCCGGTGAATTCGCCGTGAACCTGAGTAGTCCGACAGTGCGGAAGTTGGAGGTGAGTCATGTCTAGCTATGACGCCATTATCATTGGCACCGGACAGGCGGGGCCGGCCTTGGCGCGGCGATTGGTAGCCGCAGGCTGGAGCGTCGCGATTGTCGAACGCAAGCTTTTCGGCGGTACCTGCGTCAATACCGGCTGCACTCCGACCAAGACATTCGTGGCAAGCGCATACGCCGCGCATATTGTTCGGCGCGCTGCCGATTACGGCATCAAGATCCGCGGATCCATAGAGGCCGACATGAAGGCCGTGAAGGCGCGCAAGGACGCCGTTGTGGCTCCGTCGCGTAACGGAGTCGAGCGATCACTCAGGACGCTGAAAGGTTGCACGGTTTACGAAGGTCACGGGCGGTTCGTGGGGCCGAAGGAAGTGGAGATCGGCAATGAGACGATCCAGGGCGACAAGATCTTCATCAATGTGGGTGGGCGCGCCCTTGTGCCGCCGATATCGGGGCTCGATCAGATCCCTTACCTGACCAACAGCTCGATGATGGACATCGACTTTCTGCCCCCGCATCTCGTCGTGCTCGGTGGCAGCTATGTGGGGCTCGAGTTTGCGCAAATGTATCGGCGCTTCGGAAGCGACGTTACCGTAATCGAGCTTGGAGCGCGCCTAGTCGCCCGCGAGGACGAGGATGTCTCGCAGGCGATTGCCGATTTCCTCGCCGAGGAAGGCATTGAGATCCGCGCCAACACCAAAGTCGTGGCGGTCGAAAAAGTCGGCGGCAGGATAGCGGTGACGGTCGAGACGAATGGCGCGAAGTCGCAAATAATGGGTTCGCATCTTTTAGTCGCGATTGGCCGCCGGCCGAACACGGACGATCTTGGCTTAGACGCCGCCGGAATCGCAATTGACAAGCACGGCTATATCGAGACCGACGATCAATTGCGCACCAATGTGCCGGGCATCTGGGCGTTGGGGGATTGCAATGGCCATGGCGCCTTCACTCATACTTCCTGGAACGACTTCGAGATCGTTGCGAGCAATATTCTCGATAACGATACACGGCGCGTCAGCGATCGGATTCCAGCTTACGCCCTCTATACCGATCCGCCGCTGGGGCGCGCCGGTATGAGCGAGGCAGAGGTGCGCAAATCCGGCCGTCCGGCGCTGAAAGCGACCATACCCATGGAGGACGTAAGCCGGGCCAATGAGAAGGGCGAGACCAAAGGCTTCATGAAGATCTTAATAGACAAGCAAACCAACAAGATTCTCGGTGCATCGCTCCTTGGACTTTCGTGTGATGAGGTTATTCATTCTGTTTTGGACGTGATGTACGCGAAAGCTCCTTACACCGTCATACAAAGAGCCATGCATATCCATCCGACGGTCTCGGAATTCATTCCGACGATGCTGGGTGATCTCGTGCCGCTGGAGTAATCCGCACTCCGGCAGAGGAGGCACTAACATCTAGCGCAGGCTGCTCTCCTGTACCGCGGGCGCGGGATCGAAGATGCGCCGTGCATGCGGCAGCACATGATCGGCGACGATGGCGTGTGCCTCGGCCGTAGGATGAATGGCCCCGCTGTACAGCGCCGCATAGGCTGGCTGCAGAATGTCGAAGAGCGGCGTGCCCTCGTGATGCGTATTCGCGGTCAGGAACGCGTCGTTGGGGGTGCGAAATAGCCGCCAGCGGTGAGCGTAAGGCAAAGTGACAGCCGGCGAGTAGGGCCGGAATGCATCCCCATTGCCGGGCCGGCGCGGCACACGCATGAGCGAGCCGTCCGTGACAGGATGCTTCGGGTCGCGCGCGCAAAGGCCGCGCTTGCTGAACTCGGGAATGTGCTCCGTTACCAGCGCAAACCCAGTCCCGCTGCCCGTCACCAAATGAGCGGGACAATCAGCGCGGCCCTTTGTGCTGGAGATGCATTCAAGGCGCTTTAACAACTCGTTCACAAACCGCGCGGTCTCGCCAAGGTGCTCACGTCTCAGCCGCAGCCCGGCATGCACATCCATGCCGAGCGTCGGCTCCAGCCCGCACAGCCCTCCCGCTTCATCGAACTGGATGGGCTCGTAGGAGGACTGCACCACGCGCGCCGGCGGGATGCCAAAGCCATCGCGCAGCGCGTCTTTCAACGCCTTCATGCGCCTGTCGAGCACATCGAGATACACGCGGGAGAACTGCGGCCCGAAATGCATTGAGCCGCCGAAAAGGCCCGCAATGGGCGCGAGATCAGAAAGCTGCTCGGTGAGCGAAAAGGCCGCGAGCGCTCCGAAACCGACGTCGTTGCCGCCGATGGAGAGCAGCACCAAGTCGATGGGGCGCTTGCGCAACTGCGGCGGGCACCAGTTTTTCGCAATCTGCTGGTCGGCAATCGCCGTGTGCCCGTGAGCATAGGCCGGCAGCGTGTAGGTCCCGCGCTGCGCGTGCGCGCCGCGGCAGATAAGATCCGTGAGCTGATCGAGCTGTGCGGCGACCTTGCCGCCCGGTAGCTCGCGCGCGGCCTCACGCGGCTTCATCTCGCCAAAAAGCCCGTGATCGATCTCAGCGCCCGAGCAGGCGAACGTCGCGAATGTGACGGAGCGATGCCGGTTCTCCAGGGCAAGCTGCATCGCCACGCGCAGCGGATAGCCGTATTGCGAGCGATGACAATCGCGGCTGAGCCAGCGCGCGCTGGCCTTTTCGAAGCCAACTATGAAATCCCGCGAGCCAAGCGGGTAATAACGGTCCGCCGCCTCGTCCTCCATATAGCGTCGTGGCAGAACCTTTGGATTGGACTCGCTGGAGGCAAGCCCGTATCCCGGCGCCGTTTTGTCCGGCAGCGCTCGCGCCACGCCGTAGGACTGTGCGAGGCTCGGATCGTACACCATTTCGCGCAAGGCGCTGAACTGCACCGGCTGATCGGGGTTGCTTTCTCCTGAAGCAAACGAATCCCCAAGCGCAACGATGAAGAGGTCGTCGACGATCAGCTCGGGCTCGGCAAGCTCGCGTCCGTCCGGCAATGTCACCCTGACCGAGACGCCGGAATGGGCACGCTCGAGTGCATAGGGCACTCTCGCGATCGTAAGCCTTTGCTTGCAGGGAAGGCGCCGCGTTTCCGACTTGCCGTTCGGCCGGCGCGGCTGCCAGGTCCACACGCATTCGGCCGCCGGGTCCGCCCTAGCATCGGGTGCCACCCACACATTTACCGTGTGGGCATCGGGCAACACGTAATCTTCTTTCACGCGGCCCCAGGAATATGTGCGTTCGCACACTGCGGGGTAGCGCCGCGGCCGCCCGTCTCTTTCATAACAGCTATTGCCGAGCGTCTGTGCCGCCCAACCCATGCGGCTTTGCTGGAAACGGCGGCCGGCGGTAGCAGCGCAGCGGTCCGGGGTGGAGACGTCCCGGCAATCGGGATCGTTCAGGAGCCTTTCGGTGCGCAGCACAGGATTCGACGGCGGCACCCCATCGCCGCGCACGGAGGCGAACGCCGCTTCATGCAGTGCAAATGATTTCTGGTCCTTGAAGAAGCGGAATGGATTTTCCACTTCCCAGACCAAGCCGCCAGCGGAGCTTGAAGTCGCGCCCAAACTCGCCATGGCGGCCAACGCGCAAACGGCTGATGCGAGCGCCCGAATCCCCATGCATGCCTCCCGGCAGACGGCCGGCTATGATAGCTCAGCCGAAAGAGTGCGGGAAAATGTTTGTCACGCCGAAGCAAATGGACACCAGCCCCTGAACGAAGGTCGTTATCTCCTTGAATTACGCGGCAAATACCAATGCACAAACGACCGGCGCAGCCGTGCCGCGGGCCAAGGGTGAGGCAAATTCGTGGCCTTGTGCCGCGTTCGCATGAGCACCGATACCGTTTCGCTCGCGCGCGGGATTCGCGGCGGTGATCGCTCAGTCATTGCGCGCGCCATCACGCTGACCGAAAGCCGGCGCGCGGATCATCAGAAAGCCGCACGCGAGCTGTTGCAGGAATTGTTACCATTGACCGGCAGTGCCGTGCGCGTCGGCATAACCGGCGCCCCGGGCGTGGGCAAATCGACCGCGATCGATGCGCTCGGCACGTACCTTACCGGGCAAAGCCGGAGGGTGGCTGTGCTTGCAGTCGATCCGTCGTCGACGCGCACCGGGGGCTCGATTCTGGCCGATAAGACGCGCATGGCGCGGCTCGCCAATGATCCCAACGCATTCATCCGGCCCTCCCCTTCCTCCGGCACCCTCGGGGGGGTGGCGGCGAAAACGCGCGAGTCGATGCTGATCCTTGAAGCCGCGGGGTTCGAATGCGTGCTGGTCGAAACGATGGGGACCGGCCAAGCCGAAACAGTCGTCGCGGACATGACGGACTTCTTTCTGGTGCTGATGCTTCCCGGAGCCGGTGACGAGCTGCAAGGATTGAAGAAAGGCATGGTCGAGCTTGCCGACATGATCGCCGTAAACAAGGCTGACGGTGACAATGTCAAGCGCGCCAAGGCAGCGGCGGCGGAATACCGTGGCGCCCTCCACATTCTGGCGCCGCGCAGCGCCACCTGGTCTCCGCCGGTACTGACCTGCTCGGCCTTGACTGGAGAGGGCATTCCCGAGCTGTGGGCCAGCGTACTCGATCATCGCGAGCGTATGACGAAATCGGGAGAGCTCGAGACCCGCAGGCGGGAGCAGCAGGTGAAATGGATGTGGACAATGCTTGAGGAGCGAATGTTTGCACGCCTGCGTTCGGATTCGGCGCTCAAGACCAAGCTCCCCCGGATCGAGGCAGCAGTTGCGGCGGGAAAGATGTCGCCGTCGCTTGCCGTCGAGGAGATCGCCGCCGCGCTGAAGCTGTAGGATGCATTAAATCGCAGGATGCGTTGAACGAAGGCGATGATGAATTTCGCTGGCGCTCAACTCACGCCGCGGGTCCTGCAGGCGTGCCGGAAGTGAAAATTGCCAACCTTGCGTTGCAAGGCGGAGGTGCGCACGGCGCGTTCACCTGGGGTGTGCTGCACCGCCTGCTGGACGAGCCTGGGCTCAAGATCGAAGGCATCAGCGCGACAAGCGCGGGGGGGATCAATGCCGTTGTGCTTGCCCAGGGACTCGTTGCAGGCGGGCGAGAGGGTGCGGTGCAAGCGCTCGCGGATTTCTGGCGACGGGCAGCGGAGCTTGCGCGATCCAGTCCTCTCCAGCCTTCCTGGTATGACCGGCTCACGCGCAATTATGCGCTGACTCACTCCCCCGGGTACTTGTTGCTGGATCTGCTGAGTCGGATTTTTTCTCCCTATCAATTCAACCCTTTCAACTACAACCCGCTCAAGTCTATCCTTGAGCAAGTTGTCGACTTCCGGAGACTGCGCCACGAGTGCCCGGTCAAGCTGTTCCTGTGCGCGACGAACGTGCGCACCGGCAAGGTGCGCATATTCACCAGCCGAGAAATCAGCAGCGCGTGCGTGCTCGCGTCTGCCTGCCTGCCCTTGCTGCATCAGGCAGTCGAAATCGGCGGCGAGTTCTTCTGGGACGGCGGGTATATGGGCAATCCCGCACTTTTTCCGCTCATATACGAATGCCAAAGCAGGGACATCATCGTGGTGCACATCAACCCGACCGAACGTAGGACGATCCCGAGGACGGCGCCGGAAATCATCGACCGCATCAACGAGATCAGCTTCAATTCCTCGCTTTTTCGCGAAATGCGTGCGATTGCGTTCGTCACCAGGCTGATCGATGAAGCAAAAATTGCCGATGGCAGCCTCAAGCGCATGCTCATGCACGCGATCGAGGCGGATGACATGATGCAAACGCTTGGGGCGAGCAGCAAGTACAATGCGGATTGGGAGTTTCTTAGCTATCTGCACGAGGTCGGATACGAGCGCGCGGACGGCTGGATCGCGCAGCATCTCGAACGGATCGGCGTCGAATCGACAATCGATATTCGCGCAAAATACCTCTGAAGGCTGGCCATGAAAGAGGTGGATTTTTATTTCGATTTCGTCAGTCCCTATGCGTGGCTTGCCGCGCATCAGCTTCAGGCCGTGCGGGACTGCGCGGAGGCGACATTCCGCTATGTGCCGGTGCTTTTTGCCGGACTGTTGGACCATCATTCGAATGTCGGGCCCGCGGAAATTCCGGCCAAGCGTCGTTACACGTTCCTGGACGCGCAGCGTTGGGCGATCCATCTGCGATTGGAATTCAAGAGTCCCCCTGCGCATCCGTTCAATCCGCTCAAACCGCTTCGGGTCACGTCTGCCATCGACGATGAGAGAATGCGCGAGAGGCTTGCGGTAGCGCTTCTCGATGCGGCTTGGAGCGCGGGGCGCGACATCACCAGCGATGCCGTGATCGCAGAAGTCGCGAGCAGCGCCGGCGTTGACGGAAATGCGCTTCTGCGCAGGGCGCAAAGCGAAGACATCAAGCAGCGGCTTCGGCAGCAAACGGAAGGCGCGATTGCGGCGGGGGTATTCGGCGTGCCCAGCTTTGTGGTTGATCGCGAAATTTTTTGGGGAAACGACAGGTTGCCCTTCCTGCAAGCGCATCTGCAGGGAAGGCTCACGACCGACAAAGCAAAAACGGACGAAATCCTCGCGCGGCCTCGTGCCGCCGACCGCCGCAGGTAGAGCGTGCGCACCCTTCTCATTACAGGTTTCGGTTCCTTTCCCGGCGCACCGTTCAACCCCACCGAAGCGCTGGTGGCGGAACTTGCGCGGACATGCAATCCCACAAGTCTGCGGCGCGTCGGACACGTCTTTCGCGTGAGCTACGAGGCCATCGATCGTGAGTTGCCCGTGCTGCTGAAGGCGCAAAAGCCCGACGCATTGATCATGTTCGGCCTTGCCGCGCGCACGCACCACCTGCGCATCGAGACGCGAGCGCGCAACGCGCTTGCGCGCACGCTTCCGGATGTGGACCGCCGCCTTCCCCTCGGCAGTAGAATCCTCGATGGCGCGGCCGCGGAGTTGCCCCTGGCCACGCCCGCCCTGCGCTTGTTGCGGGCGGCACAATGGGCAGACGTTCCCTGCATGCTTTCGCGGAATGCCGGAAGCTATCTGTGCAACTATCTCTGCTGGCACGCCTCACGCGCTTCTGCACGCAACGGCGCGCCGCGGCTGACCGCGTTCGTACATGTGCCTTCGGTCGGTCGCCCGCAGTCGAGCTCCGGACGGCGGTTCCGCATCACGCACGAGGATCTCGTACGCGCTGGCGAAGCCATGATACGAGCGATGGTCCCGCTCATGCGTTAGGTGTTTAAGCCTCGATTCATCAGGGCGCTTAGGCTGGCCCGTGAGCCTCCGCCATGTCTCTCGATCGTCGTCGCCTTCTGTTGGCATTTGCGGCCAGCTCCGCCGCTTCGGCTGCATGGGCCAAGAGCACCCTTGCGGGGCCGAGCTGCCCCAGGCAGGCGGAATTGGAGCTGCGGCGGGGAAGCTCCGAAGACCAAAGCCCCGCTCTCCAGCAGGCGATCGACGAATGTGCGCGTACGCGCACCGCTCTGGTGCTTCCCGCGGGCGTCTACCGCGCCAGCAATCTCACGCTGCCGCCTGGGGCGCAGCTTTCAGGCACACGCGGGGCTACCACCCTCATGCTTTCGCGGGAAGGCGCATCGCTCATTAGCGGTGCTGGCGGCGATTACACGACGCTGACAGGTCTCGTGTTCGACGGCGCTCACAAGAAGCTCCCGGACAGAAAAGGGCTTGTGCACCTCGAAAACTTGTCAGGGCGTGAAGATCGCAAATTGCGCGTTTGGCGCGTCGGCCGGCACTGCGCTCGTCGCAATCGGCTGCGCGGGAGAATTGAGCGACTCGAGCTTCACTCACATTGAGGATGTGGCGATCCACATTTTCGACTCGCGCGGCTTTCTCATTGCACGCAATCAGATCAATGGCGCAGGCAATGTGGGCATCCAGGTGTGGCGATCGTTTGCGGGCGATGATGGGGGCATGCTCGTCGATAATCGGATTGACTACATAGAAAACCGGCTCGGCGGCTCCGGCCAATACGGCAACGCCATCAGCATCTTTCGCGCGGCGAACGTGATCGTGCGAGGCAATCGCATCCGCGATTGCGCCTTTTCGGCCGTGCGCGGCAATGCGGCGTCCAATCTGCACGTCGAGGGCAACACTATCAGCAATGCGCGCGAGGTTGCGATCTATGCGGAGTTCGGTTTCGAGGGGGCGATCATTGCAAGCAACCGCATCGAATCCGCAGCCATCGGTATTTCGGTCACGAATTTCAATGAGGGCGGCCGACTTGCGGTGGTGCAGGGCAATATCGTACGCAATCTGCTCGCGCGACGGCCCGCAGGTACGGATCTGCGCGATGGCGGCGGCATCGGCATCGCGGTCGAGGCCGACACCACGGTCAGCGCCAATGTGATCGAGAATGCGCCGACAGCGGGCATCCTGCTGGGCTCGGGTCCCTACCTGCGCGATATCGCCGCAACCGGCAACGTGGTACGCAAATGCACCATCGGCATTGCCGTTTCCGTCGCGCCCGGCGCAGGAACCGCGCTGATCGCCAATTACGTGATCTCAGATACAGTCAGAGGCGCCGTCGTGGGAATGCTCCGCTCCGCCCCTGTGACGGGCGATTTGGCAAAGACGGGCAGCGAGCATATGCGCATGTCACGGTGAGCGGAAACCGGGTGCGATAGGAAGCAGGACGCATCGCCCTACTCTCGCCGCCATGGCCTTGCTTGTTAAAAGCAGGCGCAGCTGCGGCGGACAAACCCGCGGAGAAGGGACTTAGCGATTTTTAATGTGCCGCCGTGCCGCATTGCTCGTGTAAGCGCCCGAAGCTAGAGCCATATTCGGGCTGCTGATTGTCTACCTATTTCATGCATAACCCGCTCCGAAAAGTGCTCCTCGCTGTCCTAGTCCTGTTCATCATCCCGCTCGCGGCGCATGCCGCGTTCTACGCGACAAAACAGCATCCGCGCAGCTACCGCGACGCTGACTGGTCGAGCGTGGGCATGTTGCCGCCCGCGAGCGCGGATCGCGACGCCCGCCTGCTTGTCTTTACGGGTCGGACCGGACGGTGGAAGGGCATTTTCGCCGTGCACAGCTGGGTCGTGTTCAAGCCGCAGAACGCCACCACCTGGAGCCGCTATGACGTGGTCGGCTGGGGACACCCGGTGCGACTCAACGGATGGGATCCCGACGGCCGCTGGTTCGGGGACACGCCGCGCGTGCTCGTGGACATTCGCGGCGAGCATGCCACTGCGCTCATTCCAAGGGTGCAGGATGCGATCCGCGCTTACAGTTACAGCCATTCCGGGGACTACCGCATATGGCCGGGACCCAACAGCAACACGTTCACGGCCGCCGTTTTGCGTGCGGTGCCGGAGCTGGAAGTAGCCCTGCCGCCAAACGCCGTGGGCAAGGATTTCCGCAGTGAGCCGTATATCGGGCTCACCGACAGCCGCACGGGCATTGAGGCATCGTTGTGGGGCCTTCTCGGCGTCAAAGTCGGATGGATTGAGGGCCTCGAAGTCAATTTCCTGGGCCTCGTCGCCGGCCTCGATGTGCGCCATCCGGCGCTGAAGCTTCCCGGTTTTGGGCGCCTCGGGCTCGATGACGGCAGCGCGATTGCCGCTCCCCTTCCCGCGCGTTAACTCGTCACGCGAAGTTGTTGAGCGGTGCTCCGTGCGCATGCAATGCTCTCCGCATGCGCGATACGCATCAAATCCGCTACCGGCTTGAGAAGATTGCCTTTCCGGGCGTGCGGCGGCGCCGCCTGGAAACGCTGCAGGTCAATCTCGGCTATCGCTGCAACCAATCCTGCATGCATTGTCACGTCAATGCCGGCCCCAGGCGCAAGGAGGAAATGCCGGCTGACGTGGCGGATGAAGTGCTCGCTTTCCTCGCACGCAGCCCTCTTTCCACTCTGGACATCACCGGCGGCGCTCCCGAGCTGAATGCAAATTTCCGCCGCATGGTCGCGGCGGCGCGCGAAATGGAAATCAAGGTGATGGACAGATGCAACCTGACCATCCTCGAAGTCCGCGGCCAGGAAGACCTCGCCGGGTTTCTGGCAAATTGGCAGGTCGAGATCGTCGCCTCGCTGCCATGTTACCTTGCGAGCAACGTCGATCGGCAGCGTGGCAAAGGCGTGTTCGAAAGTTCGATCCGCGCGCTGCAGCAACTGAACGGTCTGGGTTATGGGCGCGATGGGACGGAGCTCATTCTCAATCTCGTCTATAACCCCCAAGGGGCAGCATTGCCGCCCCCCCAGACCAGTCTTGAGGCGCATTACCGGCGGGTGCTGCGCGAGCGTTACGGGATCGTATTCAACCGGCTCTATACACTTACCAACATGCCCATCCAGCGTTTCGGCGCATTCCTCGTCGCCAATGGCGAGTTCGACAACTACCTCGATCTCCTGCAGAACGCGCATGTCGCCGCAAACGTGAACCACGTGATGTGCCGCGATCTGATCTCGGTCGATTGGCAGGGCTACGTGTACGATTGTGACTTTAATCAGATGCTCGGGTTGCCGCTCCAGGATGGATTGGGCCGACCCCTTCGGCTTTCCGAGATCGACCCTGCCGCACTCGAGAACCGCTCGGTTCGCGTCGCCGGCCACTGCTATGGCTGCACCGCGGGCCAGGGCTCGAGCTGCGGGGGCGCACTGAACTAGGTCGGGAGAAGGACCGCGCCGGCACGACAATGTCGAAGCTCTCCATCATCATGCCGGTGTTCAACGAGGCAGAAACAATCGCGCTGGCGTTGGATGCGCTTGCCGGCCTTCGCGCGCTCGGTACCGAGCTGATCGTGGTCGATGGCGGAAGCCGCGATGCCACCGTGCAGCGAGCAAGGCTGCGTGCGGACCGCGTGATCTCGGGGCCGCGCGGCCGCGCGCTGCAGATGAATGCCGGTGCAACCCGCGCATCAGGAGACGTCCTGCTCTTCCTGCATGCCGATACGCGCCTGCCGGCCGACGCCGATCATGTGGTGCTCAACGGGCTCGAACGTTCGGGTCGCAGCTGGGGCCGCTTCGACGTCAGCATAGCTGGCAAACATCGGCTCCTTTTTCTGGTCGCCTGGCTCATGCGCTTGCGCTCGCGGCTCAGCGGCATTGCCACCGGTGATCAGGCGATATTCGTGCGCCGAGCTGCTTTCCAGTCGGTCGGTGGCTTTCCCGAACTGCCGCTGATGGAGGACATTGCGCTCTGCAAGCGGCTCAAAAAGCTCGGGCGTCCCTTGTGTCTGCGCAACCGCGTGGTGACGTCCGGGCGGCGATGGGAAAAGAACGGCGTTCTCTCAACCATCGGGCTGATGTGGCGCCTGCGCATAGCCTATTTCTTTGGAGCCGATCCCAGGGCGCTCGCTCGCCAGTATGGGTATGAGTGAGCAGGTCGCCATACTCGCAAAGGCGCCTATCCCGGGATTTGCCAAAACGCGGCTGATTCCCACGCTCGGCGCAGACCGCGCCGCTCTATTACAGGCGCGCTTGATCGAGCACGCGGTGAGAACGGCATGCGCGGCCGAAGTCGGGCGTGTGACCTTGTGGATCACACCGCAGGAACATCAGCAGGTGTTCTCAGAGCTGCGGGCGCGCTATCCAATCAGCATTGCCCATCAGAGCAGCGGCGACCTTGGCGCGCGCATGCTGGCGGCAGCACGTGCCGCGGGTCGACTTGTTCTCATCATCGGCACGGACTGCCCCGCGCTTGAACCAGGCCATCTCGGAGCGGCAGCCGCAATTCTGCGCAAGGGCACGGACGTGGTCCTCGTGCCGGCGGAGGACGGAGGTTATGTCCTTATCGGGATGCGCCGCGCTCATCCTGCACTGTTCTCGGAAATGCGCTGGGGCACCCCGGGAGTGATCAGGGAAACGCGGCGACGGATCAAACACTTGGGACTGAGCTGGGAAGAGCCGCTGGTGCTGTGGGACGTAGATACATGCGCTGATCTTGCGCGGCTGCGCGAGCTCAAGCTCGACGAATTGCTTTGCTGAGCTGCTTCAACATGCCCGATATCCGGCCAACAGCGAAGCCGCTGGCTCGCGTATTAATCTCCATATGTTGCACCGGCCCATAGGCCGGGTGCGGCGCGCTCATATTGCTTCGGCCGCGCGACATCCGCTCCAAGAACCTGGGCAGCCTCCCAGCCCCAATGGGGATTGTCGAGCATTGCGCGCGCGAGCGCGACCATGTCGGCATTGCCCTCCGCAACAATGGCTTGCGCCTGTTTCGGTCTGGCGATGAGACCTACGACACGCGTCGCGATCCCCGTCTCTTTCTTCACCTTTGCGGCAAATTCCACGTTCATATTGGCGATCAGGTTCGGACGCGCATCGCTGCTGATTCCGCCCGAGGATACGCAGACGAAATCCACGCCCGCTTCTTTCAGAGCGTGTGTGAATGTTACCGCATCTGTGGGCGTGAGCCCGCCTTCCTGCCAATCATTGCCGGTGATGCGCGCGCCCAGCGGCATCTCTTTCGGTAAAGCAGCGCGAACGGCAGTCGCAATCTCGAGCGGATAGCGCATGCGCGCATTCATCGCGCCGCCATAGGCGTCCTGCCGTTTGTTGGAGACGGGCGAGACGAAGCTGTGCAACAAATAGCCGTGCGCGCAGTGCAGCTCGACAGCATCCACCCCGGCGCGCACGGCGCGTCGTGCGGCAGCTACAAAGGCATCGCGCACGCGCTCGAGATCGGGTGCCGACATCTCGCGCGGAACCGGCCAGCCGGGGCCGAACGGGATTGCTGAGGGAGCGAGGGTTTCCCATGCATCTTCCTCCGGTGTGAGCGGCTGGCCACCCTCCCACGGGCGGCGCGCGGAGGCCTTGCGTCCCGCATGGGCGAGCTGGATGCCCATTTTGGCGGTGCCGTATCTGCGGCAATGGGCCAGCACGTGCGCGAGGGCCGCTTCGTTGTCATCCGAGTAAAGTCCGAGGCAGCCGTGCGTGATACGGCCACGCCGCTCGATATGGGTCGCCTCAACGACCACCAGCGACGCTCCGGAATTCGACAGCATGCCAAGATGGCTGATGTGCCAGTCCGTCGCGGTGCCATCGTCAGCGCTGTACTGACACATCGGGGAAACGAGAATCCGATTGGGAAGATCGAGGCCAGCGAGCCGAATGGGCGAAAAGAGCGCAGAAGGCATTTGTGATTCTCATTCTGTTATCGGGATGATGGCCAAGAGCTAGCCCGGATTGAGCGCCAGCGAAATCCGGGATCCCAGTCCCGGGTTTCGCTACCCGCTCAACCCGGGCTACACGTCACGCCGCCGCGCGTCGCTCTTTTTGCTCTTCCTCGGCGATCGCCGCGATCTCAGCCCAGCGCGTGCTCACCGCCATGGCTTCGCGCATGCGACGGAGGAAGTCTTCTTCCGAGAAGTAGCGCTTCCAGCGACCCGTTTCGCAGAGTTCCACGAAATGCGGCAGCCGACGTTCGGCGCGGATGCGCCATTTGCGCGAAACTTCGTCAAGATGCGCACAACGTGCTTGCGGCGTGGATCGAGTTGCGGGCTCGATCGTCGCGGCAGCATCACGCGCACGCAACGGCACAATCAGCGGGCACACTGCTTGTGCCCGGAACACACATCGAATCAGTAGAGCGTAGGTTTTCTCTTCGCCGTGGCGGAACGGCGACAGCGCTCACGCCAGCCAATAAAAACTGACCCGCCCGGACGGGGAAATCCGGGCGGGTCGCTTTGATCGGCGCAGGGGATCGGGGGGGCGTGAGCGCCGATCGGGGGCTGTAACTTCTGGCCTTGTCGGCTCGTTTCGCTATTAGTCGCCACTTCGCGGGAAAAGGTTCAGGGCTAATTTGGCCCTTCGCGGAAAAAATGAAACCCGCCCTCGGACGGCGCGTCATTGTCATACGCGCGCAACCGGCTATCGAGATAGGCCTCTGATTGATCGAGCTTATTGACGCCGGTGATTACTGGACTGGCGGGCGCCCGTTACCTTCGTGCGGCCGCAGGTCGCAGGCGCGCGATGACCAAAGGATGTTTCTGCGGGTGACGCAGAATAGGAGGTGGCTTTTGGGTTTTCCGGTCAGTTTGCCGGCGCCACGAAGCCTACAATCTTCGATTGCTCCTGCATGCTGCGGACGATCTTCGCCACCTCGTTGGCGGGGAGCTTGGTTTCCGCAAGGCGGAGCCGATAGAGAGAACCTCCGGAGCTCAGCGGGCCTTCCACCAGGCTTGCCCGGTACGTGCCGAGGAAACTGGTGATCTCAGCAGCAGTTGCGTAAGGGGTAAATCGCACCAGGGCGAAGGAGCCGTCGGGGCTAACGCTTGCGAGCTTCGGGCCGGAGCCCTCGTCCTTCATCACAACTGTTGCGATCACGGCCCCCTGGACGAAGATAGCAGCCACGGCCGCTGTGGCCGCCCATGCCAGTGTGCGCGGTCGAAAGCCCGAAAAGTACCCGGAAATGCGATCTGCGAGATCAGTGCGGCGGCGCGGACGGCGGGCCTCCTCAGTCTCGATGGCGGTGAACAGCTTTTCCATGCACCGGGGCGATGGCGTACCCAAGGATTCATTGAGGTGGACAGTCTCGGCGAGCTCCTCACGGACCAGGTCATAACAGCGGGCCAGCTCGCGGTCGCAGGCCAGTGCGCGTTCGACGCGTTCGGCTTCACGACGACTGAGCGTTCCGGTTGCATGCCAAGGGAGCAGGCACTCCAACTCGTGGCGTTCCGGCTCCGTGTTCATCATGTTCATGGCCCATCCTTGTTCTTCTTGCCGCCCTGAGCAGGATGCACCCGACCTGTGCCTGACATCAGAACCGCGCCGAAAACGCGCACGCGTGCGTCCGGCCGGAATGCAGGTTAGTCGCGCAGATCCCCCCCTGGGTTCAGGGCTCGGCCACAAAGGCAAAGCCGCGAGCGCGGTATTTCATCACAGATGAACGAGGCGGAAATGCGGGCGGGGCGAGTTTCGCAACACTTCTAGGCACTTAGCATGCAAGACGCCGTTCAGGTGCCAATGCGGAGAGGGCAATGCAGTTTTCGAAGAGCTGCAATGACCGAAAGCGCCGTGATGCGCCCGGTCCTCGGGTTTTCGGAGGGCACATTCTCGATCGAGAGCCGCAACTGCGCGGAATCGCTTTTTACCTCGATCGCATGGCAGTTCCGATCGATAGTCGGATCGGCCCAGATTTCCACCGTCGTGCGATCAGGCCCTATTCCGGCAAGGGAAAGAGCGGCCGCCACGTTGACATTCGCAGGAAATCCGGCGGCGGCTTCCCGGGCGCTCCCCGCAAATACCCGCTTGGGCTCATTCAGCCCTTCCACTGAAATGTTGTGCGCCGCGAGATAGGGTGCACCGGCCAAGCCTTGTGGCGGCTTGCGCGTCGTCATGTGCACGGAATGAACGCGTCCTTCGGCGGCGGCTGTGACTGCGTCGAGCCCCAGGAGCGCGCCACTGGGAACGCTGATCTGGCCGCCGCGCTCCTTCGCGAGCGCGATCAGCTCGGGACGAGGCAGCAGGGCTCCGGCCGACAACACCATGACGGCCTTACCGGCTTCCAGCACCGGCCGGCAGATTTCCTCAAACACATCCGCCGGCGCGCATTCGACGACCAGATCCGCAAGCAGCGGCAGCTGTGACGGCACCACAATCCGGCAGTGAATACGCTCGCGATCAAGCCAGGACTGCGCCTTCATCCGATCGCCCACCGCGGCACACGCGAGCTCAAGCCCCGGGATTCCATCGGCGAGCTTGCGTGCGAGGGCGCGACCGATTGCACCGAGGCCGGCGATTGCAACCCGGGTTGTCATTTCTCGTTGCGCGCGCTCAACCGAGCTCAATCTCGCCATCCACTTCATGAGAAAGGCCGACCTTGTCGAGCGTCACCGTGGCCTTCGCAGTAAGCCGCTCGGTTCCCTTGAGCTTGCCCTCGGAGATCGCCTGTCGGATCGCCTTCTCGATCTCGCGTTGCGCGGTGACACCGAGGACTTTCAGAAATTTTCTGACGCTCGTGTTCAAGGCCTCTTCGTTCATGACTTCCTCCGACAGATTGCATTCGAACCGCTGTTGCCCTACGCGCATGACAGTAACACAACGCGCAGGATACGACTGCCTTCCCTCGCGTCGCGAGTGCGTTCAAGTGCATCCGCAGAAGGCACGCGCGCTGCGGGAGCAACCCTCGCGCCGCTCAAATGCAATTGGGAGGAGTAGAATGGACAAGGAGACCTATGATCGAGGCTTGGCCATGCGCCGCAAGGTGCTGGGCGAGGAGTACGTCGACCGTGCGCTCAAGAGCGCCGACGACTTCAACCGCGACTTTCAGCGGATCGTAACCCAGTATTGCTGGGGCGAGACCTGGGGCGACAACACCCTCACCCCGCGCGAGCGCTCGATTCTCAATCTCGGCATGATTGCCGCGCTCGGCAAAATGGAGGAGTTTCAGACGCACATCCGCGGCGCGTTGTGCAATGGTTTGAGCGAGAATGAAATCCGCGCGGTGCTAACGCAGATCGCGATCTACTGCGGCATCCCCGTGGGAGTTGATTGCTTCCGGCTTGCGAAAACCGTGCTGAGCCAAGCGAAAAAGGGGTAAACCTCAGCGCTTTACCCGCACGCGTACCAGCCCGACAGCGCTGTGCATGCCCGAGCCGTCGTGCTTGGCATGCCATTTCGGGCCAGGGCCTCGCATGTAATGCAATTCAGGCCGGTAAGGATCGAACAGGCTCCTGGCCAGGTTGTGAAGGAGGTCACTCACGTGGCCCCTGATCGGCAGGCTGAACGTTGAACGCCGCTGGATCTTCATGAACCCCTCCGGTGCTTTATTCGCTCCGTTCGCCACGCCCCTCTGCAGCGCAGCGGCAAAGCAATGCCTTGGGTCGGCCGGCATTGTCGAACCAAATTTGTTAAAAACCAGTACAAATTCGCCTGCGATTTCAACTTTGTCGGCGGCCGTTGCAAAAAAGCTACGCAAACGGTTAACAAGTACGTGGAGGAAAGCCACACAGCGCACCCGGCGCATCTTGTGATCGCCGAACCCGCTCGCTAAATCAGCCGCGAATTCCCGGAAATGAGGGCTCGGCAAAGCGCGGTTTGCGCGCGCGAGCCGCTTTACGCAGGCAGGAGCCTATGGCCCGTCAGTTCATCTACCACATGCAGGGTCTGACAAAGACCTATCCGGGGAATCGGAAGGTCCTGGAAGATATCAATCTTTCCTTCTATCCGGACGCAAAGATCGGCGTTCTGGGCATGAACGGATCCGGCAAGTCGACGCTGCTGCGCATCATGGCAGGGTTCGACAAGGAATTCGCCGGCGATGCGTGGGTGGCAGAGGGCGCGCGCGTCGGCCTTCTCGAGCAGGAACCGCGGCTCGATCCGTCGAAGAACGTGCGGCAGAACGTGATGCAGGGCGTGGCACCGCAGCAGGCGCTGCTCGACCGTTACAACGAGCTCGCCATGAACTACTCCGATGAGACGGCCGATGAGATGACGCGCTTGCAGGACGAGATCGAGGCTAAGGGTCTCTGGGATCTCGATTCCAAGATCGATCAGGCCATGGAGGCCCTGCGTTGCCCGCCGGATGATACCGACGTGGAGCATTTGTCCGGCGGCGAGCGCCGCCGCGTCGCGCTATGCCGTCTTCTGCTCGATCAGCCAGAGCTACTTCTCCTGGATGAGCCGACGAATCATCTCGATGCGGAGTCGGTGAACTGGCTCGAAGGTCATTTGCGCAACTATCCGGGTGCCATCCTGATCGTCACCCACGATCGCTACTTCCTCGACAACGTCACCGGCTGGATTCTAGAGCTCGACCGGGGCCACGGCATTCCCTACGAGGGCAACTACTCCGCCTGGCTGGTACAGAAGCAGAAGCGGCTGGAGCAGGAAGGCCGCGAGGAGGAGGCGCGCCAGCGCACCCTTGCGCGCGAGCGCGAATGGATTGCCGCTTCTCCGCGCGCGCGCCAGGCAAAGTCCAAGGCGCGCTATCAGCGCTACGACGAGCTGGTGAGCCAGGCTGCGCAAAAGACGGTGCAGAGGGCGCAAATCGTTATCCCCGTCGCAGAGCGGCTGGGGAACAATGTCATCGATTTTACCCACCTCAAGAAGGGATACGGCGACAACCTGCTGATTGACGATCTCACCTTTAAACTGCCGCCTGGCGGGATTGTCGGCGTTATTGGCCCGAACGGTGCCGGCAAGACCACATTGTTCCGCATGGTCGTCGGGCAGGAGAAGCCGGACGCGGGCACGATCGGCATCGGCGAATCGGTTCACCTCGGCTATGTCGACCAGTCCCGAGACACGCTTGCCGCCAATAAGAGCGTCTGGGAGGAGATTTCCGGCGGAACCGACATTATCCATCTCGGCAAACGCGAGGTGAACTCACGGGCCTACTGCTCGGCTTTCAATTTCAAGGGCGCCGATCAGCAGAAAAAGGTGGGGCAGCTCTCGGGCGGCGAGCGTAATCGCGTACATCTTGCGAAGATGCTCAAATCGGGAGCCAACGTGCTGCTCCTCGATGAGCCCACGAATGACCTCGACGTCGACACGTTGCGCGCGCTGGAGGAGGCGCTCGAGGATTTCGCCGGCTGCGCGGTGATCATCAGCCACGATCGTTGGTTTCTCGATCGCATCGCCACGCATATCCTGGCGTTCGAAGGCGAGAGCCGCGTCGAGTGGTTCGAAGGGAATTTTCAGGAATACGAACGCGACAAGATGCGGCGTCTCGGTACCGACTCGACCATTCCACAACGCATCAAATACAAGAAGTTTAGGCGGTAATCGCTCCATGGGAAGCGCATGGGAGGGCGAGGTGGCGGAGCGAGGCGGCACGCTGGGGGCCTCTCTGCCTTTCGATAAGGCGCTCGCCGCTCGCTCGCTGCTTATGGGTTGAGCGAAATCCCTCCCCCGCTTTGCGCCGGGAGGGACCTGCCCATCACCATTTGTTGATCGCGCGCCGCAAGGCGGCTTCTACTTCGCTAGTCATAAAAGAATCAGGCAAATTGCCGCTCTAGGTCAAAGAGTATCCTGACCAGCCGTTAATCCAAGCGACGGCCGGCCGTCTCTAACATAACTTTAACTTGCCCCTCTGCTGTTTTGGCTTTGTATTCGGGTCACAGGGCGTATGGAGGGAGTCAATATGTGGAAAGGGATAGTTGCGGGAACTGCGGCGCTGGCGATTGCCGGAACATCATTGGTCTACGCGCAGCAGCGCGGCTGGCACGAGGGTGGGCGCGGGGGTCCCAGCATTGAGGATATGCGAGCGTTCGGGGAGGCGCGCCTTGCCGCGCTCAAGGCCGGACTGACGCTGAATGCCGAACAGGAGAAGAACTGGCCGGCCTTTGAGCAGGCGGCGCGCGAGCTTGGAAAGCTGCGCATCGACCGAATCAGCGCCATGCGGAGCGGCCCGCCCGCAACGGATCCGGCCGAGCGCCTGCGTGGGCGCGCCGCCGCCATGTCGGACATGGGAGTCGCCATGCGGAAGCTGGCCGATGCCACAGATCCCCTCTACAAGAGTTTGGACGATAACCAGAAGCGCCGTTTTGCAATGCTCAGTCGCCTCGGTGGCCACGGCCATAGAGAACACGGTGGCTGGGGCCGCGAGGGTGGCCATCGCTGGGGGCCGCACCCGATGGGTGGACCCGGGCAAGACCACTCTGGCGCAGAACGGCTGTAATTGCCATATTAAGGGGCTAACGCCGGCGGTCGCACTCCCAGCCCCCCGACACGATCGCCGACGTACGGGAGCCGCCGGGTCCCCACCCGGCGGCTTTCCCTTTGGGAGTCCGTCTTGTTGTGTGTGGCCGTTGCGGCTATCGGTGGAGGCTCCGGGGCCACATGAGTTTCGGCGCGGGCGCATAGCTCAGTTGGTAGAGCAGCTGACTCTTAATCAGCGGGTCCTAGGTTCGAGTCCTAGTGCGCCCACCACATTCCTCCTCGCGAAGTCTCATATTGCGCCGACATTTCGCTGCTCCTTTTTTGCAGTCCTTGCGCCCATCTTCGTGCGAGCTCTCACTTGCGATTGCGACTGGCTCGTGAGGTGTAGTCACAGGAACGATCGTCAGGTGTCCGCGTTCAATCGGGGCTGAGCACCGGGGCACGTATTCAGCGAGCACAAACAGGAGACGAGCGACATGGCAAAGCCTGCACCCGTACGCGTTCATGGCCGGCACGGCAGCCAGCCCTGGCTACATCAGCACGGCAGGGAGATTCAGGCTTTCGGAACCACCAGGCAGTTTCCGCTTGGGCTTTCCTACGATGCCCGCGCCTATTCCTGTCAGCGCTTGAACCAGATTCTTTGCGACACCCAGATTCTCTATGCCTTATACAAGAAGCACCACTGGCTCATGCGCGGCGCTACTTTCTATCAATTGCATCTGTTGCTCGACAAACATGCAGGCGAGCAGATCAAGCTGATCGACGAGATCGCCGAGCGCGTGCAGACGCTTGGCGGCATCGCCGTCGGCGATCCCAGGCACGTTGCCGAGATCACGCGCGTCTCGCGGCCCCCCAACGGCTCCGAGGAGGTGCCGGCCATGCTCTCACGGCTATTGGAAGCGCACGAGCTCATTCTCATAGACGCCCATGACGCGGCGAAGAGAACGGCCGATCAGGGCGACGACGGCACCAATGACTTGCTCGTGTCGGATGTGATCCGAACCAACGAGCTGCAGGCATGGTTTTTGGCGGAGCATCTGGTGGATACGCCACTCGTGCGCGTCTGACCACAGCGCCAGCCAATGTGATTTCGCTCGGAAAGAACACTCATTCTGCAAAAATTTCGGCGGTTACATCACGTCGGCGCGATTTCTGCGCCGCTTCGTCTTTGCGGCGCCCATACCGCCGAATGGTATGCGGCTCGAGCTGTAAAGCCCGGGCGTGCAGTGACTGACCTTGCGAGCCGCGAATCCCAAGGGCAGCTCTCATACCACCCGTGAAGCTGCGCGGACGCGGCTGGTCAACCCCCGTTGAAAGGCGCACAATAGCAGCCTTACGTGCGGGGGCGCGCGATGCTGCAGCGACTGCAAAAATACGCGGGCACTACGAGCTCCGACCCGGAGGCGATCCATCTTGTCGGCTGCATTTGAAGCTGCGTGGCAGGCGTTGTTGCGGAGCGGCGCCAAATTCGGCTCCGAGCGGCGCGCCGAAGAGGCGCGCGACACCCTCGCCAAATACATGATAGAGCAAGCAAAACAGGGGGAGATGGACCAGCGGCGACTGCAGGAAGGCGTCCTCCTGCATTTCACGCGATCGAATCTGCGCAGCCTGTCCCGCGACTGAGGAGGGCTAGGCGCAGTGCGAGGCCCTAGTACGCGAAGGCGCTCAGCACCATCGTGCAGGCGAATATGGCTCCCAGCGCCAAGGCAAAAATGCGCGTAATTTCGTTCTCACTCATACCCAGCCCTCCACACCAGGGTTGGTCGCATCAGGAGAACCACAGGTTCAACGGAGAGGGAAAGCAGCCTCTCGGGTTACATATGGCTGAGCAATAAACACGGTTAATTCCGGATCGCCTTTCGTGCGACAATTGCGCTGCATTGGTGCAGCTTGGCCGCTCTGCCAAGTCCCCTCGCCTTCGTCTACAATTGCGAAAAACAGACCAGGCCTACCGACCGGTGAGGAGCCGGGATGGGCCATCAGAGGGAGCAAGCGCGATGGTTCGAATCCTTAACGGGGGCATAGCTTTTCTGCTCGCCATTCTGGCCTCAGCCGTCCCGGGCTTTGCCGACGAAGGAAAGCCGGGCGGCGTCCTCAAGATCTATCATCGCGACAGCCCGGCCAGCGCTTCCATCCACGAGGAAGCCACCTATTCCACGGTCATCCCGTTCATGCCGGTATTCAACAACCTGGTGATCTTCAACCAGCACATGCCGCAGAACAGCGAAGAGTCCATCGTTCCGGACCTTGCCGCCAGTTGGTCATGGAACGAGGACAAGACCAGACTGACTTTCCGCCTGCGCGAAGGGGTGAAATGGCACGACGGCAAGCCGTTCACCGGCAAGGACGTCAAATGTACCTGGGACCTGCTGATGGGCAAAGCCAAGGACAGCTTCCGGAAGAATCCGCGGCAGGGCTGGTATTTCAACGTCGCGGATCTTTCGCTCAATGGCGATTACGAAGTGACGTTCAACCTCAAGCGGCCGCAACCGGCGCTTTTATCCCTGCTCGCTTCGGGCTATTCGCCCGTCTATCCGTGCCACGTCTCGGCGCGCGACATGCGGCTCAAGCCGATCGGCACCGGACCATTCAAGTTCGTGGAGTTCAAGCAGAACGAGTCCATCAAGATCACCCGCAACCCCGACTATTGGCGCAAGGGCCGGCCCTATCTCGACGGCATGGAGTTCACCATCATTCCGAATCGTTCGACGGCAATTCTCGCCTTCGTTGCCGGCCGTTTCGACATGACATTTCCTGCCGAGGTGAGCCCCCCGCTAATGCGGGACATCAAGTCCCAGGCGCCTCAGGCGGTGTGTCAGATGGTTCCGACAAATGTTAGCATCAACCTGATCGTCAATCGCGACGTAGCGCCCTTCAATAATCCGGAGCTGCGCCGGGCGCTGGCGCTCGCGCTCGATCGCAAGGCGTTCATCGATATTCTCACCGAGGGTGAGGCGAAGATCGGAGGGGCCATGTTGCCCCCGCCCGACGGTGTCTGGGGCATGCCCAACGACATGCTTGCCACCCTGCCCGGCTATGGGCCCGACGTGCAGAAGAACCGGGAAGAAGCGCGCAAGATCATGCAGACGCTCGGCTACGGCCCCGACAAACGCCTTAGCGTGAACATATCGACCAGGAACGTCTCCGTTTACCGAGACCCCGCCGTTATTCTGATCGATCAGCTTAAGGAGATCTATGTCGACGGCGTGCTCGAAGTCATCGAGACCAGCAACTGGCACGCCAAGATCACGCGCAAGGACTATCTGGTCGGCCTCAATCTCACCGGCAACGCGGTCGATGATCCCGATCAGAACTTTTACGAAAATTACGCGTGTGGATCGGAACGCAACGTGACCGACTACTGCAACAAGGATTTGGAGAAGCTGTTCGAGGAGCAGTCGAGCGAAACGGACCGCGAGAAGCGCAAGAAGCTCGCATGGGAGATCGATCACAAGCTGCAGGAGGACATGGCGCGGCCAATCATCTATCACCAGCGCGCGGGCACCTGCTGGTCGCCCCGCGTTAAGGATTTTGGCCTGATGGTGAATAGCTTTTACAACGGGTGGCGTTTCGAGGACGTGTGGCTCGAGCACTGAGCACAGAGATCAGAAGTCAGAGATCAGATGTCAGGATACGTCATCTGACATCTGACACCTGACATCTGAATCTGGCATCTGACATGGGTGCTTACCTGGCCAGGCGCCTGATGCTGATGATCCTGACTCTGTTCGGGATCTCCGTGATTATTTTCGTGCTGCTGCGCATCATGCCCGGGAATATCGTCGATATTCTTTACGATGCGGCCGGCTATGTGAATCCGCAGGAGAAAGCTAAGATCGAAGCCGAACTCGGCCTCGATAAGCCGATCGTGGTGCAGTACGCGACCTGGATCAGCGGACTCGCCCATGGCGACCTCGGCTATTCCTACGTCTCCGAGCGCCCCGCGATCGACGAGATCCTGCCGCGCATTCCGGTAACCGCAAAGCTTGCTGCGCTTTCGTTGGCGTTTGCGGTTCTGATCGGGGTGCCGCTCGGTGTGTTAAGCGCGGTGCGCCAGAATTCCGCCGCCGATTATGTGCTGCGCGTGCTCAGCCTGAGCGGCCTGTCCATGCCCTCGTTCTGGCTTGGCCTGCTCATCCTCATGGCTTTCGTGAGCTGGTTCGGCAGCATCCCGATCTATACCGAGCCGCCGGCGACCTGGTGGCAGGAGCTTTTGCTCCTAAGCGTGCCGGCGGCCGCGGTGGGCTTCCGCAGCTCGGCGCTGATGATGCGGCTCACCCGCTCGTCCATGCTGGAAGTCCTGCGCCAGGATTATATCCGCACGGCCCGCGCGAAGGGTGCCTCGGAGACGAGCGTCAACTATCACCACGCGTTCCGCAACGCGATCCTGCCGGTGATCACCGTGATCGGGATCGAGGCGGCGTTTCTCATGGGCGGCCTGATCGTCACCGAAGTCGTGTTCAACGTGCCGGGCCTGGCACGCTATCTCGTCACCGCGCTCACCGAACGCGATTACCCGATCGTGCAGAACCTGGTGATGTTCGTGGCAGCCACCGTGGTTCTCATCAACTTCCTCGTCGATATGCTCTATGCGGTGCTCGACCCGCGCATCAAATACGCGCGCAGCTGAACAATGACCGAAATCGATTTCAGTGCCGAGCTGATGCGCGCCGGGGCCTTCGCGCAAGGGCGCCGGGCGCGGCTGCGCTATCTGGTGCGGCGCTATCCGTTGGGCGCGGCCGGCGCGGTAATCATGGGGCTTTTTGTGTTTGCGGCAGTCTTTGCCGATTTCCTCACCATCTATGACCCGCTTTCAACAAATCCGGCCATTTCGCTTGCCCCGCCCAGCTCCGCACATTGGCTCGGGGTCGATCCCTTCGGCCGCGATGTCTACAGCCGCATCATTTATGGCGCGCGCATCTCGCTTGCGGTGGGTATTGGCGCAACGCTTCTCGGCAGCGGGCTCGGTACAATAGTCGGCCTTGCTTCCGGCTATCTTGGCGGCTGGGTCGATCTTGCCGTGCAGCGCGTGATGGACATCCTGCAGGCGCTTCCGCTGCTGGTACTGGCGCTGGTCATGGCCGCCGCGCTTGGGCCCTCGCTGCAGAACACGATCGCGGCCATTGCCATTCCGCTCGTTCCCTATGTGGCGCGTGTCATCCGCTCGAGCACGCTTGCCTTGCGCGAACTGCCCTTCGTCGAGGCCGCCAAGGCGCTAGGTATGAGCGAGCCGCGCATTGCCGTGCGCCATGTGCTCCCCAACGCGCTGGCGCCGCTCATCGTGCTCGCAACCGCGCAGCTGGGCTCCGCCATCCTGATCGAGGCCTCCTTGTCCTTTCTGGGCCTCGGGGTGCCTGAGCCATATCCGTCCTGGGGTCGTATGCTCTCCCAATCTGCCGCCGAATACGTGCGTACCGCGCCCTGGCTCGTCGTCTTCCCGGGGATTGCCATCAGCCTTGCGGTATTCGGCACGAACCTTTTGGGCGACGCACTGCGCGACCTGCTCGATCCGCGACAACGCAGCTGATGCAGGACCTCGCAAGCGAGCGCAGGACGAAGCGCGAGAGCAGCCCGGCCGGTGTGCTCGAGGCCGACTCGCTCAAGACCTATTTCTTCACGCGCGCCGGCATTCTCAAAGCCGTCGACGACCTCTCGTTGACGGTGCGCAGGGGCGAGACGCTCGCGCTGGTCGGGGAATCCGGGTGCGGCAAGAGCATGACGGCGCTCTCGATCATGCGCCTCGTTCCCGATCCTCCCGGGCGCATTGTTGGCGGCGCTGTCATGCTGGAAGGCAGAAACCTGCTGCAGCTCGATGAAGCCGCCATGCGGGATGTACGCGGCAAAGACATATCGATGATTTTTCAGGAGCCGATGACCTCGCTCAACCCGGTGCTGACGATCGGCGATCAGATCGGCGAGGTCTTGTCGCTGCACGAGCAGCTTTCGCGATCGGCCACGAAGGACAAGACCGTCGAGATGCTGCGCCGCGTGCGCATTCCGGAGCCGGCGCAGCGCGCGCGCGAGTATCCGCACCAGCTCTCCGGCGGCATGCGCCAGCGGGCGATGATCGCCATGGCGCTCGCCTGCAACCCCAAGCTGCTCATTGCCGACGAGCCGACCACGGCGCTTGACGTCACCATCCAGGCGCAGATCCTCGATCTGATACTTGCCCTGCAGCAGGAGTTCGGCACCGCGGTGATGCTCATTACCCATGATCTCGCCGTCGTTGCTGAAACCGCGCAGCGCGTCATCGTGATGTACGCCGGCAAGAAGGTGGAGGAAGCAGCGGTCGATGCGTTGTTCGAAGAGCCGCAGCATCCCTATACGCGCGGGCTCCTTGCCTCGATCCCGCGCCTTACCCTGATGGGCGGAGCGCCGACGAGCGTCGGTACGCGGCTCAAGGAGATTCCCGGCATGGTGCCCTCGCTTGCCAATCTGCCGCCCGGATGCAGCTTTGCACCGCGCTGTCCGTTTGCAGACGCGAAATGCCGGGCGAGCTACCCGCCGCTCGAAGAAAAGTGCTCCGGACATTGGGCGGCCTGCTGGCATTCGGATGCGGTCGTTGGGGGCGCCGGTGCATAGCCCGCTACCCATTCTCGAAGTCGCCGATCTGAAACAGCATTTCCCTGTCAAGAAGGGGATTATCCGGCGCACCAAAGCATATGTGCTTGCCGTCGACGGCGTGAGCTTTTCGGTGAATGCCGGCGAGACGCTCGGACTTGTGGGCGAAAGCGGTTGTGGCAAGTCGACGGTTGCGCGCACCGTGCTTCGGCTGATCGAGCCCACCGGGGGCACCATCAAAGTCGACGGCCGCGACATCACGCATTTGCGCAAGCCGCAGCTGCGCCCGTACCGGCGCGAGATGCAGATCATCTTTCAGGATCCGTTCTCCTCGCTCAACCCGCGCATGACCGCAGGCGACATTGTCGGCGAGCCGCTTTCAGTGCACCGGCTGGCGCGGGGAGAAGAGCGCACCGCGCGCGTGGCCGCCCTGTTTCAGCAGGTGGGGCTCAGTGGTGCACAAATGAAAAGCTTCCCGCACGAGTTCTCGGGAGGGCAGCGCCAGCGCATTTCCATTGCCCGCGCCCTCGCGCTCAGCCCGAAACTGATCGTCGCCGATGAGCCGGTTTCGGCGCTTGATGTGTCCATCCAGGCACAGGTGATCAATTTGATGATGGACCTGCAGCAGCAGAAGGGGCTCTCCTATGTCTTCATCGCCCATGGGCTTGCAGTGGTTGAGCACATCAGCCATCGCATCGCGGTGATGTATCTCGGCAAAATCGTCGAATATGCCGACAAGCGCGAGCTGTTTCTCAAGCCGCTGCACCCGTACACCGAGGCGCTGCTCGCGGCGGTGCCGGTGCCGAACCCGAAGCTGCGGCGGCCGCGTCGCCATGTCGGAGGCGACGTACCGAGTCCGATTAATCCGCCGCCGGGATGCGCGTTCCACACCCGCTGTCCACAGGCCATGGCACGCTGTCGCGCCGAAACGCCCGCGCTCGTGGAGGTGGCACCGCGGCACTGGGTTTCCTGCCACTTGCACGAAGCCTAGGGGCCATGTCGTGCCCGTGCTTGTCACCATAAGTCGAGTTTACTCGAGTTGTGGCACTCGTTAAGTGCAGAGGCAGGCCCGAGGTCTGCCACGTCTTGTTTGATGCAGGCAACAGCGTGGATGCGCGGCACAAGTCCGCGCATGACGGCCGGGAGGATGCAATGCGGATGTTACGTGCACGCAGCGCGCTGCTCTTAGCGCTCATCATTGCGCCGCTTATCGCAGCAACTTCGCTCGCTGCGCAGGAGCCGATCAAGATCGGCTTCAGCGTGTCGCTCACGGGCGGACTTGCCTCCTCCGGCAAGGCGCATCTCCTTTCCAAGCAAATTTGGGCGGAAGAGATCAACGCGAGAGGCGGCGTGCTCGGTCGCCCGATCAAGTTCGTCTATTACGACGACCAGACCAATGCAGCCACTGTTCCGCGCATCTACGCCAAGCTGATCGACGTGGACAAAGTCGACGTCCTCATGGGTGCTGCCACGAATCTGATCGTGGCGGCCATGCCGCTGATCATGGAACGCAACAGGATGGTGATGGTGCTGCTTGCGCTCGGCTCGAACGCTGAATTCAAGTATCCGCGCTATTTCCAGAACTCGCCGTTCGGACCCGACCCGAAAGGCGTGCTGTCGACCGCGTTTTTCGATGTGGCAAAATTGCTTGATCCTGCGCCGAAGACGGTCGCGCTGGTCGGCGCGGATGCCGAGTTCTCCAATAACGTGCTGGTCGGTGCGCGCATCAATGCCAAGGCGGCCGGGATGCAGATCGTCTATGACCGCACTTATCCGCCTGCCACCGTGGATTATACGCCGATCGTGCGGGCCATTGCCGCGGCGAGCCCTGATGTCGTGCTGCTTGCGTCCTATCCGCCCGATTCGGTCGGCATGGTGCGTGCCGCGACCGAAACGCGGGTCAGGACCCAGCTGTTCGGCGGCGCCATGGTGGGCATGCAACATGCCTCCCTCATCACGCAGCTCGGCGAGAAGGCCAATCGCGTCGTGAACTATCATTTCTATGTTCCGAGCGCGAAGATGAAATTTCCCGGTATTGAGGAGTTCCTGAAAAAATTCCAGGCACAGGCGAAGGATGCCGGGGTCGACCCCCTCGGCTTCTATCAGCCACCGTTCGCGTACGCGGCAATGCAAGTATTGGAGCAGGCGATCACAGCCACCGGCAGCCTCGATGACGCGAAGCTCGCGACCTACATCCATGCAAACGCGTTCGATACCATCGTGGGCGAGATCAGGTTCAATGAGCTCGGCGAGTGGGCGAAGGCGCGCGTGCTCATGGTTCAATTTCAGAACGTCCAAGGCAGCGCCCTCGACCAATACCTGACCGGCCACAGGCAGGTGATCGTCTATCCGCCCGAGTACAAGGACGGCGATCTCGAGCAGCCGTTTGCAAAATAGGATTGCGCAGATGCAGATTACGGCGGCGGTGGCGCGGCAAAGATTTGCGCCGTTCACCATCGAGCAGGTGGAGCTCGCCGATCCCCGGACCGACGAACTCCTGGTGCAGATCGTCGCCTGCGGCATGTGTCAGACGGACCAGCATGGGCGAGACGGCTATTACAACACGCCGCTTCCTGCCGTGTTCGGACACGAGGGCGCCGGCATTGTCGCAGCCGTAGGCCAGTCGGTCACCGCCTTCGCTCCCGGCGATCACGTCGTGATCTCCTATCCCTGGTGCGGCGCCTGCGCCAATTGCCGGCGGCAAATGCAATCCCATTGCCTGCGTAACTTCGATCTGAAAATGCGGGGCACTCGCCTCGACGGATCGACGCTGATGCGGCAGAACGGCGCGCCCGTGTACAGCGCATTCTTTCAGCAATCGTCCTTCGCGACCTACGCCATCGCCAACGAGCGGTTTGCGGTAAAGGTGAGAAAGGACGCTCCGCTGGAGCTGCTCGGTCCTTTCGCCTGCAGTGGGCAGACCGGCGCTGGAGCCGTGTTCAATTCCATGCGGCCGCAGCCCGGCGATGCTTTCGTCGTGTTCGGTACGGGCGCCGTCGGTTTGTCGGGCCTTATGGCTGCGAAGATCTGCGGATGCGATCCCATCATTGCTGTCGACATCCGCGCGCAAAGGCTTGCGCTCGCGCGCGAGCTCGGTGCCACGCATGCCATCGATCACACCCAAACCGACGATGTGGTGCAGGAAATCCGAAACCTTACCGGCGAAGGCGCGCGCTTTACGCTGGAAACGTCTGCTGAGCCGCAGGTGTTTCGCGAGGCGGTCGCAACGCTGATGCCGGGCGGCACATGCGTTCTGCTCGGCAGCGCGCGTAAGGGGACCGAGGCGAGGTTGGAGATGCCATTCCTGCAGTTCGGCCGCGTGGTGCGGGGAGTCATTCAGGGGGAAAGCATCCCCCAAAAATTCATTCCTCAGCTCGTCGACCTACTGGTCCAGGGAAAGATGCCGGTCGATCGCATGATGACGTTCTATCCGCTTGCCGAGATCAACCGCGCCGCGGAGGATTCATCGACCGGCAGGACGATCAAGCCCGTCCTGCGCATGCCATATTGAACGGGAGTCGTAGGATGGGTCGAGCGCAGCGAGACCCATCAAGGTGTGTGGTCGCGATGGGTTTCGCTTTCGCTCAACCCATCCTACGGCTCTACGGCTCAGCGGCGATCGACGCGAACAGGCACGTGTTGCGGGGCCGCCGTTGCGCGCAGTCTTTCGGCGCGATCGAGCCAGATCTGCGCCATGCTGAGCCATAGCGCTTTCGTTCTTTCGTTGGCGGCTTGCTGCGCCCAACGCAGGCAATTGGCCGCACGTCTTCGCAGTTCCTCGATGCTCATGCGCGGAGTAAGCGCCCGATCGGTAAAGTTTTTCGAAAAACCGTCACGAGTTTTGCACAATAGCAGCCAAATGGTTAATGCTCTATGATCAAACAAAATTGGACCCGAGTTCGGAGTCGCGCCATGCTCGAACGCATACAGGGCGGAATACCGGTCATTGAGACGCCGCTTTTCGGATATCAGCTGCTCAATGATCCGCTCCTCAACAAGGGAACTGCGTTCAGTGAGGAGGAGCGCGACACGTTCGAGCTGCACGGGCTTCTTCCACCCAATGTAGCAACGCTCGACGAACAGGTGTCCCGCCGCATGGAGGCGTTCCGGCGCCTGCCGGATGAGATCGCGCGCTATATCTTTCTGCGCGAGCTGCAGGACTCGAATGAAACGCTGTTCTATGCCGTGCTCCTGCGTGATCTCCAAGGGATGCTGCCGATCGTCTACACGCCCGCGGTGGGCCGCGGCTGCGAGGAATTCAGTCAGAGCTTCCGCAAGCCGCGCGGCATTTTCCTCAGCATGCCGCATACGGATCGCATGAAGGCGATTCTTGCCAATCCGCGCTTCGATGATGTCGAGGCAATCGTCGTGACGGACGGTGAGCGCATTCTGGGCCTGGGTGACCAGGGCGCCGGCGGCATGGGCATTCCGATCGGCAAGCTCGCGCTGTATTCGGCCTGCGGAGGACTGCATCCGGCGACGACCTTGCCCATCATGCTCGATGTCGGCACGGACAACGCGGACCGGCTGGGCGATCCGCTTTATGTCGGCTGGCGCCACGAACGGGTACGCGGGGCCGCGTATGACGAGCTGATCGAAGCCTTCGTGAATGCGGTGATGGAGCGCTGGCCGCACGTGCTCCTGCAATGGGAGGATTTCGCGCTCGCCAATGCCACCCGCTTACTGGCGCGATATCGTGACCGCCTTTGCACCTTCAACGACGACATTCAGGGCACCGCCGTGGTGACTGCGGGGACGCTGCTTGCGGCAGTGAACGTCACAGGCATTCCCCTGAAGGATCACCGGATTGCCGTGCTCGGTGCCGGCTCTGCGGGGATCGGCATCAGCTCGCTCCTGCTCAAGGCCATGCTGGCGGACGGCCTTTCCGAGCAGGAAGCGAGATCGAGATTTTATTTGATCGATCGCCCGGGCCTGCTGGTGCAGGGAATGGATGCCGTTCTGGACTTCCAGAGGCCGTTTGCGCAGCCCCGCGCGGCGGTTTCCGCATGGACCCTGCAACACCCGGATCGGATCGGGCTCGGCGACGTGGCCGTCAATGCGCGCCCAACCGTGCTGATCGGCGTGTCCGGTCAGCCGGGCGCTTTCACCGAACAGGTGGTGCGCACCATGGCAGCCCACACACCGCGACCGATCATATTCCCCTTATCAAATCCGACGTCCCGTTCGGAAGCTACTCCGGACGATCTGATGTCCTGGACGGATGGTCAGGCAGTCATCGGCACCGGCAGCCCCTTCCCGCCCGTACAGAGAGATGGCGGGAGCGTTCGCGTCGACCAGACCAACAATGCCTACGTGTTTCCCGGCATCGGCCTCGGCAGCATCGCGGCACGCGCCCGCCGCATCAGCGACAACATGCTGATGGCCGCGGCGCGGGCGCTTGCGTCCTTGTCGCCGAGCAGAACGAATGCAAAAGCCAATCTCTTGCCGCCGGTCACCAACTTGCGGGACGTTTCCTATCATGTTGCGGTCGCCGTAGCACTGGAAGCGCAGAAGGACGGACTGGCGGAACGCAGTGACAAGGGAGAGCTGGCATCACTGATTCGCACGAAGATGTGGACGCCGGTGTATCGCGCTTACTATCGGACCCATCACTGATGAGCTTGATCGCACCCACGCCGCGGGACACCGCCGTCACACACACGCATCGGGTGTGGCCCGCCTTCGTGCTGACACTTTGCCTCCATTCTGGTTGTTGAGCCTCGCTGAACAGCCCGGATTATGAAAAAATAAATGCTGAGCGGCCAAAATACTTGTCGAAATGATAACATGTGCTATGCATGGCGTGCTGATCAAACATCTAGTAAAATCAGACAGAGCGTTGTAGGAGAAGACGGTCGGTGCGGCTGTGAGCGCACGCGAACCATGGAGAGAAAGATTATGGCCAGGAAGGCAAAAAGGCGTGTCGTGCGACGAGCGTGGACCAGGGAAGACGAGCGTGAGCTTAGAGGTCACTCAAAGAACAAGTCGCCGATCAACACGGTCGTGCGGAGCATGAAGCGCACGGCCGGCGCGCTGCGCCAGAAAGCGTTCAGCATGGGCCTGTCCCTCGGCCATCGCCGCTCCTCCAAAAAGAAGCGCCGCTGATTTAACTTGAGATGAATCTCTGCGGTCATTGCCGGGTTTGACCCGGCAATCCACTTCTTGCAAAATGGATCGATGCGCGGGTACGCAGACAAGCTTAGGCGGTCTGCGCAGGCCTTCCCGCGCATGACGAAAGCAAGCCCGCATACCTTCATTTGGATTAGCGCGTATCGGTGAAGCTCATCGCCAACCGCCGCCGCCGTTTACATAGACGGTGTCGGCGGTCATGAAGCCGCAGGCATCCGAGCACATGAACAGCACCAGCTCGCCGATCTCCTCCGGCTCGCCGAAGCGTTTCATCGGCACGTCCTCGAGAAACCGCCGTAACAGCTCGGGCGAGGTCTGTGCCGCAGCCTGGAACGGCGTGCGGATGGGGCCGGGCGAAATGGACAGGCAGCGAATTCCACGATCTGCGAATTCGCGGGCAACGCCGAGCGTCATGGAGACGACCGCACCCTTTGCTGCGGAGTAGTGCACGGAGCTCCCCGGCCCGCCCCGCCGGTGTGCCATGCTCGCGACGTTCACGATCACGCCATGGCCGTTTTCCAGCATGTGCGGCAGGACCGCCTGCATGCAGTAGAACGTTCCTTTGACGTTCAGCGCGAAAGTGTTTTCGAAGAGCGCATCGTCAATGTCGAGGAATTTGCAGCGCCGCAGCGCGGCCCCGGCGGAGTTGAAAAGGAACTGCACCTTGCCGAAGCGCTGGATGGACTGTGAAACCATGCGCTCGACCTGCGGGCGTGACGTGACATCGGTCGGCAGCGCCAGCGCAGCACCGTTTGCGGTGCGGATCTGCTCGGCTAAACGCTCAACCGCATCGCTGTCGATGTCGGCGCATACGACATTCGCCTCCTCGCGCGCGAAAATCAGCGCGCTCGCCTTACCGATTCCGCTGCCGGCCCCCGTTACGATAATGGTCTTGTTTCTGAAATAGCCCGGTGTCTTCGGCATCCCCTGCCCTCCTGCCCTTTATGGCGTCGCGAGCCCGGATCAAGCGTAGCGAAACCCGGGAGCCGGATCCCGGATGTTGCGTGCGCTCCATTCGGGCTACGATTGCACCGATCATCGGAACTGAGGATAGCCATGCCAATCATCGAAATCACCGATAGATCGGAGATGATCGCCAGGCTCGAGCAGGCCCTCGTGCTCGATCCGCGCCAGACGGCGATCGTGACGGTCGACATGCACCGCGGCCACCTCGACATGGAAGTGGCGACGATGCCCACCACGACCGAGGACGCAAAGCGCGTGATCGGCGCCGCACGCGAGGCGCTTGACTTGTCGCGCGCGCACGGGGTGTCCGTCATCCACGTGGTGCTCACCTATCGCATGATCCCGGGCCTCGGCAGCGAGAGCATGAGCCAGCCCTTCTGGCGCGCGGTCGCCGAAATCTGCAACGAGCAGGACCGCCTCACTCCCGGCCGCTCCAGCACCACCACGCATCACAACATTGAGGGGAGTCGCGGGACCGAGATCATCCCGGAGCTCTATGAAGACAGCGACTTCGTGATCGACAACAAGAAGCGGCTGGACTGCTTCTACGGCACCGATCTCGACATGCTCCTGCAGAACCTGGGCGCGAAGAATGTGTGCCTGATGGGCATCAACACGAATACGTGCGTCTTGAACACAAGTTTCACGGCATTCAACAAGAACTATCGCGTAGTCGTGCTCAGCGATTGTGTGGCGAGCATGTATGGCGAGGACCTGCACGTATTCGGGCTGCAGAACGTCGCCCGCTGTCTCGGCTGGGTGATCGATAACGCAACGTTCAGGCGCAAGATCGAAGACGGGCGGAAACTAAATCGGAGGACAGAGGACGGATGACAGAAGACGGATTTTTACACATACGGCTCCGTATATCCTTTTTCCGTCCTCTGCCGTCGGTCCTCCGTCATCTGATTCACCCCCGCTTCTGCGGCTGTGCTGGCCTTGCGGCAGCGGGCGGCGGCGGGCGCACTGCAGCTGCCGGGGGC
>JBKPOZ010000037.1:0-23063 GCA_046733355.1 Pseudomonadota bacterium | reverse complement strand
AGTCAGCGCGTCGGTCCGCCGCGCGCGAGGCCTTCGAGGAAGCGGGCGTGATCGGATCCGTGGCCCGGCGTCCGGTCGGCTCGTTCTCTTACGAAAAGCAACTGAGGAACGGCAGGGTAGTCCTCTGCAAGGTTCGCGTTTTCCCGTTGCAGGTAAAGCGGCAAACCGAGGAATGGCCGGAAAAGGCCGAGCGCGAGGTGAAATGGCTCTCCGCGCGCAAGGCCGCAAAACGGGTAAAGGAGCGGGAGCTGAGCCAGATCATCCGGCGCCTGGCCCGCGATATCTGAAATCCGCAGCCTGACATGCGTGGCGGAAGAACGTTACTCATCGGCTGCCATCTGCCCGAATAATGCAGCGAAAGCCCACGTTAGTTGTGGACGTATCGATCGGCTGGGCATGTCGCGCGGCCGGCCGATAGCGGCGGCAATAGTTGGGCGCGCACAAATGCGACCCACCCTTAATCACTTTGCGGGGAATCCTGATGTCCGGCTGAAGCGGATCGTAGCTCTGCTCCTCGCAGCTCCCGCGCGGATTGTCGGGAATGCAGCAGGCCTTCGCCGGCTCGGCCTCGTGCTTGCCTGACCACCAGTCCGTGGTCCATTCCCAGACGTTGCCGATCATGTCGTAAACGCCGTAGCCGTTCGGCGGAAACGCGCTGACGGGCGACGTGCGCTCATAGCCGTCGAGCGCCAGGTTCTGGTGCGGGAAATCGCCTTGCCAGGTGTTCGCCATGTGCCGATTGCCGGGCGTGAGCTCGTCGCCCCAGGCAAACTCGGCGCCATCGAGGCCGCCCCGCGCGGCAAGCTCCCACTCCGCTTCAGTAGGCAATTCCTTGCCGGCCCATTTAGCGTAGGCTTCAGCGTCCCGGTAGGCGATGTGCACGACAGGGTGATCGTCGAGCCCGCTGATCGAGCTGCGCGGCCCGTAGGGTCTGCGCCAGTTCGCGCCGAACTTCAACTTCCACCATTGGCTCCAGTCGCGCAGATCGACCGGGTGCCGGGGCGGCGTAAACACGAGCGAGCCGGCCTTGAGCATGTGCGGCAGCGCATCGGGATAGTCCTTCGCATCCGGCTTGATTTCCGCAAAGGTAACGTACCCGGTCGCGTTCACGAACTTGCGGAACTCGCGATTGGTCACTGGCGTGCGATCGATCCAGAACCCGCTAACCGTAACGCGATGCGCCGGCGCCTCTTCCGCATAGTGGCAATCGGATCCCATGCGGAAAGAGGCACCGGCAATCCAGATCATGTTGGCCGGCAGCACGCCAACGGCTGGCCGGCCGGCGGCTTGCAGGTCGCTCACGGCCACCGCTCCATCGCTGCGCGCTGAATTTCGCTCCTCCGACTGATGTTGAAGTGTAAGATAGGGCTGCTGTCTTGGCGCGGCGTCCGCTCCAGCACCCCCCAGGGCATAAGACTTGAGCTAGGCCGATGTTGGAACCGTTGCAAGCGCCGTCTTGGCAAGGCGTCCCCAAAACGTCCTCGGAATACATCACCCTCATTGCGCATTACTATCGCGCGGAGATCGCGCGCATGTCGGGCTGGCGCGACCGCATCGACCGCACCACCAACTGGGCGATCACGGTGGCCGGCGCCATGCTTTCCGTTTCGCTGTCCACGCCCACAGCGCATCATGGCATGCTGCTCTTTGCCATGATCCTGGTGCTGCTGCTGCTGGTCATTGAATCGCGCCGGTACCGGTTCTTCGACGTTTATCGCGCGCGCGTACGCCTGCTCGAGCGGCAATATTTCGCGCCGCTTTTTTCGCCCGCGGGTGAAGCCAACGCGGAGTGGATGCGCGGCTTGGGTGCAGATCTGAGAAGGCCGGTGTTCCTGATGAGCCGCGGCGTCGCTTTCTCGCGGCGCTTGCGCCGCAACTATGTCTGGATGTTCCTGATCCTGCTCGTTGCCTGGCTGCTCAAGATCAGCTCGCCGAAGCTGTTGCCGGACGGCGGCCCGGGCCACTTTGCCCATTCGCTTTCCGAGTGGGAGAGCGCTGCAACCATCGGCCCGCTGCCGGGTTGGGCGGTGCTGGTCTTGGTCGCCGCCTTTTATGGCTGGATCATTTATGCCGCGCTTCGCCGCCACGCGGGCGAAGGCGAGCTTGCCATCGGCGACGTGCACGTGTGAGGACGGAAGATCGAGAACACTTCAGTTGCCAAGAAGCTCTGCAAGGGGGTGCAATGACAGCTTACTTGATCGCCGAGCACATTGTTACCGATGCGGCGAAATTCGAGGAATACCGGACCAAGGTCGGCCCGATGATCGCCAAACACGGCGGCCGTTATCTGACCAAAGGTGGAAGTCACAAGATGCCCGAGGGAGGTCATTGGAAGCCTGAGCGGGTGGTGATCATCCAATTTCCGGATATGGCTTCGCTGAACGCCTGGTACAGCTCGGCGGAATATCAGCCGCTCATTGCGCTTCGTAAGCAATGCACAAGCGACCTGGACATGCTGATTACCCTGGAAGGCGTGTAAGTCACCTGGTGAAGCCATAGGACTACGATGCGGCTGATGATCCTGAACGGGCCGAACCTCAACCTGCTTGGCACGCGGGAGCCGCACATCTACGGAACCACGACGCTCGCGGCGATCGAGGCGAGCTGCAAGGATTTTGCAAATATTGCCGGCGCACAAGTGGCATTTCATCAATCCAACCACGAAGGTGTGCTGGTCGATCTTATTCAGTCGGCGCGGGGACAGGCTGACGCGATCATCATCAACCCTGCCGCTTTCTCCTTCACCTCGATTGCGATCCTCGATGCGTGCAAGACTTTTGAAGGTCCGATCATCGAGGTTCACATTTCAAACATTGCGGCGCGCGACGAAACCCACCGCGATTCCAGGCTGTCGTCCGTGGTGAAGGCCGTCATTTCGGGGCTCGGGCCTTACGGCTACATCGTAGCGATGCAGGCCGCGCTGCACGCACTCGGCAAATTGCCAGACAGCCTGCCTCCGCCGCTGCGCCAAGGGCCGCGCTGAGACCAGAGAACTGTTGTTCGGGCGTGATGGTCTAGTAGCGCACGTGACCGGGCGTGCGTGGAAACGGAATGGCATCGCGCACATTGGAAAGGCCGGTCACATAGGCAAGCGTGCGCTCGAAGCCTAGCCCGAAACCTGCGTGCGGCACCGTGCCATAGCGGCGCAGATCGCGGTACCAGCCATAGTGCTCCTTGTCGATACCACGCTCGGCCATGCGCGCATCGAGCACGTCGAGCCGCTCCTCGCGCTGACTGCCGCCGATGATCTCGCCAATACCGGGCGCCAGGACGTCCATGGCAGCAACGGTTTTTTGATCATCGTTAAGTCGCATATAGAACGCCTTGATGTCCTTCGGGTAGTTCATCACGATCACCGGTTTGCGGGCATGCTTCTCGGTGAGATAGCGCTCGTGCTCCGATTGCAGGTCCACGCCCCAGCGCACCGGGAATTCGAAGTTCTCCTTGGCGCGTTCGAGCACGCCGATTGCCTCCGCGTAATCCATGCGCGCGAATTGCGAGCGAGCGATACCCTCGAGCTTGGCGATAAGGCCCTTCTCGATGCGCTCGTCAAAAAATAGAAGATCCTCCTGTCGTTCTTCGAGCAATTTTCCCAGGGTGAACCTGAGCAGCGCTTCCGCCAAGTCGGCGTTTTCCGCAAGCGCGGCAAACGCGATCTCCGGCTCAATCATCCAGAACTCGGCAAGATGCCGGCTGGTGTTCGAGTTCTCGGCGCGGAAGGTCGGGCCGAAGGTGTAGACTCTGGTCAGCGCGAGGCAGTACGCCTCGACATTGAGCTGTCCCGATACCGTCAGGAAGGCTTCGCGTCCGAAGAAGTCCTGCGTCCAGTCCACGCTGCCGTTTGGCATTCGCGGCAGATTGGCCCAATCCAAGGTGGACACGCGGAACAGCTCGCCCGCACCCTCGGCATCCGATGAGGTGATGATGGGGGTGTTGACCCAGAGGAAGCCGCGCTCATCGAAGAACCGATGGATCGCCTGCGCAAGCGTGTGGCGGACGCGCGTCACCGCCCCGATCACATTCGTGCGTGGACGCAGATGCGCCACCTCGCGCAGGAACTCCATGGTGTGGGGTTTCGGCTGGATCGGATACGTATCCGGGTCGTCGACCCAGCCGATCACCTTGATGGCGCTTGCCTGCATCTCGAAGGGCTGCCCCTTCGCGGGCGAGGGTACGACGGTGCCGCTTGCTTCCACGGCGCACCCGCTGGTCAGCTTCAGTACCTCGTCGGCATAGTTGGAGAGCGTGCCCGGCGCGACCACCTGCAGCGGATGGAACGATGATCCATCCGAGAGGTGCACGAAGGAAATGCCCGCTTTGGAATCGCGGCGCGTGCGCACCCAGCCTCTTGCGGTGACGGGCGCGTCCGCCGGCGCCTTGCCGGAGAGGATGTCCCGGACCGTGAAATGATTGTCGTGCACGGAACGAGAGTGACTCACGCCAACACACTCTGTCCAGCACGCGTGAAATCACCTCTGGGTTGGCGTATAATAGCGCGGGTTTGCTCCGCGGAGTGCGGCATGCGCAAAGTCGTGCTTCTTACAATGCTTCTTGCCTCGATCCCATTATGCGGTTGCACGGGCGGGCAACGCGGCCTCTGGTGCGCACACTACAGCACCGGGCTTAATGACTGCAGCTTCTACTCTTTCGAGCAATGCAGAGCATCGATTGGCGGGGTGGGCGGCGCCTGCGCTCGCAACCCGATGGCGAAACAGCCGTCGCTCCGGTGAAGCAGCAATAGGCTGTGATCAGGGTGTCCCTTCACTCCTGAGCGCCGCTTTTGGCCGCGTCGAGCGCATGACGCATCAGTTCGCGCACGCGGTCGGGTTTGCCGGCAAGCGGCCGACGCGCAGCAAGCCACGTGAAATGCCCGGCGAGCTTGAGAAACATTTCGCGTAGCTGCGGATCAGAGGTCGCCTGCGCGTTCTTGATATGGACGGCGGCACGCGCCCTGAATTGGTCCGACATGTCCATCATTACCGTATTGGCATAATGGAACTCGCGTCGCTTTAACACATGTAAATTCCATCGTCTCTGGGGACTGCGACGGCCGGACCTTCAGTTCAGGGATACTGCGCCTTCACCGGACACCGATCTGTCCGAGTTTCATCGGCGTTGGAGGGGTGAGAAACTGAACGCCGAGGTCGCGCGAGCCGCGCCACACCACCCGACACTTGCGCTTGAGTATCTTTCTCTCCCTGATGAACAGGGCAATGAGCTCGGGCACGGCGCTTGCGTGCACGAAACCCGACAGCCGGGCACCTCCATTGGATAAATTCACCAGCTTGCATCCATGGCCGCCGCTGCCATCGTCAAAGTCAACAATGCACATGGCTCCTGACACTTTACGCCGCCATCGTCGCATGAAAGGCCTCTCCGTTCGATCCGGAAGCGAGAATACACAAAGCGCCCTGGCTCGGCTGATGGATTCTGCTGCCGCGGTTAATGCCCGCAGGGCAGCTTTACAGCTGCACGCGACGCAGCCGGAGCGCGTTGGCGACGACGCTTAGGGATGAAAGCGCCATGGCCGCAGCGGCCATGACCGGAGAAAGCAGGATGCCGAAGGTCGGATAGAGGATGCCCGCGGCGATCGGCACACCGACCGCATTATAAACGAACGCAAAGAACAGGTTCTGCCGGATGTTGCGCATGACCGCCTGCGAAAGGCGCCGCGCGCGCACGATGCCGGTCAAATCGCCATTAAGCAGGGTCACGCCAGCGCTTTCCATTGCCACGTCGGTCCCCGTTCCCATGGCAATGCCGACATCCGCGGTCGCAAGCGCAGGAGCATCGTTGATGCCATCTCCGGCCATCGCCACGATGCGCCGCTCCTTCCTGTAGCGCTGAACGATTGCGCTTTTTTCTTGCGGCAGCACCTCGGCTTCCACGTCCTCCATGCCGAGGCGGCGCGCAACAGCTTGCGCCGTGGTCCAGCTGTCTCCGGTGACCACGACCACGCGCATGTGGGCTGCCTTGAGCTCCCGCAGCGCGCCAGGCGTGGACGCTTTGATCGGATCGGCGATTGCAATCAGCGCAGCGCCTTGGCGATCAACGGCCATGAAGATCGCGGTCGCCCCTTCGCGGCGCAGCTCGTCGGCGCGAGAGTCGAGCAGTCCCGCTTCGATGCCACTCTCTGCCAGGAAGGGCGCGTTGCCCAGTACCACGCGCCTACCCTCGACAGTGCCGACGACACCCGATCCTGCTCGCGACTGGAAATCAGCAACCGCGGTGGTCGCAATGCCGCGCTGCTCCGCGGCGCGCACGATCGCGAGCGCGATCGGATGCTCACTGGCGCGTTCGACGGTCGCAGCAAAACGCAGCACGTCTTTTTCCGAAAAACCTGCAACCGTGACGATCGCCGTCACGGCGGGCCTGCCTTCCGTCAGAGTACCGGTCTTGTCGAGGAGGAGCGTGTCGACTTTTTCCATGCGCTCGAGCGCTTCGGCATTTTTGATCAGCACGCCCGATCGGGCACCCCGACCCACGCCCACCATGACCGACATCGGCGTGGCAAGCCCAAGCGCACATGGGCAGGCGATGATCAGCACCGCCACCGCTGCGATGAAGCCGAAGGAGAAACGCGGCTCGGGTCCCCAGATCGACCAGGCGCCAAATGCCAGGAACGCTACGACGATCACAGCCGGCACGAACCAACCCGAAACCCGGTCGGCAAGGCGCTGGATGGGAGCGCGGCTCCGCTGCGCCTGCGCGACGAGCTGGACGATCTGCGCCAGCATGGTTTCGCCGCCTACCTTGCGGGCTTCGATGATGAGCGACCCCGATTGGTTGATGGTCCCCCCCATTACGCTCGCGCCCGCCTCTTTGGTGACCGGAATGGCCTCGCCGGTAAGCATCGATTCGTCCACTGCACTGCGCCCCTCCAGCACGACCCCGTCAACCGGCACCTTTTCCCCGGGGCGCAGGCGCAGTCGGTCTGATACGCGAACGCGATCGAGCGGCACCTCCTCCTCGCGGTCGTCAACGAGGATGCGGCGCGCCGTTTTTGGCGCGAGATCGAGCAGGGCGCGGATCGCACCGCTCGTGCTTTCGCGCGCACGCAGCTCGAGCATCTGGCCAAGAAGCACGAGCGCGGTAATGACCGCCGCGGCCTCAAAATAGACCGCGACAACGCCGCCACTGCGAACTGCGGCAGGAAACATTCCCGGAGCGAGCGTAGCGATCACGCTGTAGAGCCAGGCGGTGCCGGTACCCATGGCGATAAGCGTGAACATGTTCAGATTGCGCGTGCGAAGGGAATTCCCGGCGCGCTGAAAAAAAGGCCAGCCTGCCCACAGCACGACGGGTGTCGCCAGGATCAGCTGCACCCAGTTCAATAAGGTCTGGCTCAGATGCTGACTCGGCGCGATCATATGGCCGCCCATATCCAGCACCGCGACCGGGACTGCGAGCACGACGGCCACCCAAAAGCGCCGCCGCATGTCGGCAAGCTCGGGATTGGGCGCTGCTGCTGCCGATGCGACGAGCGGCTCGAGCGCCATGCCGCAAATGGGGCAAGCGCCGGGGCCCGCTTGCCTGATCTCGGGGTGCATCGGGCAGGTGTAGACGGTGGCCTCGGTTACCGGCTCCGCGGGTTTCGGCGCAGGCTCGAGATACCTTTCCGGCCCCTGGGCGAACTTCGCGAGACATCCGCGCGAGCAGAAGTAATAGGTTTCGCCTCGGTGCTCGTGCCGGTAAGGCGTTGTGTGCGCATCGACCGTCATGCCGCACACGGGATCGCGCGCCTCTCCCTTTATTGACGAAGAGTGCAGCAAGCTTGGCTCAGGGATAATTGGCGACGTTCGGCTCGGGTTGCGGCAGCGGAATGAACTCGGAGTCGCCCGGCACGCTGTTAAACCGGGCAAGTCGCCAGTCTGCCTTGGCCTGCTCGATGCGGTCCCTGCGCGAGGAGACGAAATTCCACCAGATGAACCGCGGGCCATCCATCGGTTCGCCGCCCAGGATGAGAAAACGCGCGTCGCTCCGGCCTTTGATGGTGATCCGATCGCCCGGTCGAAACACGAGGAGCTGTGCCGGCCCGAACACATCGCCCGCAATATCGAGCTCGCCGGAAACCGTGTAGATACCTCGCTCCTCATAGTCTGGATCGAGGGGGACGGCCGCTCCGCCCGAGAGTGTCACATCCGCATAAAACATCGGGCTCGAAGTCTTCACCGGCGACGACTTACCGAGAATTGAGCCAGCAATAACGCGCACGGTCTTTCCGTCGCCCTTGAGCACAGGGATTTCGGCGGCCGCATAGTGCGAAAAATCGGGCACCCTTTCCTCGTCGTTTCTCGACAGCGCAACCCAGCTCTGAATTCCGAACAGTCTGGTGCCGGCAGTCTGGCGCAACTCCGGCGGGGTTCGTTCCGAATGGGTGATGCCACGTCCGGCGGTCATCCAATTGAGCTCGCCCGGCCGAATCGGCATCACCGTGCCGAGCGAGTCCCGGTGCATGATTTCGCCGTCGAAAAGATAGGTGAGCGTGGAGAGACCGATGTGCGGATGCGGCCGCACGTCCAGTCCTGCACCAAGCAGGAATTCGGCCGGCCCCATCTGGTCGAAGAAAATGAATGGTCCAACCATCTGACGGTCTTTCGACGGCAGGGCGCGCCGCACTTCGAAGCCGCCGAGATCACGCGCCCGCGGCACAATCACTGTCGCGATCGCATCGCAGGCGAGAGCGTCTCCGGGCATTGGGTCTTGTGCCGGTTGCCAGCTCATTTGGTTTCTCCAAGCTGACCTGGACGCCCCATCCGCTCGCCATTGTACTACTCGATCGGGATTTCGCGAGAGGAGAGATCGACCACTCAATGCGGACGTCGGATCGCGGTAAAGCGAGGAAGCTCCGCTCCGCCAGCCATGCGCTGCAGGGCATCAGCCATATCGAGCATGCCTGCTCTCCACCGATCGGTGATCGTCGCTCGAGACATGTCGAACGTTTTCTCCGGTCCCGCTTCATTTCCCGATGCGCGATAGCTGAAGTACAGGATCGGCGCGACGCCAGGACGCTCGGCCCCGCAATAGGCGTTCAGAAACCGAACGGTCTGGTTGCCGAAAATGAGATCGTTGCGTCTTTCGAGCGCAGCCTCCAGGCTGGTGGGCCGGCTTCCATCTCTTGCAAAAAGGTCGAGCACGAGAATGGGACCTTGCGTCCATTCGTCGACAACGATCTCGACCGGCGCATTGGCGTAAAGGCCTCCGTCACCGAGAAGCCGGCCGTCAATTTCCATCGGCGCGAATTCGGGCAAATACCCGCAGCTTGCGAGTAGATGATCGACGTCAATGTGCGCTCCCGCCCCCGTGTCGAAGACCACAAGCTCCCCGGTCTCAATGTCAGTCGCCGCGATGCTCACGCGCATGGAGCCGTCATTCAAGCGGCCGAAGTCGACGAGCTTCTCCAGCCGGGTGCGCATGGGAGTGAGATCATAGAGGCTTTCGAATCGCTTCACGGGATTGAGTGACAGTCTTGGCCGAAAGTGACCGGGGGCGCCGAACAGGCGCGTACGCACCGCACTGAACCAGTTCTGCAGGTGACGCAGCTCGCCGGACCATTCGCCCGCGGGCGAAAGTCGCGACCAGAGATCGCCCTCGCTCCAAAATCGGCGCAGCGTATCGATGCGATCACCGGCTCGATTGCCCGCAATCAGTGCCGCGTTCACCGCGCCTACGGATGAGCCCGCGAGCCATTTGAGAGAGAGCCTCCCTTCTCGATGCAATGCCTCGTAAGCGCCGGCCTGATAGGCGCCCAAGCCGATGCCGCCCGCAAGAACGAGCGCCGCCTGCGTGTCAGCAAGCTCGTTGTGATCGGTCACGGCCGCATCGCAACGCCGTAGGCAGCAGCACGAGCGCCCGCGCTCGAAATGTTGGCGTGGATTGCAGCTGCCCAGATTGCGATAGCGGCGGCGAGCAGGACGGTGAACGCAACCAGGACCCAGGCATGTCCCAGGCCTCGGTGCTCGCGTGTCTGGTGCGGACGCCCGATCTCGATCAGCCGCGCACGCGCAACCGCTTTGGGGGGCCTTCCTGCAGCCTCGTCATCTGCCCCCAGGGGCGCAACGGCGGGATCGGAGCCGGCCACCTTATCTCCGGTTCGGCCGCTGTCGATATCGGCCCTGAGGCGTTCGGTGGTGTTGCGCACAAGGACCCTGCTTCCGCTCATTTCGCGAACGGCCCGCAGGCGCCGAAGTTCCACGAAAGAGCACGTGGCTCGCAATTCGGCGCTTGGGCACCGCTTCCCGGTTATGCCAGCGGCCTGCCCGCGGAACTCTCGCCGCTTCACAGATGTTACGTGCACCGGAGGTGATAGTTGCTCGCGCCGAGTTCATCCGCTGCGGAAGAGAGGACCGCAGACCCGCAGGAAGCCGCCGAAAGTGCGGGGCTGACCTATATCAGCGATGTGGAATCCGGCATCCGCAGGAAGAGATACGGCTCGGGGTTCGTGTATTTCGGCAGCTCGGGCGGCAAAATCAAAGACGCCGCCATTCTCAGGCGCATTCGCAAGCTGGCGATCCCGCCGGCATGGACCGATGTCTGGATATGCCCGAAGAGCAATGGCCATCTGCAGGCCACGGGCCGAGATGCACGGGGCCGCAAGCAGTACAGATATCACGCCGCCTTCCGGGAGGTTCGCGACAGCACGAAGTACGAGCACATTGTGGAGTTCGCAAAGAGTCTCCCGGCCATTCGCGCAAAGGTGCACGAGCATATGGCGCTGAGGGGTCTTCCGCGCGAAAAGGTTCTCGCCACCGTGGTCGATCTTCTCGAAACCACGCTCATCCGTGTCGGCAATGACAGCTATGCCAAGGAGAACAAGAGCTACGGCTTGACCACGCTGCGCAACCAGCACGTCGCGGTCAACGGCTCGGAGCTGCGTTTTAATTTCAAAGGCAAAGGAGGCAAGGTCTGGCGCTTGCAGGTGAAAGATCGCCGCATCGCGAAAGTCGTGCGCGCCTGCCAGGAGCTACCGGGGCAGGAGCTGTTTCAATATGTCGACGAGAACGGCCAGCGGCGGGATGTAACGTCGTCCGATGTCAATTCCTACTTGCGCGAAATCACCGGCCGAGATGTCAGCGCCAAGGATTTCAGAACCTGGCACGGCACCGTATTGGCTGCGCTGGCCTTGCAGGCCCTTCAAGAGTTCGACGGGAAGACGGCGCTGAAGAGAAACATCAAGGCTGCCATCGCGCAGGTCGCATCGCGTCTCGGCAATACGGTGGCCATCTGCCGCAAATGCTACGTGCACCCGGAGATCCTGCAGGCCTATGCGGAAGGCCAGCTCCTCTTAGACATCAAAGAGGAGTGCAAAGACGAGCAGGGCGAGGATCAGCGGCGGCTCAAGCCCGAAGAGGCAGGGGTGCTGGCTTTGCTGGAAAAACGGTTGACTCGGACGCTCAAGGACAAGCTGGAACAGAGTGTTGCGCTGGAGAACCGCGCGCCGCACTGAAAGGGGCAGGATTATCTGAAATTGCGGGACAGGCTGTTGTGAATTGCCGTCGCGGCAACCGCAGCGTGGCCTTCGGCAACGCTGAGCTGATGCAGGTCGGAAACGACATCGCCGGCGGCGTAGAGTCCGGCCACCGATGTGCGCTGCTTCAAGTCGACCTCCACATTTCCTAGCTCGTTGCAGCGCGCTCCCAGCGCATTCGCAAGCTCCGAGTGAACCGTGCAGCCGAGCGCGGGATAGAGCACATCGAAGCTCCGGCACTCCCCATTCCGCAATTTCACGGCGATACCCGAGGCGGTCTGTCGGAAATGTTCGGGCGGGGACGGCGCCAGCTCGATACCCTGTTCACGGGCTTCTTCCGCCCCCGGTTCGCAGTTGCCAAGCGGAAGCACGGTCACCGATCTCGAATAGGTGCGGAGAAACTTCGCCTCCCGGCAGGCATGATCCAGGCGACCGACAACGGCAATTTTCTTGTCGAGCGCTTCGTATCCATCGCAAATGGGGCAATAGCGCACGAGCCCCTCTGCTATGGCTTGCCCCAGGCCAGGCAATGCAGGACTTTCGTCCGTTATTCCGGTCGCGAGCAGCACCCGCTGCGCCGCGATCCGGTTGCCTCCGGCATAGGCGATAAAATCGTGCGAGCGCCTCGCCATTCTGTCGATAGTGACCTGCCGGATCTGCACTCCATAATGCTGTGCCTGCCGGCGCAAACGGTCGAGCAGCTCACGTCCCGCGATGCCTGCGAATCCCGGGTGATTGTGGCTCTCCGGAATGGCCGCTGCCCTGCTGTTTCCCGCGTCGGCCAGCACAACGCGCCGGCGATAACGGGCGAGATAGATGGCCGCCGTGAGGCCGGCAGGGCCGCCGCCGATGATCAGACATTCCCAGACCCTATCCATGCCCCTAGGCCCATCGGGAGAAGATGGTCTGCGCGGTACAGGTCTCGATCTGCTCGCCGTAACGACGGTGATAGACCTGCAGCAGAGCGTCATGGCCTTCGTCCGACGAGCTGCACACGCCGTCGGTCACAAGGATGACCCGATAGCCGAGATCGACTGCGCCAAGCACCGTGGCGAGAACACAGACGTCGGTTTCGGAACCGGTGACGACGAGGCCGTCGGCTTCGCGTGCCTGCAGGTGCGCCAACAGCTCAGGGCCCGCGAAACCGGAATACAGTGTCTTGTCGATCACCGCCGCGGGCGGGCAAACACGTGCGAGCGGCGGCAAAAGCTCAAGCAGCTTCGGGTCCAGGGATTCCCGTGTTGCTTGTCGCCAGCGCGAATAATAGCGCTGCCACATTCCCGGCATGTCCTGCGGCCGCTGCGGAGTGATGAATCGGGTGAAAACGGTACGCTCGCGGTAGCGGCTCGCGAGCTCGGCAACGACCGGCAGCACGCGATCCATCCAGGGCGTCGGCCAGGGGCCGTCCGCGGAGAAGATCCGCTGCATATCGATGCATAGATGAACCGTCCTCGCCGTCAGCGGAATTGGCAGGAGCTCGTTGGCCATGATCAGATATCAGATGTCAGATGCCGGCCAGATACGAAGCCCAGTGTTCCTCGACATCCGGCATCTGACATCTGGCTCTCAGCTCATCTTCGAGCGCGGAGGAATGAGACCGAGAGTTTTCGCCTCTTCAAAAAGGTCATGGATGCGCTCGGCGTTCTCGGCGAGCGCCCGCCACGCTTGCGCCATTTCCAAAAGATGCACGCGTTCCTGCGGGGAGGTCGTCCGCTCGTGCAATTCGAGGCAGCGACGGGCGAATTGAAGACACGCTTCTTTATTGGCTGTCACGATACGGTTCCGGCCTGTGCGGCGTCCTTGCAGGGCGCGTGTTTAGATTTATGTAATGCAGAGGTCCGCCGCAGGTTCAACATGATCGGTCCAAAGTATGTACGATGCTGATGGAGTTTTGAGATGAAGCTCTCCCCCGCTGTGGGTTCGATGCTTGCTGCGCCTCTCGCGCTGCTGTTGAACATATCGGCCAACGCGGAGGATATGCCCAATCCAGCAAAGATGCCGGTGCCGAAAGCCGCGGCTCCCCAGCCTGCACCCCCGGTGCTGCCCCAGGGACAGAACGTGCAGGTCCTCCTCAAGTACAAGGGCGAGCCCATGGCCGAAGGCGATGTCAGCAAGCCCACCCAGCCGGCTCCCATTGTGGCCCCCAGCAAGTTTTAGAGATGGTCCATTCGTATGGCTCATCGTCACTGCGCGTGACGATCGATGACCGAGCTCATTCGATTGTAAAGGTAAATCCGTCGACGCGCAGATCGGGCAGCTGCACAAGGACAAATCCCTTAGGCACATAGTTGGCGGGACACGGCGGGTATGCGTCGAGCAGAAAACCGTAGTCGAACTTCTCCTTGGTATTGACGCATAACACGGTGGCATTCCCGCTCATTTCTGCGCCCACGCCGCTCATCGCAAAGAGGAAGACGCCGGGTTTCTGGAACTGGCCGACATCGACGCAGCGGGAGGGGGGAAGCAGAACCCATCCGGTAACGCGGACGTGGTTGAGGTCCGGCGTCAACGATGCAACGGCAAGGTCGAGTGTGCCGTAATGCGCTTGCGTCTGGTTACAGACGCGCAGCAGAAACGTCCGCGATGGCTGTGCGGCAACCAGATCGGAGATAAACGGCATCATTGGTGCGTTGAACGCAGCGGCCAAGACAAAGAGAATCTTCGGGATCATGCCTAAGCCCGACCTCCTTGCGCGCCGCCTCCCGCTTCGATCTCTGTGACCAATGCGCGTAAGGCGCGCATTGTGACATCGAGCCAATCGCGGCCCGCTTGCCCGTCGATTCCTACCTGCTGCAACGCACGCTCGAAATTTCGCCGCACAATCGCGTACTGACCCTCGCGATCATCCTTGGGAAGCTCCAGCATTGCAAGCGCGACCCGCTCGACGGCCTGCACCGTCTGCTCGAGCACGTCCTTTTGCTCAGCCGTAAGCTCCGCCATGATCCCGTCTCGCTGCGCGGGAGACGGTCCGCATATGGGGACGAGCGGCTCGACATGCACGGCGCATCATCCTCCCCGGTCCGCTCGCGCCGGAGGAGAGGATGCAAAACATAGAGCCCTGGCCGGGAAGGCTCCCACCCAGCCAGGGCCCGGACCTTCCGCCCTACGAAATCGAGGACTGCGGTTGGTCCGCTTCACATTGCAACCGCGCAGTTGTGGAGTCGCGATGACAATTTGTCCCAATGGGAGAGCGCCTTTGACGCAGCGCTTGGTTGCGCGGCAAAGGCAATGTTGCGAGCATGGGGGGGCGGGTTTACATCATTCGTTCGTCGAGCGTCGCAAGGAGGCTCGCATGGTGCTCACGTCATCGCACATTTGCAATTTCGGCTGGAAGGCGCCTGATTTTGCGCTGCAAGGCGTAGACGGCAAGATTTATTCGCTCGCCGACGTGCGCGGCCAGAACGGCACGCTCGTGGCGTTCATCTGCAATCATTGTCCTTACGTGCGCGCGATTGTCGGCCGACTGGTCGCCGAGGCAAAGGCGCTGCACGACATCGGTGTGGGCACAATCGCCATCATGCCCAACGACACCGAAAGCTATCCGCAAGATTCATTCGAGAACATGCAATCTTTTGCCGCGCAGCACGCATTTCCGTTCCCCTACGTCATCGATGCAACACAAGAGGTCGCGAAACGCTACGGCGCTCTGTGTACGCCCGACTTCTTCGGTTTCAACGCACAGGACGAGTTGCAGTATCGCGGCAGGCTCGATGCGTCGCGCACCTCGCCAGTGCCGAACGCGCGGCGCGACCTCTACGAAGCCATGCGGCAGGTCGCGCAGACCGGCCAGGGTCCCCAGGAGCAGCTGCCCTCGATGGGCTGCTCCATCAAGTGGCGGCACTGAACGGCTCGCTGACTGCTGCCCCTCTCCTCACCTCCTTGCCCGTAACAACGGGGAGAGGGAGCGCGGGAGCGGTACGTGCCTCAATTCAACAAATACAGGCGTTTCACTCACTGTGCCCCGTGTGGGTAGAGCGTGGGGTGAGGCGCAGTGCATCTTGTATCTTTCGTGCCAACACGCAACACTGCGGGTAAAGACGAACAGCGTGATAACGGAGGAGACAATGCACCGAAACGCCATTTCCCGGCGCAACCTGCTCAAGACCACGGCGGTGGGCGCAGCCGCAACGCTTGCGGCGCCCTACGTGCGGCATTCCTACGCGGCCGGGCAGCTGAAGCTCGGGGTGTGGGACCACTGGGTCCCCGGCGCGAACAACACCCTCACCAAGCTGTGCAACGAATGGGGCGAGAAGAACAAGGTCGAGGTGACGATCGACTACATCACCTCCCAGGGAGACAAGGATATCCTGACGGCAAGCGCCGAAGCGCAGGCGCGCGCCGGCCACGACATCATGTCCCACCGCGCGTGGCAGATTCAGGTGCACCAGCGCGTGCTCGAGCCGGTGGACGACGTCATCAATGCCCTCATCGCCAAGGCCGGTCCGATCAGCCCGGTCGCCGAATACCTCGCCAAGTTCAATGGCAAATGGCACGGCATCCCGACCACCATCGGCAGCCAGATCAAACCATGCTGCTCGCGCCGCGATCTCTACAAGCAGCACTGCGGCGTTGATCTTACGGCGATATTTCCTCCCAATGACAATCGCGACCCGAAGCTCGTCGAGAGCTGGAATTACGATCTCTACCTCAAGTGTGCGGAGCAGCTGTTCAAAGCGGGGTTCCCGATCGGCCTGCCCATGGGCCAGACCAGCGATGCGATCGATTGCACCGGAGCCATCTTCCGCGGCTTCGGCTCGGTGATGGTGGATGAGAAGGACAACATCAAGGTCAACTCGGACGCCACGCGTGCGGCGCTTGAATATTTCAAGAAGCTGATGGCGGTTAATCCGCCCGAGGTCTACGCCTGGGACGACGCCGGCAATAATCGCTGGCTGATCTCGGGGCGCGGTTCCGCAATCATGAACCCGCCGAGCGCCTGGGCCGTCGCCAAGCGGGACAATATCAAGGTGGCTGAGAACTGCTGGACGCACGACATGCCGCGCGGTCCGGCAGGACGCTTCGCCGGGCAGCTGCCCTTCTTCTATGGGGTCTGGTCGTTCTCGGAGAACAAGTCTGCGGCGAAGCAGCTCCTGCAGTTCCTCTCCGAGAAGGAGCAATCGCGCCAGCTCGTGGAGGCCTCCGTCGGCTACGACCTGCCCTCTTTCAAGAGCTATTACGATTTCGACACCTGGAAGAAGGTCGAGCCACCTCCGGGCACGGTTTATAACTACCCGCCGCGCGGCGATCAGCAGCCGAGCATCACCGGATATCCGGCGCGCCCCGAAGTGGCGACGCAGATCTACAACCAGTCAATTCACACCATCATGGTCGCCAAGTTCTGCCAGGGCAACGAGCCCATGGATCAGGTGGTCAAGTGGGCGGAAGGCGAACTCGAAGGCTTCCTGCGCAGTTAAGTACATGTAGCCTCGGTTGAGCGGAGCGAAACCCAGGGACGCCGATCACCTCAGATGAACCCGGGTTTCGCCGGAGCTCAACCCGGGCTACATGACTTCCAATGGTTGATATCGCCCGCCGCTATCCCGGACCGCTGGTGCAGCCGGCAACGGCGGCGGTTGGGCGGGGCGGAATGCGGCGGCTCATGCGCCGCCGCAGCACCATCGCGTTTCTCATGTGTTTCCCGCTGATCGCGATCGTGCTTGGCCTTATCGTCTATCCGTTCCTCTATTCCCTGTTTCTCGCCACCCTCAACAAGGCGCAAACCAAGTTCATCGGGCTCGGCAATTTCACGTATCTGCTGCGCCGCGACACCTTCTGGATGGTAGTCGAGCAGTCGGCGATCTTTGCGCTCACCGCGGTGTTCTTCAAAGCGCTGATCGGACTTCTCACCGCCCACCTCGTCAACAACCTGCCGAGCAAGGGCCAGCGCAAATGGCGCGGCATGCTGCTCGTGCCCTGGGTCATCCCGCTCGCGCTCTCCACGCTCGGCTGGTGGTGGCTGTTCGACCCCACCCACAGCGCCTTCAACTGGCTGATCCAGGGTTTCGGCGGCCACGAGATTGCGTGGTTGAGCAATCCTTATTGGGCGCGTTTTTGTGTGATCCTGGTGAACGTGTGGTACGGCGCGCCATTCTTTCTGATCATGTACCTGGCTGCGCTGAAGTCGGTGCCGGAGCAGCTTTATGAAGCGGCGCAGATCGATGGCGCCAATGCCTGGCAGCGCTTCATCCACATCACCCTGCCGATGATGCGCAACATCATTGCCATCACGGTCCTGTTCTCACTCATTGTGACCTTCGCCAATTTCGACATCGTGCAGATCATGACTGCAGGTGGACCACGCAACATGACGCATGTGTTCGCGACCTATGCATTCCTGCTCGGCATCCGCTCCGGGGATCTGCCGCTCGGCGCTTCGGTGTCTCTCTTCATGTTCCCGATCCTCGCCATCTCGGCGGTATTCATACTGCGCGGCGTGCGCAAGCGCGGTAAGGAGATCGCATGACCGCCGCCACAGTCGTCGCCGAGCATCCGCGTGTCGGCAGCCGGGCGAGCCTGAAGCGTAACCGCCGCTGGGCGTTGATCACGTCCTACGTGTTTCTGATCCTGTTTGCGGTCTTCTTTCTCACGCCGCCCTATTACATGATTGTGACCTCGCTCAAGACCGATGCCGAAGTTGCCCATATGGCGACTAATCCGTGGATCATCGCCAATGGGGTTACCTTCGAGCAGTACCGGCTCTTGTTCGGAGGCACGGATTTTCTCATCTATTTCAAGAACACCGTGATCGTTACCGTTTGCGTCGTCGCCGTCACCATGGTGGTGAGCGTGCTGGCAGCCTTTTCGCTCTCGCGCATGCGGTTCTGGGGCTCGGGCATCCTCGCCACGGGTATTTTTCTCACGTATCTGGTGCCGGACACGCTGCTCTTCATTCCGCTGTTCCAGATCGTGCGCGGGCTCGGACTGCTCAACTCGTATTGGAGCATGGTGCTGGTGTATCCGACGCTGACCGTGCCGTTCTGCACCTGGATCATGATCGGCTATTTCCAGTCGATTCCGCGCGAGCTCGATGAGGCCGCATTAATGGACGGCGCCGGACAGATGCAGATGCTGCTGCGTATCTTCATTCCCGTGGCGTTGCCCGGCATCATCGCCGCCACCATCTTCGCCTTCACCGTCTCCTGGGCAGCCTTTGTCTATCCGATCGCCTTCCTGTTCAGCGCTGATCAGCAGGTGCTCACGGTGGGAACGGTGACGAGCCTGATCAAGGCCGACGTGTATAAGTGGGGCATGCTGATGGCAGGCGCGCTGGTTGCGGCAGCGCCGCCGCTCATCATCTATGCCTTCCTGATGGACTACTATATCGCGGGGCTCACCGCCGGCGCGACAAAAGGGTGACGAGAAGCGGTAGCCCGCATAAGCGTTAGCGATATGCGGGACCAATGTCCCGGATATCGCTTCGCTCATCCGGTCTACGGGGGAGCAGCTGTGGCGAGCGGCATTCCGTCGGAGACGTTCGACTACGTGATCGTCGGCGCCGGCAGCGCCGGTTGCGTCCTGGCGAACCGACTGACTGCATCGGGCAAGCATCGCGTGCTCCTTCTGGAAGCAGGCGGGCACGACCGTCGCCTCTGGATTCACATCCCGCTCGGCTATGGCAAGCTCTTTGCCGACAAGAGGGTGAACTGGCTTTACACATCGGAGCCGGAGCCCGAGCTCAACAATCGCCGCCTCATTCAGCCGCGCGGGAAGGTGCTCGGCGGATCGAGCTCGATCAACGGGCTCCTCTATGTACGCGGCCAGCACGCGGATTTCGATCATTGGCGCCAGCTCGGCAATAACGGCTGGAGCTTCGAGGACGTGCTGCCCTATTTCCGGCGCGCCGAGGACCAGGGACGCGGGGAAGACGCGCTGCACGGCGTGGGCGGGCCGCTTGCTGTCTCGGACGTGTGCGAGCCGCATCCCCTGTGCGAAGCTTTCATCGAGGCAGCGGGGCAGGCAGGCTTCCCGCGCAATGACGACTTCAACGGGCCGACGCAGGAAGGCGCGGGCTACTTTCAGCTCACGGCGAAGAATGGCCGGCGCTGCTCGACCGCGGTGGGATATCTGCGGCAGGCGCGCCAAAGGCCCAATGTCGCAATCGCTACCGATGCGCTCGCCACGCGCATTCTTTTCTCCGGCAGACGCGCGATCGGCGTGCAATACCGACAGAATGGTGCCACGCACATCGCGCACGCAAATGCAGAAGTGATCCTTGCGGGAGGAGCGTTCAATTCACCGCAGCTGTTGCAACTCTCGGGCCTCGGACCTCCTGCGCTGCTGCAGGAGTTCGGCATCCCGGTGATTGCCGATATGCCGGGCGTCGGCGCCGAGTTGCAGGACCACCTGCAGGTTCGCATGCAGTTTCGCTGCACCGAGCCGATCACCATGAACGACGTGATCAACAGCTGGCGCCGGCGTATGGCAGCGGGGCTGCGCTATTGCGTGTCGCGCAAGGGACTTCTTGCTATCGGCGCCGGGTATGCGGGCGGTTTCTTCCGCACCGGGCCGCATGTCGGTACGCCCGACGTGCAGGTGCATTTCATCATTTTCAGCGCCGACAGCGTGGGCGCCGCACTGCATCCGTTCCCCGGATTCATCGCGTCGGTGTGCCAGCTGCGGCCGCAGAGCCGCGGCTACGTGCGCATCAAATCGGCGGACCCGATGCAGCCGCCCGCGATTGCCCCGCGCTATCTCTCCGCGCCGGCCGACCGCGACACGATCGTGGCGGGTCTCAAGCTCCTGCGCGGCATCATGCGGCAGCCGGCGATGCGCCGTTACATCGCGCAGGAGATTGCGCCGCCGCCCGAATGCACCAGCGATGCGGACTTGCTCGCCTTTGCGCGCGCCACCGGCGCCACCCTATTTCACCCCACCAGCACCTGCCGCATGGGGGCTGATGCCACCAGCGTCGTCGACGAGCGGCTGCGGGTGCGCGGCATCGAGCGCCTGCGCGTGGTCGACGGCTCCATCATGCCGACGCTCGTTTCCGGCAACACCAATGCGGCGATCGTGATGATCGGCGAGAAAGGCGCGGACATGATCCTGCAGGACGCGAAAGCGACCGCGCCTGTCGCCATCGCCGCGTGAGCCCCGCCCGATCGTCCCCGCGAAAGCGGGGACCCAGCTCGGCGTGTCCCGGATTCCCGCTTGCGCGGGAATGAGCGGTCGAGAAAGTCGCCATGCTTGATCTTCTCAAAGGCATTCGCGTCCTCAGCTTCAATCATTTCCTGCTCGGGCCGATGGGCATTCAGGCGCTTGCCGATCTGGGCGCCGACGTCATTGCGGTGGAAGCTCCGGAAGGCGCGTGGCAGCGGCACTGGAGCAGCGGCAATGTCTGGCATGATGGCCAGAGCATGCTGCACACCTGCACCAATCGTAACAAGCGCAGCCTGGCGCTCGATCTGAAATCGGCGAGAGGCAAGGAGATCGCCCTCAGGCTCATCCAATCCACAGACGTGCTCGCAGAGAATTTCCGTCCAGGCGTGATGGAGAAGCTCGGTCTTGGTTACAACGAGCTGCGCAAGCACAAGCCCGATCTGATCTACGCCTCGGCCTCCGGGTACGGACCTGACGGTCCCTATGCGCAGCGTCCCGGCCAGGATCTTTTGGCGCAGGCGCTGTTCGGACTGATGGCGATTACCGGCGATCAGGAGAGAGGCCCACGGCCGGTCGGCGTATCGGCCGTCGATCATCACGGCGCGGCGCTGTTCGCGATGGGCGTTCTCGCGGCGCTCCTCCGACGCGAACGCACGGGTCAAGGCTGCCGCGTCGACGCGAGCCTCATGCAGGCGGCGCTCGACCTCCAGGTCGAATCGCTGGTGAGCTGGATGAATGCCGCGTCAAGACCGGCGACGGTGAGCGCGCCGCGCCATATCGCCGGCTGGTATTACCCGGCGCCCTACGGTGTATATGCCACGCGCGACGGCCACATGGCGGTATCGCTCAGCCCATTGAAGAGTCTCTCCGAGGTCATTGCCGAGCCGCAGCTCGCCTCCTTCTCCGACCAGGACGCGTGGTCGAAGCGCGACGAGATCAGCGAGCTGATTGCCGCAAAACTCAAGGAAAAAGACAGCAAGGAATGGATGCAGCGCATGGAGCAGGCGCAGATCTGGCACGCGCGCGTGCAGAGCTATGCGGATATCATCGAAGATCCGCAGGTCAGGCACATGCAGTCGTTGATCACGGTTGCGGGCGCAGGCAAGAGCGGCGCGCAGGTCACGCTCGTCAATCACCCGGTGCGCTATGATGGGCAAAGCGCCGGCGTGCGCCTGCCGCCGCAGCCGCTTGGCGCGCACACGCAAGAAGTGTTGTCGGAGCTCGGCTTTACGCCCGCGGAGATTTCCGAGCTGGCGCGCGATGGCGTCGTGCGTGTGCATCAGACCGCAGAGGACAGATGACAGAGAACGTCAAAATCGGCGATAGCGTCACGTTCGCGAAAACCGTGGGCGAGACCGACATCTATATGTTTGCCGGCATAAGCGGCGATTTCTCGGTAAATCACGTCAACGAGCAATACATGGCGGCGTCGAAATTCGGCCGGCGCATCGCGCATGGCGCGCTGATCGTGGGCTACATGTCCACGTGCTCGACCATGATGATCGAGCAATGCCGGGGCGCCACGCGCGCGACCACGCCGGTCTCGCTCGGCTACGATCGCGTGCGCTTTCTCGCACCCGTCTACATCGGCGATACGGTGACACTGACCTACACGATTGCGGAGATCGATGCACAAAAGCGGCGCTCGCTTGCGGATATCAACGTGGTGAATCAGCACGGCACGCTGGTTGCCGTCGCCCGCCACCTCCTCGCCTGGGTGGACAACACCAAGCCATGAACGCGCCCCTCACCGCACCCTCTCCCGCAAACGCGGGGAGAGGGAGTGAAATGGCGGGGCTTGTTGAACCGATGCACGCACCGCTCGTGCACTCCCTCTCCCCGTCCTTACGGGGAGAGGGTGCGGTGAGGGGCATGATAAGGGCATGAATCATGCGGCTCAAAGATAAGGTGTGCATCATCACCGGTGGCGGCTCCGGCATCGGGCGCGCCACGGCGCTTCTGTTCGCGCGCGAAGGCGCGCGCCTCGTCATTGCCGACAAGCGCGGCGCAAGCGCCGAAGCGGTGGGCGCCGAATGCACGCGGCAAGGCGCCCACGCGCTGGCAAACGAGACTGACGTTGCACGCACGGACGATGTCCGGCGAATGATAGAGTTCGCTGTGGATGAGTTCGGGCGCCTCGATGTGCTCGTGAACAACGCGGGTTACGGCATTGTGGGCAGTGTGCTCGAGACGGACGAGGACGCCTGGGACGCGCTCATGGCGGTGAACGTGCGGGGCGTGTTTCTGTGCAGTAAATATGCGATTCCCGCCATGAAGAAGAATGGCGGCGGCGCCATCGTGAACACCGCCTCGGTGGTGGCGCAGGTGGGCATCTCAAACCGCGCGGCGTATTGCGCCTCAAAAGGCGCGGTGGCGGCGCTCACCCGTGCCATTGCCATCGATCACGTGCGCGACGGCATCCGCTGTAACGCGGTCGCGCCCGGGACCATCGACACGCCCTATTTTCGGGACATCTTGAAGAACAGCCCGGATCCAGAAC
>JBKPOZ010000036.1:0-5657 GCA_046733355.1 Pseudomonadota bacterium | reverse complement strand
CCGCGCATCCGCGTAGTAGCGCAGATCGCCGATCGGCGCGGTGCCGTTGCGCGCGAGCACATACAGCGCATAGGCGAGATTGCGCCCGCCATCCTTGGCGGGATCCGAAGCATTCGCCACGAAATTGCGCAGCCGCTCGAGCGCAAGCTTGAATGCCGACTCGGGGACGGCAAAGTTGCGCTCGCGCGCGCGCGTGAGGAAGTCGGTGACGTAGGAGTCGAGCCACACGTCCTCTCCCCCCGGCGACCACAGCCCGAAAGATCCGTTCGAGCCCTGGCGCGCAAGCAGGCGCTCGATGGAATCGCGCACGCGCTGATCCACCGCGCCGTCGAGTGCCAGGTGCGCGGCTGCTGCGAGATCGTTGACATAGAGGAGCGGCAGCGCGCGGCTGGCGATCTGCTCCGAGCACCCGAACGGATAGTGGTCGAGCGCCGCCAGGAGCGCGGCCGCATCAAGGGCGCTCGAGAGTCCGACCGAGAGCGCGACCTTGCCGCTGCCGGGCACCAGGTCGGCAAACACATCGGGCGAGAGCGTGAGGCTTTCGCCGGGTGCGAGCGGTTTGACGGTCCGGCGCGCAAGCACCTGCGTGGCGGGCTGCACCGCGAGCGTATACCGGCGCTCGAGGTGCACGTCTCCCGGACCGTTCAAGCGGAGCGTCAGATCGGCTGTGCCCGCTCCGGCGGCGCTCAGCGGAATGGACAGCGCGCTGCGCTGTTTCGCCGCCAGGCGCACCGTGGCGGGCGTGAAACTGCCAAGCACGTTCACGCCTTCGTTGTGCAGTTCAAGTTGATAGTCGCCCGGCGCGCCTTCGACGTTATCGATGTCGACATGCATGGTGCCGTGATCGCCATACAGGAGAAAGCGCGGCAAGGTGGCGGTGAGAACCAGCGGATCGCGGATCGTAACATCGCCGGTCGCCCGTCCGACCTTGTCCTTCGACCAGGCCACCGCCATCACCCGTGCAGTGCCCGAAAAATCCGGAATGTCGAAGACGACCTCGGCCGTTCCGTCCCCGCCAACACTGACGATGCCGGAATAGAGCGCAAGCGGCTTCTGCGCAGGTGGCGAGCCCTGCAGCTCCGCACCCGCATCGCCGCCAGTCTTGATCGCGCCGCGCACGCCCTGCATGCCGTCGATGAGCTGGCCGTAAAGGTCGCGGATTTCTGCGGAAAGCTGGCGCTTGCCGAAGAAATAATCGTCGGGCGCGGGCGGCTTGTACCGGGTGAGGTTGAGAATGCCGACGTCGACGGCGGCAATGGCGATGCGCGCCTCCTCGCCCGGCGCAAGTCCGTTGAGCTTCACCGGAATGCGCAGCGTGCTGTTGGGGCGCAGCAGATCGGGCAGCTGCAGATTAACCGCGAGGGCGCGCGCCTTGCGGTTGATCGAGAACCACTGCACGCCGAGGGCGCGGCCGGGCATGCGCTCGGCTTTCGCGTCGAGCGGCCGGCGCAAGGTTGCGACCACGTAGGCGCCGCTGCCCCAGTCGTTTCCCACCTTGATGGGCAAGCGGGCCGTGCCCGGCGTCACATCCTGCGTCACGGTAGAGACGAGGCGGTCACCGATCACGTGCACCGTCACCTTACCGGCGGTGCGCGCGGTTAGCGCGACCGTCATGGTGTCGCCGCTCATGTATTCGGGCTTGTCGAGGCCGATCTCCAGCATGTCGGGAGTCTCGGCGCTCGCCTCCGCGTACCAGCCGGCATCGAAATCGACAGACGAGACGGGGCCGTTCCGGTCGGTCGTGGAGACTTCCAGACGATACCGGCCCCACTGCACCGGGAGCGAGATGCGCGCGGGTCGCTCGGCCGCTGTGGTGATCGTGCCGTCGGCGATGCGTTTTGTCGACTCCACCGGCTCGAATTCCCAGGCGCCGTCGCGGCGATACCACTGGTATCGGGTCTCGCGCTTGAGAAGCTCATAGCGAAGTCCCGTTCCGGCAATGGACGTGCCTTCGGGCGAAGCGAGCACGACATCGAAATTCGCGCTCTCCCCCTCCCCCAATGAGCGGCCGGAGAACAGCGGCTTGATGCCGATCATGGGTCCGCCCGGCAGCACCGGCAGCGAAAGGTTGCGTTCGACGGCGCGGCCGCCCGCCTCCGCCATGCGCACCACGATCTGCGCCTCCAACGGACGAGTGGTGACGGGCTGCCTGCTGATGTTGACGGAAAAACGCGCTTTCCCGTTTGCATCTGTTTGCGGGAGCGCATCGAGCGGCCGCCGCGTGGTCTCGACCGCCTCATCCGCGACGCCGAAATGATAACCGGCAAATCCCGTGCGCTCCTTGGCGGGCGCAACAATCACCTCGCCCTCGAGCTCGAGCTTTGCTGCCGGCGCGCCGTAAAGATACCGCCCGTCGACGGTGATCTCGGCGGGGCTCGATCCGGAAATATTGCTCGCGCTTGTCGTGAGATCGAACTCGATGCGGTCGGGAATGTAATCTTCGACGAGAAAGCGCGCCTCGCCGACAGGTGGCCGCTTGGGATCCGCAAAAGCGCGCACATGCCATGTACCGGTGGGCGCCGAGGGCACGAGTGCGAGGGAGAGTGCGCGCCCGCCGAGCCCCTCATCGTTGAGCACGAGACGGCGGTACTCGACGCCATCGGGCCGCTCGATGACGAGCGTGAGCGGCACATTGAGCGCAGCCGTTCCCTGCGGGTCGCGCAGGAGCGCAGTGATGTGAACCGTCTCGCCGGAGCGGTAGACGCCGCGCTCGGTGTAGACGAAAGCGTCAAGCCCTGCGGGGGCGAGCCGGCCCGCAACCCCGCGGTCGCTGAGATCGAACGCCGGCCCCTTGAGGCTCAGAAACGCGTAGTCGGTCGTGCCATCGGCCGCGACCAGCATGGCGGGCGCGAGCGCGCCCTCCCCGCGCGCGAGATTGGCTTCGAACTGCACGTGCCCGTCATCGTCGGTGCGCTTGGTCGCGAGCACTTCGTTGCCGCGCGAGAGCAGCCGCACCTCGACACCGCCCTTGGGCTGCGCGGTTTCAAGCGAATGCACGAGCGCATGCACGCCGTCATTGCCGGAGAACGCGGTCAGCCCGAGATCGGAAACGATGAACCACTGCGTTGCGAGCGACTCGTATTCGTCCTTCGCGGGGGCGGTTGTCTGGGCGACCATGACGTAGATGCCGGGCATCAGCGTGCCGACCGCCTGCTCCACCGGGAAAGCGGTGGTGACGTCCGCATTGAGCGTCCGCTCGACGCTCATCTCCCCTTTCCAGACGAGCGCGCCCCGGCGCGCCGACAGGCGCTCGATATCGTCCCGGTACAACGCGCGCTGGAAGTCATAACCGAGCACGGTGTCGAGCAGGTTGCGGTCGCCAACGCGGTAAATCTCGATATTGACGCTCGAGGCGTTGACACTGACCAGAGGGATGCCGCGCTGGCCGGTGCGCGGCAGCACATAGGCTTTGCCGGTGAAGCGGACGGACGGTGTGCGATCACGCACATAGACGTTGAACTCGGCGGTTTTCGCGAGCGACTCCTTCACCGCCGAGGGAATGCCTGTGCGCAGCGTGATGCCGTAGTGCTCGCCGTGCTTGAGCCCTTCGATGCAGAGCTGGCGATCCTGCGCGGAAATAGCCGGCTTGTCCTGGCCGGCAACGACGATGAAAGGCGAGAAATCGACGCGCTTGGCCAAATCTTCCGAGAACTGGAAGCACGCGCGCGGGGACACCCCATCGGAGTCGACGCTGTAATCGAGAAGGCGGAATCCGTATTCGGCGCGCAGGCGTTCGTATTGCTGGCGCACGTCGGCGATCTCGCGCAGCTCGAGCGAGATGCGCAGCGCATCAAGCGCCGGCCGCCAGAGCGAGCGGTCCGCATAGCTGCGCCCGATAACGACGAGCGCTTCGGCTTCCTCCGTGCTGCTCGTCGAGCGCTGATAGGCGATATAGGCGGTGGTCGCTGCGCGCTCGAGGAGAAGCGTGCGCTCCTTGTCATTACCCGGCCGGATTTGCAGGACGGCTTTGGCCAGCCGCAGCCATACCGCACTGTCCTGCGGCGCGACCGAGACGAGCTGGCCGAGCAGCTGCATGCCTGCGCGGAAATCCTTGCGTGCGAAGGCGGCATCGATCTCGCGGCGCAAGACCGCCGGTGATTTGGTGACCTGGCCTGCTTCCGTCTTGATCTGCGCTTCGAGCTTGATGGCGGCATCGTCGAGCTCGGGACGCTGGAACGGCTTGTCGGCGGCAAAGCTCGGGACGGCGAAGAGAATGAAGGTCGCAGCTGCAAGGGCAGCGCGGGCAAGCGCAACCATTTCGGGAAACCTCCGCATTCCGCCCGCGGGGGTGCCGGGCGGCGGCCCAACAGGACGGTCAAAACGTGTCGAGGTCGTGGCCAAGCGCGGGCGCGGCGCGCATCGGGCATTGCCGCGGTAATCTGCTGCAGTCGTCGAGCTCTTTCGCCGCGCGCTGGCGAGCCTACGTACGGGTGCGATAAAACCGTGTGGTCGTGGCCCCGTAGCTCAGGGGATAGAGCAACAGCCTTCTAAGCTGAAGGTCGCTGGTTCGAATCCAGCCGGGGTCGCCAATACATCAAACACTTAGCCCGCCCTCCCCTTCTCAGTTGATACTCGACTCGACTGTCCAGTTGATACTTTTGCTCCCGAAATGTTCGCGGCGCGCATCTTGCGACGACCCCTGAGGCGAGCATCATCCGTATTACGGACAGCTTCGATGTCTACCGGGGCATACGTTCGATGAAGGGCATTCGAACGTTGAATCGAATTGGCTAGTTTAGCAGCCAAGCCTATCGGCCCCGCATCGCCTGCAATCGCCTCCACGACTCCAGAGCGACGCATATCCATCAGCCGCCGTTTATCTCCGGGGAACACCAATTCTCTGATGTCTGCAAAATCGTCTCCGAGCGTGTCATCACGGTATGAATTTCCCGAGCGATTGCGGAACAGAATGGCGTCGGGAAGCAGTTCGATTTTCGGTTCATCAAGGTATGCACGAACCAGACGTTCGGTCCTCGGCGATAGTGTTCCGATCGCAGCACGTCCCGTCTTTGCTCTTCCATCGGCTTGCCGGTCGAAGATCAAGCGGCCATCAACAACAGCGCGATGCCGAGCGCGTAGTGTGCGAATATCGACTGGAGAGAATTGCGAATCCCAGGCTACCGCGATTACGCAAGCGAGACCCCAATAGCCTTTGCGCCATGCTGCTTTCACAAGCCGCACCGCTTCACCTTCGCTCCATCGCTGCCAGCGGGGAGTGGGCGCACGATTGCGAACTCCGCGGGAGGGATCGGCGACTACCGCCACGCGCATTCCTTCCATGATTTTCCAGAAGGCCCGCCAAACGCGAAAGGTCTTATGAGCAACCCCACGGCCGCATTGTTTTTCAAGTGCGGCGCGCCAGCAAGACATTTGATCGAAGGTGATGGTATTTGGGTTTACATCTCCCCACATGGCCCGTATGCGATACCAAGCGGGCCACCAAACCTTGATCCGGGCAGAGTACGCTCGCGAGGACCATTCAGGTGTTCGGATGTAACGCTGAAAGGCAGCGCCAATAGAGCCAGAAGGATAGCGCCGAGCCGCCTCAGCATCATCACGAGTTAGCTTTGAAACATCTATCAAGGGTCGCGCATCACCACAGCGCACCGCTTGCCAGCGTTGATTCCATTCCTCCGCAATCTTCCAGGCCTCGGGGC
>JBKPOZ010000035.1:0-14593 GCA_046733355.1 Pseudomonadota bacterium | reverse complement strand
ATCGTCAACCGCGAGGAGGAGCTGGCGGTGGCAACCGCCGAGTTCCGCGATAGGGTCGCTCAGTCCATCGTCGCCGCCACCTTCAAGTTCTGTAACCAAAACCGTACTTTATCTTCCCCTGCAAAGTAAAAGCTCGGTATCATCGCCCACAGGCGCGCATGCCATGACATTGAGCGAAGCATCCCGGTCTCCTGGCGGCAGTCAGTTCGCGGGCAAAGTGCGCACGGACGGCGATTTCGAATTTGACTATTTCATCAGCCGGCGCGGATCGAGCGCGGGCATCGCGCAGGAGGTTGCCGATACGCTTGCCGCCACGGGCTACAGCGTGCGCGTGCAGGACTACGATTTCGTCAGCGGCGCAAATTTCATCGCCGAGATGCACGAGGCAATCAAAAAGTGCCGGCACTTCATCGCGCTGCTCTCCCTCGATTACGAAAAATCCGAATATACGCGACAGGAGTGGACTGCCTTCATGGCCGCACGCCATCGTAGCGGGCTTGAGCGGCGTTTCATTCCGCTTCGCATCGACGATTTCCAGCCGGAGGGCCTGCTTGCCGCCTATCAGTATACCGATCTCGTCGGCGTCGACGATCCGCAGGAACGCAGGCGGCGCATTTTGAGGGCGGCTGCGGGCGCCGCGACCGATCTGCGCGCCAAGAGCGTCGTTTCTGGCAAAATGTTCCATGGCGTGCCGCCGCGCAATCCGCATTTTACCGGCCGCGACGTTCTGCTCGACCGCCTGCACGGCACGCTCGCAGGCAGCGCCTCTGTGGCGCAGGTTGCGCTGCACGGCATGGGCGGCATTGGCAAGACTTCGATCGTGGCGGAGTACGTGCACCGCAACGCCAGCCACTACGCCGGGGTGTGGTGGGCGCCCGCGCAGGATCGCGCGGTGCTGACCACCAGCCTTGCCGAGCTTGCATCCGAGCTGGATCCGCAGCTTGCGCGCGAGGACGATGTGAAGATTGCCGCGCTCGGGGCGCTGCACAAGATCGGCCGTTCGGGCACGCCGTGGCTCCTGGTCTACGACAACGTGGAGAGTCCGGAGCTCCTTGCCGATCTTGTGCCGGGGCGCGGCGCCCGGCTCATCATCACGACCCGCTGGGCGGACTGGGTCGGCCGCGCGGCGGAGATCGAGATCGATCTGCTGGATCCGGAATCCGCGGTCACCTTCCTGCTCACGCGCTCGGGCCGAAAGGATCGGGAGGGCGCTGCCCGACTTGCCACGGCGCTCGGCAACCTTCCGCTCGCCCTCGACCACGCCGGTGCTTATGTGCGGCTCACCGGCATGTCATTCGACCGCTACTGCGAGCGGCTCGAGGATCTCATCGCCCGGGCGCCCCGCGGTGCCGCGTATCCGGACAGTGTGGGAGCGACCTTCGGGCTCGCCATCGAGCAGGCCTGCAAAGCATGTGCGGCAACCGAGGCACTGCTCGCCTTCTTTGCCGTGCTCGGCGCCGATCGCATTCCACTCGATCTCCTCGATGACTCCATTCTGTCCGAGGACGACCGCGCGGAAGCGCTGATGGCGCTCACCGAAGTGTCGCTGATCGACCATGTCGTCGGCCCGGACGGCGCGCCTGCCGTTTCCCTGCATCGCCTCGTCCGCGCAGCCATGCGCGCGCGGCTTAATGCGTCCAACAAGCTCGCGACCGCCGTCGAAAAAGGGGTGCGCAGGCTGGCCGCGGCGTTTCCCGACGAGGGCTACGGCAACCCGGATTGCTGGCCCCGATGCGCGCAGCTCCTTCCCCACGTGCTGGAGTTGCGCGAGGAAGCGCAGCGCATCGGCATGCAAAGCGAGGAGCTCGCGCGGCTCCTCGATGCCGCCGCGAATTTTCTCAATGGACGCTCGGCCTTCTCGGCTGCGGAGCCGCTCTATCGCGAGGCGCTTGCGCTGGGCGAAAAGCTTGTTGGCGAAGAGCACCCCGACGTGGGTCAGTGGCTCAACAACTTTGCCAACCTTCTCCTGAACACCGGCCGCTATGCCGAAGCTGAGCCGCTCTACCGGCGCTCGATCGAGATCGGCACGAAATCGCTGGGCCGCGATCACGTTCGGGTTGCCACGCGGCTGAACAATCTCGCGGTCGTGCTCATGGATATAGGCCGATACGCAGAGGCGGAGGCGCTTTTACGCGAAGCAATCGACATCGTTGAAAAAAGGTGCGGCCGCGAGAGCGACATGTACGCGAAGCGGCTCTACAAATTTGCCAATCTTCTCACGCGCACGGGGCGGCTCGAGCAGGCGGAAGCGGCGTTTCGGGAAAGCATCCGCATCGGCGAATTAACGCTTGGCTGCGATCATTCACTTGCTGCGGACTGGAAAAGCGGGCTGGCAAGGGTGCTGCGCGACTGCGGCCGCTGCACGGAGGCGGAGCCGCTCTTTCGCCAGGCCATCGCCACCTGGACGAAGACGGGCAATCACGGGCACACGAGCTTTGGTTTCCTGCGCCACGAATATGCAAAACTGCTCGCGCTTTGCGGGCGCGCCGAGGAGGCATGCGAGCACGCGAGCCAGGCACTTGAGATCCATGCGCGGGCATTCGGTGCGACGCATCAGTGGACGCAGAACGCGGCCTCGGTCCTGGCGGGTGCGCTCGAGGCGCTCGGGCGGCACGACGAGGCGCGCGACATCCGACGCTGTCACGGGCTCGAGACGTAGGATGGGTTGAGCGCAGCGAAACCGATCAATGATCGCGATGGGTTTCACTTCGTTCAACCCACCCCTACGGTGTTGCCGTTTTCAGCTGCACGGGCGTGATGACGAGCCGCGTGCTCGAGGGCTCGCGGCCCGAGCTGCGCTCGGAGGCTTCCTGCACCAGGTACGAGCCATCAGGCGACCAGCTTGCCGCACCGTGATAGCCGGCGTGGCGCGTGATGCGCATCGGCGCACCTCCGGCAAGCGGGACGGCGAGAAGATACTCTCCTTCCCGATCGCCATATTCGCCGCTGTAGACGATGTAACCGCCATCCGGGGAGAAGCTTGCATCGGTCTTGTCGCCGTCGCCCGCCGCGGTCGCCAGACGATGCGTTTTTTTGGCAATATCGTACAGCCATATGCTCCAGCGCGAGCCGGTCCGCTTCTGATAAAGGATGTAATCGCCGCGCGGCGACCAGTTCGGCTGCCGGCAATCGTCGTTCGCACTCGTCAAATCCTCGTAGCGCATTTCCGCAACGTCGAGCATGGTAATGCGCCCGCGCGCGCCTTCTCCCCGCACGCGTGTCTCAAAGACCAGCCGCCCTCCATCGGGCGCAAAGGAGGGCTCCAGTGCCATGAGCGAGGAGCGCGACGTGATCTTGCGGGCCGTGCTTTGCCCGCCCTGAGGGGCCACGACGAACAGCTCCTCGTGCCCGTCGCGGTCCGATGAAAACACGATCTGCCCCGTGCGCGCGTTCCAGGTCGAGCCGGGCTGCGAGACATTGTCGGTCCCATCCGCCACCAAAGCCGTGAGCACGTTGCGGTTCAGGTCGAAGACATAGAGATCGGCGGGCCCTTTGTTGTAGCCCTTGCGGAAGCGGGTGAAGACAATGGAGCCGCCGTCGGGCGACCATGCGGGATTCTGCAAGCTGCCCTGCAATGGAATGCGCAAGCGGAGACTTCCGTCGGCAAGTTTCATGTCCTCGAGCCAGGCATTTGCCGCAAAGGCCCGGCTCCGGCTGCCCTGCCGTGCAATCTGCGGGTCGACAAAGCGGACCGTCCTTACTGCGCGCGGAAAACCGGCGGCGCTGCCGTTTTCGGTTGCGGTTGCGCTCTCGTTCCTCACACGCGCATACGCGTCCTGTTTCTGCAGCGGGGAAACAGACAAACGCTCCAGGTCTTCTGCTTCCTGAGCTTGACGCGACGGAATGTTGTTCAGGGTCACCAGGGCGAGCACCGCAGCTGCAAGCAGGCCCGCCGCAACTTTGCCCGCATGCGGGAATGCGGCAGAGATAGTCCGCATCTCGCCAGCGAAGGAGTGCGCGAGACCGCGCAGCAGGCGTCGCATTTGCAAGCTCATGACGAAAGGGGGCCCCGGCCAGGTGCGGGCCTTTCTGCCCGGCGAATATGGAAGAATAGGGGCTCGGACTGACGCTTCATGCCTATGGTGGAGTCGTGGAGATCACAACGAGGCCGTAGGCCTGCAGCGGCACCGTAAATGAAAGTCGCCCTCCCTCAACCCGATACGGCAAGGCAATGCGTTTGCCTGCTTGCGAAAGCTGCGGCGCCGTGAGCTCTACGCCTATTACGCTCACATTCGCCGGCAGCTCCATCGCGACCGCCACTTGCCGGCTTCTTGGCGCGCGGCGATTCCACAGCCGTTCGGGATTGATGAAGTGCAGGAGCATCTCGCTCCCGTGCGTCCTCAGCTCCATGTGCACATTGCTGCCTGCATTGGTGGCAATGGAAGACTGCAGATATTTACCGAACGCATCGAACAGCAGTCGCGCCGCTTCGGCAGAATCGGATTTGAGGTAAGAGGCTCCGATGAGCTGCGGGATGTGCGTTGCGCGTCCGGCAGGGCTTGCTTGCGGCGAAAGCGCCGAGAGCTTGCCGGAAGCGAGCGAGCGCAAGCCGGCGCTGGCGCGCTCCGTTCCGAAGGCATCGAGCATTGCCGGTTTTGCGCCGGTGGTGATCAGGTGGCCGCCTTTTGCCACGTACTCGTCGAGGACCTCGGCATCCTCATCCGAGATGGCCGCCAGCGCCGGAGCAATGACGGTTCGGTAGCGCGCGAGCTCGGCGGCATCCGGACAGACAATGATGTCGAACGGGATATGATTGTGCAGCAACCATTTGGTGATACCGCGGTATTCCGCGAGATACGTCAGCGAATAGATGCTGTCGCTGCGCTCGTTCGCCCACCACAACGAATCCTTGTTTCTGATGCTGGCAAACAGTCCGCTTCCGGCGGCGCGGTCGAGATAGTCGCGGCTTGCCGGCGAGTAATAGAGCGCGACGGTGGCTGCCGATTCGCTCGCGAACAGCCGCTGTTGCTCGCTTTTCGCCCATGCGAACATGACGGTGCGGTACGCTGCGCCCACGCTCGTGGTCATCTGCGGGATTTTGGTTTCGTAGGGATGATTGCCGGCCGCGAGCGCCTCCGCCATGACAAGCAACGCGTCATCGATCCCCTCGCCGTACGTAAAAATCCAGGAAGGCTTTTGCCCCGACGCTCCTTTGGCGAACTTGGACATGCCGATGAGGCTGACCCAATCATCCGGCTTCGCCTCGCGCATGCCCGTTCTGTCGCTCAGCCCGTCGACCTCCCAGACCTGGATCAGCCCGGGAATCGACTTCAGCGTGCTGCCGTCGAGTGCGAGAATGGTCGCGCCATCGTGATCCATCGTCATCGTTTCGACGATGGTCGCGATGTCGGACGAGACCGCGCGCGCAGCCTCGTGAATGCGCAGGATGAAGGCTGCAATCTCCTGATGCCGCCATGCGATCCACCGTCGCCACCCCGGATCATTCCAATCGGCTGTTTGCGGGATCGCCAGACCGGTATCCTGCCTGAATTTGGCGGCGGCACCTGCGCTTGTGTCCGCCCAGTCCACGGCAATGTCGTTATAGAGCGGCACATCGAGCCAGATACCATCGACACCGGTTGCGGCGATCTTTCTGATGCGTGCGATGAAGGCGTCCGCATAGGGCGAGTGCGGAGACATCCAGGCGCTTTCCGTGTCCGGATCAACCCAATGCACGCGTCCGCGCGCGCGCTTTCCCATGAACACATTCGGCTTGCCGTCGAGCCCCCGCTGCACCCAATCCGGCTGCATCTGATACATGGAGCGCTTCCCCTGACGCGCCTGCGGACTCAGCACTTCGAGCGTCGGGGTGTACCAGACGACTTGCATGCCTTTTCGGTGCGCCGCTTCCGTGTAGCGGCGCATCAAGGCGAGGTCGCGCTCGAACTCGCTGTCCGTGAGCCAGCGGGACAGATCGGAGTCCGCCTCGATCACGGAGACATGCTGGGCGGAAAGCGCAGAAACGCTCTTTTCTATTTCACGGGCGGTCATCTCGGAGAAGAGCTGCGCGCCAGCCACCCGCGCTAGCCGCAGCCACTCCGGCAGGGGCGGCCCGACCGACTGTGCCAAAGCGCAACCAATGCTTGCGAGAAGCGCAGGCAGCGCGAACATTGCCGCGGCCGCACGCGATAAGGTCCAATTCATTTTGCTGGATGCCGCAAGCTGAAAGAAGCCAGGTGCGCAACAGCATCGCTCACCGGCAGGCGATTGACCAATCAGACTCTTGCAAGTTGAGACGGTTGCTGTGGATAACTCGATGCATGGCGTCATCACCCGCGCATGACGAGGTGAAGGGTGGACTGGTTTGTGTTTGCAGCCGTACTGTTCGGCGCTGCGTGTCACGCGGCCTGGAATGCTGCGATCAAGGTTGGTGTCGACACGGTTTCGGTCACCGCGCTGATCGCGCTCGGGGCAGGAATCGTGGCGCTTGTGCTGCTTGCCTTTGTGGGGCTGCCGCTTGCCGCTGCAGTGCCCTGGCTCTTTGCCTCAATGCTCGTGCACATCCTTTATTTCGGTGCCCTGAGCGAAGGGTATCGCATCGGCGATCTCGGCCAGATCTATCCGCTTGCGCGCGGCACGGCGCCGGTGATGACCGCGGCGCTCAGCTCGCCGCTCGTCGGCGAGCAGCTGGGCCTGTCCGGATGGAGCGGCATCATTGCGCTTGCGGCCGGCGTTATTCTCCTCTCCACGCGCGGCGGACGCGAGCTTGCGCGTTTCGAGCCGCGTGCCGTCGCGCTCGCCCTGTTCACGGCCGTGACCATCTGCGCCTATTCGCTCATTGACGGCATAGGCGCCCGGCTCGCCGGAAGTCCGCACAGCTATACGGCCTGCCTGTTCGCCGGCAACGGCGTGCTGCTGACCGCGTATGGCGCTGCGCGCGGGCGAAGAATACCCGCCATGTTGCGCCACTGGAAAGTCGGCCTCGTGGGTGGGGCTTTGCAGCTTCTCTCTTACGGCATCGCCATCTGGGCCATGACGGTCGCGCCCATTGCCATCGTCTCGGCGTTGCGCGAGACCAGCGTTCTTTTCGGCTCGGCGTTCGCGGTGTTTCTGCTAAAGGAGCCGCTTTTGCCGGCGCGTGTCGTCGCCGCATTGCTCATCGTCGGGGGCCTCGCGCTCATTCGGCTGCATTGAATTGCGGACCGAGACGTGATGAACATCGGGGCCGCGAGCACGGTGGGCTCCCTCTCCCCAGCGGGGAGAGGGTTGGGGTGAGGGGGCCACAAATAATTGGAAGTCTTTACCCCTCACCCTAACCCTCTCCCACCGAACTCGGGTTTACCCGAGTTCGGCGCCCTAAGCTGCCGAAGTCGGATAAATCCGACTTCGGTGGGAGAGGGAACAGAACTGAGCATGCAGCACCGATCGGGAATCCTCATGCGAAACTGCATAACGACTGCAGCAACGATCCTGGGCATTGCGGCGGCAAGCATGCTCGCCTGCGCGGGCGCGACCGCGCAGGTATCCGACGAGGACCTGGCGCGGATCGAGACCATCGTGGTGATCTATCCGGAGAATCGCAGCTTCGATCACCTCTATGGATTTTTCCCCGGAGCAAACGGGATTGCGCAGGCGACCGACGAGGAGAAGACGCAGCTCGATCACGACGGCAAGCCGCTCCCTTATCTCGTCGTATTCGACAGCGGCAAACCGGATCCCCGTTTCCCGCTTCTGCCCAATCGGCCGTTTTCCATCGAGGCACCGCCGCTCAATTTCTCCCCCGCCCAGCTCCTTCCCAATCCCATCCATGCGTTCTTTCACAACCAGGAGCAGATCAACGGTGGGCGCAACAACATGTTCGTCGCCATGTCGAATGTGGGCGGCTGGACCATGGCGCATTTCGACGGCAGCACGCTCAAAGGCTGGCAGTGGGCCAGCGAGTACACGCTCGCCGACAATTTCTTCATGGGCGCGTTCGGCGGCTCGTATTTGAATCACCACTGGCTCATTTGCGCCTGCACGCCAAAGTTCGTGGATGCGCCCGAGCGCATGCGCGTCGTGCTGGACGAGGCTGGACGACTGAAGAAGAAGCCGGGCTCGCCGTCGGCCACCATCGGCGCTGTTCAGGTCTACAACGCCGGAAGCGATGAGGTGACCGCCGACGGTTACGCGGTCAATACGTTCCAGCCGCCGTATCAGCCGAGCGGCATTCCGCCGGCGCCCGGCGGCAATCTCGATTACGCCGATCCGGCCGGGGACGAGTCCAAGTTGCCGCTGCCGCCGCAGAGTACAAAGACGGTGGGCGATACGCTGTCAGCAAGGGGCATCGACTGGGCCTGGTACGCGGGCGGCTGGCGGCTTGCCGAGGAAGATGGCCGAAGGCCGCCAAGCGAGAAACGGCACGTTATCTACAACCGCGAGCCGGGCAGCCCGATATTTCAGCCGCATCATCAGCCGTTCAACTATCATGTGCGCTTTGCACCGGGGACTGCGGATCGCGCGAAATACCTCAAAGACGGGGACGACTTTCTTCGCGACATCGATGCCGGGACGCTGCCGCCGGTCGCCTTTTACAAGCCAGTGGGCCGGGTCAACGAGCATCCCGGCTATACGGATCTCCTCACCGGGGACGCGCACGTCAACGATATCCTGCAGCGGCTGCGCAAGAGTCTGCAATGGGGCAAGATGCTGGTGATCGTCACGTATGACGAGAACGGCGGTTTCTGGGACCACGCGCCGCCGCCGAAAGGAGACCGCTTCGGGCCGGGCACGCGCATTCCAACGTTCATCGTCTCGCCGTTTGCGCGGCGCGGATTTGTCGATCACACGCAGTACGACACGACTTCGATTATCAAGTTTCTGAGCCGCCGCTTCGCGCTCGAGCCGTTGCCGGGCGTGCGTGCGGCCGCGGGCGATCTCACCAACGCGCTGAGCTTCGCACCATGAAGATTTCACGGTGACGGCGCAGCCGTGCCGGGCTTGCGCCGCCAGCTGATGGTCCGTTGGTTACGCGACCTTCATCAGCTCGAAATACGGCGGCGCTTCCACCATCTCATCGGTGTGCACGAGGAATCGTTTGAGCGTGTTGTTGCCGAACGTCGTGCTGATGGCGACATCGGCCGCGTCGCGGCCCCGGGCCATCAGAATGCGGCCGATGCGCGGCGTATTGTGCCGGGCGTCGAACGTGTACCAGCGGTTGCCCAAAAACACCTCGAACCAGGCGCTGAAATCCATCGGATCGGGATCGGGCACCACGCCGATGTCGCCCAGATAGCCGGTGCAATAGCGTGCCGGAATGTTCATGCAGCGGCAGAGCGTGACCGCTAGATGCATGAAGTCGCGACAGACGCCGCAACGCTCGACCGCCACTTGCGCGGCGGTTCTGGTCGGCCGGGCGAACTGATAGCCGAAGCGCACATGCGACTGCACGAAATCGCAGATTGCCTGTACGCGCGGCCAGCCCGGCACGGTGTTGCCGAACAGCGCCCAGGCCATGCTCATCAGCGGCTCGGTTTCGCAGTAGCGGCTGCCAAGCAGAAACACCAGGACCTCGTTCGGCAACTCCGCGACCTCGTGCTGGCGCGCGCCGACCGCGACCTCGTCCGCTCGTCCCGAGTCGGCCAGGATGGCGTCGGTGGAAATGTGGAGATCGCCTTTGGGGGCAACGAGCCGCGTGCACACATTGCCGAACCCGTCGATGTAGGTGCTGGTCGGCACTGCGGGCGCAAAACGCAACGCATCGGGCCTGAGCAGATCGCCGCGGCGCGAGGGATGCACGTTGAGCATCAGCACCATGGAAGTCGGCGCAGCAAACTCATAAACAATGTCGAAACCAACGCGGATTTTCATGGAATGCATCCCGGTTGCGCCGACGATCACGCATCGCAGCTGGGCTGGAGGCATGCTCGTTAGGGGAATATAGCGACGGTCGCCAGCAATTTATTTCACGCCATGCAAAAACATTTGTGACTGCGTTTGACGGTATTATTTGAACCGTCTGCCTTCAGGACGCGAATGGATCAAACATTTGATCGTGCACGATTTCTCATGAGATGCACATTTGCTGGGCATTGCACAATGTAACGGCGTTGCGCCGCTCGTGGCGCTCAGCGCAATATTATTGCCGGACACGAGAGTGCAAGGACCCGACTATGCGGTTTTTAAGACGTTTGGGCGTACCTATACGCAGTTCAAACCGTGGGGGTCCGGCGCGTTCGTGCGCCGCGCCGTTCGAAGACGCGCAACGTGTCCTCGATCGTTTCGCGATCGATGTCCCTTGTGATGAACACAATGCGCGTGCGGCGATCCTCACTCGGCCATTCGTCGAGCTGAATGGGTGGATGAAAAATATGTTGCACGCCGTGAATAACAATGGGCCGAGAAGGGTGTTCGCTCACATTGATGATGCCTTTGACGCGCAGGAGATCATTGCCGCGCATCGCGCTCACCAGATCAAGCCACGCTGAGAAGCCGGTCCACGAGATCGGCTCATCCCTCACGATGCAGAAGGCCTTGATCCGCTCGCCATGGCGGTTGCGATCATGGGTGTGTTCGTGGGCATGCGCATGGGAGTGAGCGGCGGCATAAGCCTCGGCATTAAGCCAGTTCTGAACCTCGGCACTTTTGCCTTCCGGCCGATAGAGGGCCGAGGCAAAGAATTCATCTGGAGCGATTTGACCGTTAATGGCTTCGACAATACGCGCGCCCGGATTGATGGCCGCAATGCGGTCGCGCAGCGCTGAGACTGCGCTCGCGCCTGCGAGATCATTTTTGGTGAGAAGCAATACATCGGCAGTAGCGGCCTGTTTCACCGCCTCTGCATGATTGTCGAGAGTCTCCGATCCGTTGACCGCATCGACGGTCGTCACGACGGCGCCGAGCGCGTAGCCGTTCTCCAGAAGCGATTGATCATTCATCAATGTGTGCAGGATCGGGGCCGGGTCGGCGAGACCGGTCGTCTCGATCACGACGCGCTCCAGGGCGTCGATTTCACCCCACGCTTGCCGCTCTGACAACTCCTGCAACGTGGAAATGAGGTCGCCGCGAACGGTGCAGCAGATGCAGCCGTTGCGCACGAGCATGAAGCTTTCATCCGACTTCTGCACCAATTCGTGATCGAGCCCGATCTCGCCAAACTCATTGATGATGACGGCCGTGCGCCGCAACCCCTCATTCCTGACCAGCCCGTTCAGGATAGTCGTCTTGCCGCTGCCCAGAAATCCGGTCAGCACGGTGACGGGAGCTTTCCTGGGCTGTAGGGAGGTCTCTGCGGTCATGCGCGATCCAGGCTGAGCAGGAGGTAAGTGGTGTTCGGCGACTCGCAAGCTTACATACGCCAAAACGAAGTTGCAGAGGCGTAGCAGCTTGTCGGAACGGGGGCGTTCTTTCGCAGAAAGCGCCGAGCAGGCGCACCGCTTGCTGGAAACCTGGCAGCGCCTCGGGCGCGCGCACATGATGGTCGGCGGCGCCTGCTCGTGCGGCATAGGCGGGGTGGTCGTCGCGCTCGAAGATTTCGAACAGGACATTGTCGATTATCTGCAGGCCGAGGCCGAGCGCCACGAGCGGCAGGACGTGCTCGCCTATATGGGGCATGAGGCGCGCAACGCCGACTTGTGGAGCATTGACAAGCTCCTCAGCAGTCTCGCGCGGCCGGCCGCCTCCTCATTTTATGAGGCCGGCGGCAGCACATTCCTGCTCGATCGCCTCGGCCGTACGCTGCAGTCGTTCGAGAAGCTGCACGGCTCCGCCTGATTCCCCCGCCCCAACCGAAAGCGCACCGTTCTTAAGACCCGGAGCGCGCGCAAGAATTTCTGTCGGGCCGAGAAGGGTTGACACGGCAGCCCTAATGTCCTATCTTATTCGTATGGCGAATATTTATTCGCATTCCGAACAAGTAGACAGCATTCCTACAGCCATATCCCAGGCATTGGTGCAGGGATTCAGGATCTTGCAGGCGTTTACGGCAGCAGAGCCTGCCCTCACCCTGGGCCAAGTCGCTTGCCGAGCAGGCGTGGACACCGGCACGGCCTTCCATCTGGTGCAGACGCTGGTCGTGCTCGGTTATGTGGAACGCATCTCCGGCAGCAAGCAGTTCCGCCTGACGCTCAAGCCCCTCGAGCTCGGGTTCCACGCCATCGCGCAAAACCCGCAACGCTTCGGCATTGACAACAGCGCGGACAATCTGAATAGATGTTCGCTATCCGAACTCCTCGACAATGATACCCGAACATCCCCACAGGCCCAAATAATCGATGGCTTCTAAATCAATCCAGACCCGTTCTCGATCCGGGGATCTCAACCCGAAAAACACCGTGCAGTCGCTCGCCAAGGGTTTTCGCGTGCTGCAGGCGTTTACGGCTGAAGATCCGGTCCTCAAGCTCAGCGAAGTGGCGCGGCGCGCCGAGCTCGACAACGGGACGGCATTTCGCCTGCTGGAAACACTGGTGATGCTCGGCTACCTGGAGCGCTTTCCGGAAACCAAACAGTACCGATTGACGCTCAAGCCTCTTGAGCTCGGCTTCAACGCGATCGCCCGCATGGATCTGCGCAGCATCGCGCAGCCCGAGCTGCGCGCGCTGGTCGGGACCGTGCGCGAAGCGGCCAGTATCGGCATCCTCGACCGCGACGAAGTGGTGTTCATTGAACGGTACCAGGAGGGACAGGCACGCCTTGGGGTGGACATAAGGGTGGGAAGCCGCGTTCCCGCCTATTGCACCGCCATCGGCCACAGCATCCTGGCATTTCTGCCACGCGCCGAGGCGCGGCGTATTCTCGGAATGAGCCGTCGGGTCAAGGTGAATGAGGACACGCCAGTCACGCTCGAGGAAATCGAAGCACGGCTGGAGAAAGTACGCGCCGCCGGGTACGCGCTCGCAGATTCGGAATACATCGCAGGGCTCCGCGTATTGTCCGCTCCGATTCTCGGCGGCGACAAATGCGCAATTGCGGCGCTCAGTGTCGCTGCACCTTCGCCTCGCATGCCGCTCAAGGAGTTTCTTGCTCTAACAGCCGAGCCCGTAATTGCCGCAGCGGCGAAGATCGCCCATGCGCTCTCGGCCGCCGGAAACACAGTCGCTCAGGCCGGCCAGAGATCGAACAAATAGAACCTGAAACCCAACAGGTTCAACAAAAAGCAGACCTGCCGAAAGGTCTGCTTCGGGAGAAGGAAACGGAGTGGCCCAATGAGTACGGCTGCTGTCGCGCTCGAGCCAGCGCATACGGTCGAATCGGTAATCGCCCGGCTGGAGCGGCTGCCCATCGCGCGCGAGCTAACCATCGCGCGCATCGTAATCGGCAGCGCGACGTTCTTCGACGCCTACACGGTCCTTGCCATTGCCTATGCAATGCCGGTCCTGGCAGGCGAATGGAAGCTCACGCCAGCCCAGATCGGCACCATCATCTCTGCCGGATATGTCGGACAGATTTTCGGCGCGCTGTTCTTTGGATGGCTGGCGGAAAAAATCGGCCGTCTGAACGTCCTGCTGATCACGGTCATCGTTTTCACATCCATGGATCTCGCCTGCCTGTTCGCCTGGAATGCTGCCTCCATTATGACGTTTCGGTTTGTGCAAGGGATCGGCACGGGCGGGGAGGTGCCGGTCGCCAGCGCCTACATGAACGAGTTCGTCAGCGCCAAGCGGCGCGGCCGGTTTTTCCTGCTCTATGAGGTGCTGTTCCTTTTTGGCCTGCTCTCGGCGGGGCTCATCGGCTATTTCCTCGTTCCCATCTATGGCTGGAAGGCGATGTTCATTGTCGGCCTGATCCCGGCCATTCTCACGATTCCCATGCGCTGGTTAATGGTGGAGTCGCCGCGGTGGCTCCTGTCCGTCGGCCGTGTCGAGCAGGCGAGCGACGTGGTGGCGCGCATGGAGAACGGACTCATCACGCGCGGCAAAACCCTCGAAGCCCCCACTGCCGTGGTGCATCCCCTGGACAAGGCGAGGTCCGATATCCGCGAGTTGTTCAGAGGGATCTATTTCAAGCGCACCGTGCTTCTGGTCGCGCTCTGGGTGTGCTCGTACATGATCGCCAACGGACTGATCACCTGGCTTCCCACCCTTTACCGCCAGGTCTTCCACCTGCCGCTGCAGACAAGCCTCGGCTATGGTTTCACCACGAGCGCGTGTGGTTGCGTGGCTGCGCTTCTGTGCGCGCTCTACATCGACAATGTCGGCCGCAAGCTCTGGTACACGGCGGCGTTTTTTCTTGCCGCGATCCCGATGGGGATCCTCGCGCTGCTCGGGGCGACCTCGGCGCAGGAAGTTCTCATCTTCGCCACCGCTACCTACGCGGTCATCCAGACCGTCACCTTCTCTCTCTATCTCTACTCTGCGGAACTCTATCCAACGCGCCTGCGCGCCGTCGGTGCGGGTTTCGGGAGCGCCTGGTTGCGCATCGCCTCCTCGCTCGGACCGTTGCTGGTCGGCTGGATCGTGGGCGGCTACAGCATCAGCTACGTGTTCGTGGTGTTCGCGATCGTGCTCGCGATTGGCGGAGCAGTTTGTCTTCTGTTTGCAATCGAAACCAAAGGGCGCGTTCTCGAAGAGCTCTCGCCGTGACCTGAGGTTGGTCTTGTTTATGTTTGTGGAGTCCTGACATGCGAGTGATCAGTTTCGAGCGGAGCGGCACCTGTCTCTTATACACATCTCCGAGC
>JBKPOZ010000034.1:0-67129 GCA_046733355.1 Pseudomonadota bacterium | reverse complement strand
ATCGAGCGCAATGTGTTTGTGAATTCCGTCGCGCTGCAGAATCGCGGCTACGCCTACATCCCGATCTCCTGAAATACGGATATCGCGCAAGAAAGAACGGGTAAGCCTCCATGCAGAATCTGTTAGCGCGCGCGGAGCGCGATCGTGGTGGCGGAATCCTCAACCGGCGGACTTCTTTTGGCAGCGCCTGGCGCCTCCCAGTATTTCCTCGGTGGCGCAGTTGTCTATACCCAGGTCGCACGCAAGGCGCTGTTCGATATTGGCGATCTGTCGGCGCACGGCGTGCGCGCCGCGACCGAGCCATATGCGCGCCTGCTGGCGCAAACGGCGCGCGCACGCTTCGGCTCGACCTGGGCCTTGAGCGAGAGCGGCGCGACCGGGCCGACCGGCAATCGCTATGGCGATGCACCCGGGCATTGCTGCCTCGCCGTGACCGGACCGGTCGAGCGGGCGCTGACGCTCGAAACCGGCAAGCATGAGCGTGTCACCAATATGCGCGCGTTTTCGGCTGCCGCGCTCGACGTGCTGGCGCAGGTGCTGTCGCGTAATGCCCGCGGCCGATCAGTGCGCCTGGATTTTCGCTTGCGTCACCACCCGGCCCCATTTGGCGATTTCGGCTTCCATATACTTGCCGAATTCGGCGGAGCTCATTTGCATCGAGGAGGCGCCTTCCCGCGCGAACTGTTCCTGCAAGCTGGACGACTGCAGCGCAGCCTCGGCTGCAGTGTGCAGTTTGTCTATGATCGCTGCAGGCGTGCCGGCTGGCGCAACAATGCCCCACCAGTTGTTGGCCTCATAGCCGGGGACACCCGCCTCGGCGATGGTGGGAACGTCGCGGAGAACCGGGCTGCGCGCAGAACCGCCGGTGCCCAACGCCTTGAGCTTCCCTGATTCAATGAAGGGCGTGGTCTGAATGAGCGAGCTGAAAACGATATTCACGTGTCCGCTGATCACGTCGCTCATCGATGGACCGCCGCCTTTGTACGGCACATGCAGAAGGTTGACGCCGGCGATGAGCTTGAACAACTCGCCCCCGAGGTGTTGAAAGCTGCCGATCCCGGCGGACGCGTATTCCAGCTCGCCCGGCTTTTGCCGAGCGAGCGCGATCAGCTCGTTGACGGAGTTGACGGGGAGGCGCGGATTGACTGCAAGCACATTGGGCCCCTTTGCAAGAATGCTCACGGGAGCAAACGATTTGAGCGGATCGTAATTGAGCTTATAGAGCGCCGGATTGACCGCGTGCGCGATGGAGACGATCAGAAGCGTGTAGCCGTCCGGCGGCGCATTCGCCGCGGCCTCCGTCCCGATCACGCCTCCGGCTCCGGCACGGTTATCGACAAAGACCTGTTGCCCCAATTTTTCGCCAAGCTGACTGCCGACCAAGCGCCCAACTACATCGTTGCTGCCGCCGGCCGGGAATGGAATGATCAGCCGGACCGGCCGCGTCGGATAAGGCTCGGCAGCGACGGCGGCGCAGAGCATGAGCAGCAGAGCCAGGGCGGTGAGCGAGAGCCTTTCGCGCATTCGGTTGGCATCGCTTCTATGTCGTCAACAGATGCTACCACGGCTTCGCTTGCCACAAAGGCGCGAAGCGAAAGATAGTTGGATATCTGAAACGTGGCGGCTCGTGTGTTGCCAGGGTACGCCAAGCCGCAAATCAGAACTGAAAACGCGAGATTCATGCCGGGCTGCGTCAACCATCTCACCCGTCAGGGTGCAGAAATTCTCAAGCTCTCCCGGCCTGATCGACAGCTCGACGTACCAGTAAATCTGATCGCCCATACTCTCTCCTCTGCAAATCGTGCCGTACCGCGCCGGTCGGCGAAGCCGATCATGAAGGCATGCAGCAACCAGCCTTCCGGGCGAGATGCAAAGTAGATATGATCAATTCAGCTTTATTGAGCGATCGCGCTCTAAGCCGCCCTGCCGCGGGAGGACTCCCATGAAGCGCCGCAACTTCATGGCGTTCGCCGCTGCACTATTGGCTGTGCCCTCTCGCGCGCGCGCAAGATCGCAAACGGCCGCTCATTGCCTGGCTCTCATCAGCCACACAGGCCTACTCCGATTCGAAAGCGGCTGTATTTCTGCAGGCATTGCGAGAGCTCGGTTATGTAGAGGGCCAGAACTTCGATATCGTTTATCGTTCTTCCGGTGGCAATCAGGATAGACTGCCTGCACTTGCCGAAGAATTGGTTCCACTCAAGCCGGACGTTATCCTCGCCATCGCGATCGCGGCTGCTGTCCCAGCACGGAAGGCAACATCCACAATCCCGATCGTGTCTCCGGCACTGGCCGATGCAGTCGGGCTCGGTCTCATCGCCAGCGAAGCACGCCCGGGTGGCAATGTTACGGGGATAGAGCCATATGTGCCCGGTTTGCCTGCCAAGCAACTGGAGATTGCGCGCGAAATTGTCCCGGGAGCGCGCACGATAGGATTGCTGACGAATTTGGTTGACCCGAAAGCCCCGCCCCAACTGAAGGAGCTGGAGGCGGCCGGGCAGGGACTTGAAATCAGGCTGGTTGCCAGGGACGCGACCCGGCCCGACGAAGTCGAAGGTGCACTGCAGTTTCTCGCCGAGCAGAAAGCCGACGTCGTCATCGTGCTGCAGACTTCAGTGTTGATAAGCCAGACTCGAGCCATCGCGGAATACGCGCTCGTAAAACGGCTGCCCACGGTATATGGATATCGCGAACATGTGGTGGACGGCGGATTGATCAGCTACGGCGTCGATCTGCGTTGGTGCTATCAGCGTGCTGCGGCTTTAGTGGTCAAAATTCTGCATGGCAGTGCGCCAGGTGACCTGCCCGTGGAGTTCCCGACCAGTGTCCTGCTATCGATCAATCTGAGAATAGCTAAACTGCTCGGTCTTGCCGTACCGCCCGATCTGCTTGCCCGCGCAGATGAGGTTATCGAATAAAGCTGATGCGGTTGACCGTGAGCTGACCTCGCTGTGCGGCCACGGCCGCTTACTAAACGAACGTATTGAGAGGCCTTCATGCTTCGTCGCGACTTTATAGCCTTTTTTGGTGGTGCTGTAATTGCCGGGCCGCGTCTTGCCACCGCGCAGACGGCGTCGAAGGTATATCGTGTCGGCACGCTGCTGCCGGGCCCTCCGCTTGACGAGAAAGCGCCGCTCGGCGCACTGCTGCTGAAAAAACTGGAGCAGCACGGCTACGTGCTCGGCAAAAATCTCGTATTCCTGGCGCGCGGAGCGGGTGGCGAGCCCGGCAAGTTGGGCGAGATCATCCGCAGCATGAAAGCGGAGCAGGTCGATGTGATTGTAGCGGCCGGTTTTCCGACCGCGCTCGCCTGCAAGGTCGCAAACGTCCCGACGGTAATTTACGTCGGAGCCGGCGATCCTGTGGCACGCGCCTGATCGACAGCCTCGCGCATCCGGGCGGCAATCTCACGGGCATTTCGGACAACGCAGCAGTTCTCGCCGGCAAGCGCCTCGAGCTGATCAAGCAGGCTGTCCCGAATGCGCGACGCGTCGCGATGCTGTGGAACAGGAACGACCTCGGGATGAGCATGCGTTACGACACGTCTGCCGACGCGGCGCGATCACTCGGGCTTACCGTGCAGGCGCTCGGTCTGCGTGAACCCGACGACTTCAAGGGGGTGTTCGAGGCCATGGATCGCGATCGGCCGGATGCGATTTTCATGGTCGCTGACTCGCTCACCACGCTCAATCGCAAGCGGGTGTTCGACTATGCCGGCGCGAACCGTATTCCGGCGCTGTATGAATACGATCTTCCCAACGTGCGTGATGGCGGCCTGATGTCATATGGTCCCAATCTGAACGAGAGCGTGGATCGCGCCGCAGACCTCACCGCGCGGATTTTGGGCGGCGCCCGTCCGGGCGATCTGCCGTTCGAGGAGCCGGCCCGCTACAAACTGGTCATCAACCTGAAGACCGCGAAGGCCACGGGCATCGAGCTGCCGGAGAAATTTCTGGCACTCGCCGACGAGGTCATTGAATAGATTACTCTCCAAGACGCGTCCGTGCTGTTCGACCTTATTCGGATGTGAGTGAAACTTTGCCATGGCAGTGCACGTTGCCCATCACGGCGGCATTCGGGTGCATGCCCTTGAAGACGCAAAAGCACAGTTGCCCACATTGTGGTGCCGTGTATCAGGTGAAGCGTGGGCTCGAGAATGGCCCGCGCAAGTACCGCCCGCGGTTTGCACGCACTGCGGCGACGTCATGGCCGAGTGGGAGGGACGCGTCCGACGTTACAGACGCATCGAGAGACCGCGAGCTTCCCAGCGCGCAGCGAAACTCGTCAACGGGATTATCGCTGCGACAAAGCAGCTAAAGCAGCGAGAACGAACGCGCGCACACCTGCGCCGCGCTGGCCGGAGCTGATCTGTTTCCGCGCCTGCTGACTGATCCCTGCCCGTCCGATATTCTGCGATTACGATCACTGGCAGACTCATGCATTGAGGAGCTTACCCGATGACGATCATCGATTCCCAGGTCCACGCCTATGAGGCCAACACGCCGAAGCGGCCCTGGCGCAGCGTGCCGAACTGGCCCGATCACGTCACCGGGGATGAAATGGTAGCGGCGATGGACAAGGTGGGCGTCGACGGCGCAATCTTCATCTCCGCTTTTTCCCTCTACGGCTACGACGCGAGCTACGCGGTGGAAGTGCAGCGCGCGCATCCCGCTCGGTTCGCCATCGTAAAGCCTATTGATCCGGCTGATCCCGCGGTGGACGAGGTCGTTGCCGAGTGGAAGCGGACGCCCGGGGCGGTCGGCATCCGCATCATGCTGACGAAGGAGTCCAAGCGCGCTCCGGACGATCCCGGGCTCGGCCGCATCGCACGCGCCGCCGTAAAGTACGACTTTCCGCTCAACATACTGTGCTGGGACAACCTCGATGCGGGCACGGCGCTGATCGATCGCCATCCCGATACGCGTTTCATCATCGATCACATGGGCATCCTGCAGCCGCGCACGCCGCCCGCCCCGCCGCAGCCGTGGGCCGATCTGCCGAAGGTTCTGGAGCTCGCCAAGCGCAAAAACTCGGTGATCAAGGTGAGCGGCGCCTGCACGCTGTCGCAAAAACCGTTTCCGTTCCCGGATATCTGGGATCCGCTCGGACGCCTGTTCGACGCTTGGGGTTTCGAGCGCTGCCTGTGGGGTACGGACTGGACGCGCGCATATGCCGTGGTCAACTACGAGCAGGCCGTCGAGCCTTTCCTCAAGACCGACCGGCTGAGCGAGAGCGAGCGGGCAATGCTGATGGGCGGCGCCTGCGCCAAAGCCTATCGCTGGTCACCGCGCAAATGATCGACCACGTCTCCGTGGCGGTGCGCGATCTCGATGCGGCAATGCGGTTCTACGAAGGGGTGCTCGGCGTCATCGGCTATCAAAAACTCGAAGTCCGCGAGCGGACCGCTGGCTTCGGAAAAAAGTATGCCGAGTTCTGGATCAATCTGCGCCCCGGCCTGGTGCCTGTCCCCGACGATTGCGGCGCGCATGTAGCGCTGCGGGTACGCACCACGGAGCTGGTCGACGCGTTTCATGCCGCAGCGCTTGCGAGCGGCGGCCGATCGGACGGCACACCAGGCCTGCGGTCACAGCACGGCAATGGCTACTATGCTGCCTTCGTGCGCGATCCCGACGGCAACCGAATTGAAGCCGTCACTTTTCTGCAAGCGCAAGCGTAAGTGGACGCAGACGGGATGAAGAGGTTTGCAGCGCCAGGGCTTGGCGGAACCAGGTCCCCGGCGCGGCGTTGGGAAATATGTTTCTGTTCTATTCAAATGCGCTCGGAATTGCCGGCTCAATCCTCGTCACCATAGTTCTGTCGTTGCTCCTCCTCTACGCGTGCTCCGGGTCTTAAACGACATGCCTGCTAACGTCGTCGAAGGGGAAAATAGGTTTCTGCCGAGTCCGGATAGTACCTGAACCCCTTACCGAGCGAAGCGGCTACTGTGCCGCCCGCGCGCGCCACGGCGCGCCGGAATAGCCCAGCTCGAGCCAGGCGCGGCGCAGGGTCAGCGCATAGAGCGCGAGCATGCCGGCAAGCCCGACCGGAATGCCGCTGATGCGTGCAATACTGCGCGCAATCAGTGGCGTAATCCACGCAAAAGCGAGTACGCTCACCTCATAGTGGCGGAAACCTTGCGCCAGCGCCAAACGCGCAAAGAAAGCGAGGCACACCGCAAGCGCGACGAGGTCATAATCCAGCACGTAAGGTGTGGTGTCAGGCATGCACAGGGAAGCGCGGCGGCTTTGAGCTCGCTCGGCACCGGTGCGCGCCACAGCCAGACGAGCGTGCCCGCAACCACCGCGTCAAGCATTCCCTGCGCAACATAGGCGGCGTGCACGCTGCCTTCCCACGTGCGCACCGGCGAGAACAGGGACTGAATCTTTTCCCAGCCGGTACCGCCTGCCTCCAGGACCACGGTTTTCGTGAACGCGGTCGAATCGGCGAAGGCGAGCCAGATTGCAGGTCCGAACAGAAGGGTGGCCAATGCACAGGCGGCGAGCACGGTCACTGCAGCCGCGGCCAGCGCCCGCCAGCGCGCCGTGGACACGAGCACCAGCGGAATGAGCAGTGCGAACTGCGGCTTGTACGCGAGCAGCCCGAACAGCGCTCCGGCCGCAAGCGGGCGTGTGTCGAGCAGAAGAAGAGCGCCTCCGAGCAGCGCCGCCGTGAGGAATCCGTTCTGACCATGCCCGAGGTTGATGAACACGGCCGGGAAGGCGAGTGCGAGCAGCACCGTTTCGTCTCGCGGCACGATCGCGCGGAGCACGAAAAAGATAGGCGGCAAGCGTGGTCCCCATCCAGACAAGCAGCGCCCAGGTGTAAGGCAGGAGCGCGAGCGAGGCTGCGACGATCAGAAAGAGCGGCGGGTAATGCCAGCCGAAGAACGGCACGTCGCGTCCGCCGAAGGCCTTCCGTTCGGCTGCATGCTGCAGAGCCGGATCGTATGGCGCCCCCGGCTCGCCTTCGAGCACGAGCTTGCCGGCGGCCCAGACGTTCGAGAAATCCGTGCCGATTGGCTTGCCCAGGCGATCGATCAGACCGTCGGAGAGAGCGATCCAGGCTGCGGCAGCAAGCGATGCAACGATCAGGAGGATGATCGGGTAAGCGCGCGCGGGGGTGAGCCAGCCGCCGGATTTGATGGATTGCCACATCGAACGCGCTCGCGGATCCCGATCCGCCCGCGAGCATAAAGACGGATGCTTAAGACGCCTTAACACCCTATCTGCGCGGTTCAATTGGCCCTAAAAATTGCGCAGAGCCAGCCGTGACGAAGGAAGAACGCACCCCCGCATTTTGTACGCAGTGCCGGTCGCGTTGCGGGTGCGCCGCCGTGGTGCGCGACGGCCGGCTTGTGGCGGTCGAGCCGATGCCTGGCCATCCCACGGGCGAAAAGCTTTGCCCCAAAGGACGCGCTGCTCCCGAGCTCGTCTATCACAAGGACCGGTTGACCGTGCCGCTGCGTCGGACCGCGCCGAAGGGCGCGGCCGATCCGGACTGGCAGCCGATCGCGTGGGAGGCAGCGCTCGACGAGATCGCCGAGCGCATGCTGACCATCAAGGACCGGCACGGGGCGGAGCAGGTGGCGTTCTCGGTCACGACGCCGAGCGGCACGCAGATCTCCGACTCCATTGGCTGGGTCGAGCGGCTCATTCGCGCCTATGGCAGCCCCAACAGCATCTACGCCACCGAGATCTGCAACTGGCACAAGGATTATGCGACGCGCTTCACGTTCGGCGACGGCATCGGCATCCCGGACTTCGCGCACACCGATTGCGTGCTCCTCTGGGGCAACAACCCTTCCGCCACCTGGCTTTCCCGCGCCGTCGAGGTGCAGAAGGGATTAAGACGCGGTGCGCGCCTGGTCGTGGTTGATCCGCGGCCGACCGCGCTGGCGCGCCGCGCCGACCAGTGGCTGCAGGTGAGACCGGGCACCGATCAGGTTCTGGCGCTCGGCCTCGCCCATCTGCTGATCGAGAAAGAGGCTTTCGATCGACCATTTGCGGCCGAATGGACCAATGGGCCGCTCCTGGTGCGCTCCGATAACGGCCGGCTCTTGCGCGAGAGCGATTTGCAACAAGGCGGCCGCGCCGACGTGCTCTATGCGTGCGCAACGCCCGACGGAGATCTCCTTGCCTATGATTCTTCGCGCGGTGTCTGGCTCGATCGCGGGTCCACGCCGATGCTGCAGGCGCATCTTGATGTGACCACGCGTGATGGCCTCGTCTCCTGCTCGAGCGCTTTTGCCATCTACGCCGCCGCGGCCGCGCAGTATCCGCCGCGCCGCGTTGCCGAGATCACCGGCATTTCCGAGTCGGCCTTGCAGAATGCCGCGCGGATCATCTCCGGCGCGACTTCGGTCGCCTATTACGCCTGGAATGGCGTTGGCCAGAGCGTGACGGCAACGCAGACGAACCGCGCCATCTCGCTCCTTTACGCGCTCACCGGCAGCTACGGCGCAGCCGGCGGCAATGTGCCGGAGGACAAAAATCGCTTTGGCTATCTTTCCGGCAAAAATCTGCTCTCGCCGGAGCAGCGGGAAAAGGCGCTCGGACTGGAGGACCGGCCGCTCGGGCCTGCGCTGTCCGGATGGGTGACTGCGCGCGATGTCTACCGCGCCGTGCTCGAGAAAAAACCTTATGCGGTGCGCATGCTTTTCTCCTTCGGCACCAATCTGATCAGCTCGCAGCCGGATACGGCGCTCGCGCAGCAGGCGCTGCGCGCCCTCGAGTTTCACGTCCATGCCGATTTCTTTCTCCACGCCACCGCGCGTTACGCCGACATCGTTCTCCCGGTTGCCACCTCGTGGGAGCGGGAAGGCTTGCGCACCGGCTTCGATGGGAGCCTGCGCGGCGCGAGGCGCGTTCAGCTGCGGCCACCGGTGATCGCGCCGATCGGTCTCGCGCGTTCTGACATCGATATCGTTCTTGGGCTCGCGCAGCGGCTCCGCCTCCAAGATGTGTTTTTCGACGGCGATGCGGACAGCGGCCACGATGCGGTTCTGGCTCCCGCGGGGCTCTCGGTCGCGCAGCTGCGCGAGGCGCCGGACGGCATCGAGCTCGCCGAGATCCCGCTGCGGGCGCATGCGGCAACGGATGCAAGCGGCGCGGTGCGCGGATTTCCCACGCCGACTCGCCGCATCGAAATCTATCCCGAGCGCCTTCTGGAGCATGGCTATGCGCCGGTGCCCGCATTTGCGCCGGCGGACATTCCTGCGGGAAGCGAAAAATTTCCCCTGCGCCTGGGCTGCGCAAAGACGGTCGCGTACTGTCACAGCCAGCACCGCAATATTGCCTCCCTGCGCCGGCTTGCCCCGGACCCGATTTTGGAAATGCCGGTGGATACCGCGCGCACGCGCGGCATTCGCGAGGGTGACTGGGTGCGCATCAATACGCGCGAGGGAAGCGCCGTCGCGCGCGCCAAGCTCGCTGCCGCGCTTCCGGCGGACACCGTGTTTGCACAACACGGCTGGTGGATCGAAGGGCCGGACGGAAGCCCGTACGATAGAGATCACGCGCTCGCCGCGAACCTCAACCAGGTCATCAGCACCGCGGCGCGCGACCCGGTCAGCGGCTCAATCCCGTTGCGCTGCTCCTGGTGCGAGGTGCAGAAAATCTGACCAGACCACCACAAATAGACGCGTGTAGGGGCGGGTTTCAAACCCGCCCCTACCCCGTCATCTCCACAATATCACGTGTTCCTCAATGCACCTGCAGCACGAGCTTGCCGCGGAAATGGCGCGCCTCGCTTAGCCGATGCGCCTCAGCCGCATCGGCCAGCCGATAAAGCTTGATCTCGGGGACGCGCACCGCTCTGTTCTCGATCAGCTGCGCGATGCGCTCGAGATGACGGCGGGTGCGGCGGACGTCGGGACGCAACGCGACGACATCGCCGCGGTCGGGCTTTGGCGCCTTTGGTCCAGAGGCGATGAAAGCGGCGCGCCCTCCGGGTTTGAGCACCGCGAAGGATTTCTGCGCCACCTCGCCGCCGACGGTGTCGAAGACGGCGTCGCAATTGCCGACCACTTTGGTGAATTCCTGCTTGTTGTAGTCGACGATCTCATCGGCCCCCAGGCTGCGTACGTAATCGTGGTTTGCAGCGCTCGCCGTGGTGGTCACGTGCGCGCCGATGTGCTTGGCGAGCTGGATGGCGATGCCTGCTACCCCGCCGGCGCCGCCCTGGATGAGAATGGTTTCGCCCGGCTGAAGCTTCAACGTGTCCTCGACCGCGCTCAGCGCCGTGAGCCCGGTCAGCGCGACGGCCGCCGCCTGGATGTGGGATAAGCTCGCCGGCTTCTTCGCGATAATAGCCGCCTTGACTGCAAGCTTCTCCGCGTAGGCGGCTTCCTGCCCGACCTCGCACACGCCGAATACCGCATCGCCGACGCGAAAGTCCGCCACGCTCGGACCGAGCGCGCCGATCACGCCAGAAAAGTCGCGGCCGAGCACGAGCGGAAATTTGGAAGAGCCATAATGGCCGAGCCGCACTTTCCAATCCGCCGCATTGACGCTCGCGGCAGCCACATCGATCAGGACTTCGCCCGTGCCCGCTACCGGATCGGGCAACTCGCCGTACTTTATGACCTCCGGCCCGCCAAATCGTTCGATGTAAGCGGCTTTCATTATTTTCCTGTGCCGATGATCTGCTCGCGCACCATTTCGGCGATGCGCGCAGCGGTGTCACGGAGCTTTTCTGGGCCGGTCGTGTATTGCTGCTCGCTCAATTGCTTGCGCGCCGAGACGTCCCATAAATGCACGGCGATTTCAAAACCATTGGCAGATTCGACAACACGTCCCGCTACCAGTGCGCGGGCGTTGATCTGATGCCCATCCAAGAACGCCGGCAGCGCATCCAGATCGGAAACCGTTGCGTACGAAGCCGTATCAACGATGGTGAATGAACCGGACCCAGCGAGGTTTTCCGCGATCATCTGCGCGAACGTCCCTCCAAGTGCCTGATTCGCGGGCGTGGCGACAATGAACGAAGGCACGGCGATCTGAATCGGCTGTGCGGTTATGGCAGGATTCTGGGGCGATGCGGCGGAAATCATCGGCCGGACGTTCGCCACCCGTGTCGAGTCGGATGCAGTCTGAAACGAAGTATCAGTTGCGGATACGGAAGAATCCTTCTCTTTTCCGGCAAACCCGTCGAATACGCCTCGTGCAAGGATCGCAAGCGCAATCAGGGCCGCTGCCGCAAGTCCCCACGCCCAGGGGTTTTGCCCAAGAGCCGGTGGGAAACGCCGTGCTTTCTTCGTGCCCTCATCGAGTGCACGGATTGCATCCGCGCGATGGTGAGCGGCGGCCATGAAGCTCTCGAATGCCGCATCCGACAGGGCGCCAACAGCGCGCGTGTCTTCGAGCTCAGCGGAGTGGTGCAGCAACGTGGCGACCGCCTCTGCCTTGTCTTTGAACAGGGAGCTCATGAGCCGGCGGCACGCAAGCTCATTGCTGGGGCGGTCCATGCCTGCGCGAGCGGGCAGGGAAGTTGTCCTCATGACACGGAGCCTCTTTGTGGATCCACCTCACCCGGATCGTGCAGATCGTCTTCGGAGGCGCGTCTGCCCTTGCCGGCAGGCGCGCCCGGGAAACGGCGATTGCTCTCGAAGAGAAGAATGCCGTTGCCGGCCAGACTCTCCTCGATGCGTGCCGCATCACGCCCGAGGTCGGCGATTTTGAGCCTTAGTTTGTTGATGTCCCAGCCGGCAGCCGGATAGTTCTCCTGCAGCGACTTCAGCAGCGGGCCGTGATTGATCTGAAAACTTTGCCCGCGCACGATGTCCGGGGTGGCACCGGCGTCGCCGAGGTGGCCGTGCTCGAACGCGTCGGCGTTGCGACAGAGCTGATCGAATACCTGCAGAACGAGGGGGTCCGTGTTCGGCTGTTGCGCCAGCCTCTCGCGCAACAAGGCGGCGGCCCTGGTCCAGTGCCATCGATCCTCCGCCCACTTCTGCTCGCCCGCTGCGCCAAAGACGGCGATCGTCGCGCGGCGCGAAAACGGATCATCCTCGCCGTCCTCGCCCGAGTCGTTAATCCATGCGTCGAGTGGCTCCAGTCCTTTCCCGGCGCACAGGTCCTTCACCACGGCGCGACGCATCACCGGCCCGGTTGCATATCGCACCAGCGCATCTTCCACTTCATCGTACCAGTCGGAGCTCACGGCGCCTGTCGGAGCGGGCGCATTCTTCAACTCGGAATTCGAGGCAATCAGGCGCGCGCACGCTTCCTGCGCGCAATCCTCTGCCAATGGCGGAAAATGCCGCAGATAGGCGCGCCTGATGCGAGCGACAACCCGCACCTTTCGCGGTTTGGGCAGGCACTCCAGGTAATCCCTGGGCCGACGGCCGCTCAGTTTGACGGATGCCCCCGACATAAACCTCCTCGCCCATCTCGGCGCACGGGCAAAATAGTAGCTTTTAGAAGGAGTGTGGGCCAGAGTTCGATTTTTTGAAGGGCGCGTGCATTTTTTCACGAATATTATTTACCGCCGATTTTCAAAAAAGCGCGCCCGAGTGGCTACCTCCGGGTATAGGCAGCCGCACAACGGCAGCGTGCGATAGCGCATGACTGCAACAAGCCAGGGGGGCATTGGCATGCTCGAGCGCATTCGACCGAACTCCGACAGGGAATTGCGAAAGCGGGCGCAACCTGCGCGTCACCGGGAAGTGGACGCCATCGCGCGGACGGGGGCCGGCATCGCCCATGATCTGAATAACGTCTTGATGATCATCAGCGGGAATGCCGAGCTGCTGCGTCACGAGCTGTGCTCGCAAAAGGCCAAGCGGCTCCTGAGCACGATCGACCGCATGACGCACCGCGCCAAGGGGCTTACCGAAAAGTTGCTGTCGTTCGCGGGATCGCGGCCGGTCGATCCGGATGTGGTTGATATCGGCCGCGCGGTCCAGGAGATGTCCGGCGCGTTGCGGCACTGCCTGCGGCGCGACATCGGCATCGAGGTGCAGGTGCCGGATCTACCCTGTCTGGTGAACATCGACCGCGGCGAATTCGAGCTTGCCGCGCTCAACCTTGCGGTGAACGCACGGGATGCGATGCCGAAAGGCGGAATGTTCAGAATAAGCGTGACGTCCCAACGCCGCGACGAGCAGGCAAAGAGGTCGACTGCGAAAGGCGATCTCGTCGCAGTGCAGTTTTCTGATACCGGGTTGGGCATTCCGGCTCATCTGATCGCGCGCGTATTCGAGCCCTTTTTCACTACCAAGGAAATAGGAAAAGGCAGCGGGTTGGGCCTGAGCCAGGTCTACGAATTCGCCAGACAGGCGGGCGGATACGTCACTGTGTCGAGCCTGCCGAAGGCCGGCACCACGGTGACAATCTATCTGCGCCGCGTGCAGAAGGGGGCGCGCGCCGAAGCACGCCCTTGCCGTTCCGGGCTTGCGCTCGCGAGTTCTCCGGCTTGAGAATACAGGCAAAGCACGCCTCGGTGAGTCATAAAGACCGCGCCGATGGCCACATGTGCGTCGGCGATGCAGGAGAAGTACCATGCGGCTCGAAGGCGGGTGCTATTGCGGTGCCGTGCGGTACGTTGCGCAGGGTAAGCCGGTCTTAAGAGCGCAATGCCACTGCCGCGCGTGTCAGCATATCTCGGGTGGAGCGCCTAATCTGTTCATGCTGATGCCAGCAGAAGGATTCGCCTACACGAAAGGCGCGCCGAAGACCTATACGCGGCCCGATAAGGCGGACGCCGTAACGCGGGAATTCTGTCCACGATGCGGCACACACATGATTACGCGGCGGCCCGGCCTTCCACCAGTTGTTCTTAAGATCGGAACGCTGGATGATCCTTCAGTCTATGGCGGCGCGCAAATGGCGATCTTCACCGCAGAAGGTCAGTCTTTCCATCTCATTGCGGAGGGCGTGCCCGCCTTTGAAGGCCTGCCGCCACGCGAATAATTCCGGTGAACGTACGGGATGCGATGCCCAAAGGCGGAATGTTCAGAATAAGCGTGACGTCCCAATGCCGCGACGAGCAGGCAAAAAGGTCGACTGCGAAAGGCGATCTCGTCGCAGTCCAGTTTTCTGATACTGGGTTGGGCATTCCGGCTCATCTGATCGCTCGCGTATTCGAGCCGTTTTTCACGACCAAGGAAATAGGAAAAGGCAGCGGGCTCGGCCTGAGACAGGTTTACGAATTCGCCAGACAGGCGGGCGGATACGTCACTGTGTCGAGCCTGCCGAAGGCCGGCACCACCGTGGCAATCTATCTGCGCCGCGTGCAGAAAAGCGCGTGCGAAGTTCATCTCGAAATCGCCCGTCTTCGCCCTGCCGGCTACGACGGGCAGCCTTCGCTGCTTCGCGCGAGAGATCGGAAGCTGGCTTGCCAGCCCGAAGCTGCGAAGCAGCGAAGGCTGGTGGGCGCTGTAGGGATTGAACCTACGACCTCTCCCGTGTGAAGGGAACGCTCTCCCGCTGAGCTAAGCGCCCGAAGACCGCTGCTGATTTAAGGCCGCGCGTCATCCTGTCAAGCAAACTTGCGCGCGCGGAAGTTTCAGGATGCTCAGCTCTCGTTGGGCTGTGGAATGCGCGAGGCTCTGCTCTGCAAGGCACGGATGCGCTCGGCAAGCGTGCCCTTGCCGGCCGGCTCCGCCGCAGGCGCAATCGGATGTCCGTTGCTGCCATGTGCGGAGGCAGAGGCGATCGCTGCATCCGCATTCAGGATCGTATCGATCGGCGATCCGGGGCCTTCGAGGCTCGCAGTCAGGCGCGCAACCTGCGCCGCCACATCGTTGATCCGCTCGCGCAGCACCGCATTCTCCATGCGCTCGTCCGCCCATGCGGTCTCCGCCTGGCGCCGCATCGCCTCAATCTCTTGCTGCAGCTGCGCGCGCTCTTCCTCGGATCTGCGCAGCTGCTCGTCGAGCAGACCCTTTTCGCTTCTGATCGCCTCCGTGCCGGATCGATGCCGGTCTTCGGCCTCCGCCAAAGCCGCACGAATTTCCAACTCGGCGCGTTGCGCGCTCGCAGCGTCCTCGCGCAGCTTGTCGGCGGTGAACTCGCGCTCGGCGAGAAAACGGGTTTGCTCCTCGAGCCGCGAAGTGAGCTCCTGCACGCGTCGAGAGAGCACCTCGGATTCGGTTTCCTGGACGATCAGCTTGCGCTCGAGCTCGCCCACACGCGTTGCCAGTTGCTCGGCGCGGCCGCGTTCCTCGGCGAGCTGGCTGCTCAATGATTGAGCCTCGCTCGTCTTCTCGCGCAGCCGGGCCTCGAGCAGATTGCTTTCCTGGTCATAACTTTCGATCTGGCCCTTCAACGCCTCGGCTTGCGCACGCAATGCAACGAGCTCGACCCGCTGGCTCTCCGCCGATACGCTGCCCTCCTGGTGGCGGTTCGTCACCTGGCCCAGCTCCGCATCCTTCTCGGCCAGCGCTCGCTGCAGCTCCTCGTAGGCTTTCGTTTTCGTTTCCAGCTCGGGACCGAATCCTTTTATGTGCTCGCTCAGCTGCCTCTCCTTGGCCTCGAGCGCAAACAGCGCCGCCGTCTTTTCGCCGAGCTCCAGCTTGAGCCGGCCGATGGCATCGCTCTTCTTGCCGATCTCGGCGAGCTGGCTGGTGCATTTTGCCTTCAGCTGCTCGACTGCCATTTCCAGGCGCCGCGTCGACATGGCGAACTCGGCGCGCAGCTGATCCTTCTGGGCCTGAATCTCGGCGAGCGAAACGGGCGTGAGCGCCTCGAGCCGGCGCGTGGTCAAGCGCACCGCGCGTCCATGCACCAAGGGAATAAAGCCAAGCACAAGCAGAGCCGCGACAAGGAATCCGATCCCCGCAAACATGATCGGCTCGATCATCGAGAAACGCCTCCTGAACGTGATTAACGCTTAATTCACCACCATGGCATGCGGGGCGGCGGCTTGCCAGCGGCCATGCCGGTTAACCTGAATCCAGAGCGCAGAGAATTGGCGCGGGATTGCGCAGGCGTCGATCAGAACGGGTTCCAGGTCGCCGCCGGCGTGAACTTCAGATAGCCCACATTGGCGCCGAGACGTACGCCTATGCCCGAGCGTATGGGAACCACCACGATGTTGTCAGCAGTCAACGCGGTCATGCCCAACCCCCCGACAAAGTACGCAGAGCCGTCAATGCCGACGAAGCGCTGATAGATCGCTCCCGTAGCCGGGAGGCTGTAGATCAGCATCATGGTCCGCGCGCCTTCGCCGCCGAAGTCCCAGCCCAGCGAGGGTCCTTGCCAGAACACCCGCAAGTCGCCGGCGTTTTTGGTGTAGAGAATGCCCTCGCCATAGCGCAGGCCGGCAACTACCGCGCCGCCTGCTTCCTGGCCGAGGACGTAGCCGTTCGGCAGGCCCCATTGGCTGCCTGCCCGTTCCACGAGCTGCGCCAGCCCGCGCGAGATCGTGCCGAAAAAGCGGTGACCGGCATCGACGATCTCGTTTGAGGAATATTGACCACTCTGCGGTTGCGTCTGCGGCTGCTGCTGTGGCGGCGGGGGCGGCGGATTGCCCTGCGCGACCAGCTGCACTGTCCCCGCGGCAACGACCATCAGGACAACAAACATCGCCCGCGTGAGGGCCCGCATCGATGGCTCCTTCTGAGATTACAACTGCAGCTCGACTCGACTCACGAAAGTAGCCGGGCTTTGCGGCCAAAGCGCAACCGAAGCGCGTCAAGAGCGGCAACACTATGGCGCCGGGGCGGCGCCACGCAACTCGCCTGCACCAAATCTCTCAGAACCTGCGGGATCGCCCCAGGCGACGAACGCATTGATGCGGAAACTCCGCTCCGCCTGCCCGTAGCGAAGAGCTTGGCCGTCCGGGGCCACGACGAGGCCGCCCGCAGCCGCGAGCACCGCGTGCCCGGCGGCCACGTCCCATTCGCAGGTCGGTGAAAGGCGCGGATAGCAATCGGCCGTTCCTTGCGCGAGCTCACAGAACTTGATGGCAGACCCGCAGGCGAGGCGCGCGAGCACCGGCAATCGCGCCACGAAGGCTTCGGTCTGCCTGTCGAGGTGCGAACGGCTGACCGCGACCACGAGCCCTGAGGCAGGACAAGGCCGAACCTTTATGGCCGTGCGCTCGCGGGCGCCTCGCGCCGGCGCGCGGGGCTCAAGCTGCAAGCGTTCGGCGCCGCCACCTTCGATGCCGCGCCACAGCGTGCCCCTCGCCGGTGCGCCAACGATGCCGAGCGTGACTCGCCCGCTCTCCACGATCGCCACATTCACCGTAAACTCGTCGCGACCCGCGAGAAAATCCCGGGTACCGTCAAGCGGATCGACCAGTACGAAGGTCGAGGGAAGGCTTCCTGGCGGCGAGCGTGCGGCGGCTTCTTCGGAAATAACGCAGACGCCGGGAAGCAGGCGCGCAAGCCCGTCGAGAATCACAGCCTCGGCGGCCTCGTCGGCGGCGCAGACCGGCGATTGATCGCTTTTGGCGCGGGGACGCAGCGGACGCAGTCTCGCGGCGAGGATCGCCTGGCCGGCCGCGGAAACGAGCGACGAAAGCTCGTCCAGGAGCCCTCCTTCGAATTCATGCTTTGCCACGTGCACGTTGATGATCTCTCATGATTCTGCGCGGCGCCCTGATCCGGCGTTCCGTATCAGAATGCGTTATAGACTACTTGGCATTTCGCGCAGCCGCGGTGTAGAGACGCGCGCGGCGAGCTCGTCGTGAGTCGTGCCCCGCCTGTGGCAATCCGCCACCGGATATCGCAACGGAGACATTCTTATGTCCACAGCCGTCGCTCTCGATGCGCTCGATCTCGCCGCGCTCCTGTGCTCGCGCGTGTGCCATGATCTCATCAGTCCGACCGGCGCGATCGTGAACGGGCTTGAAGTGCTGGAAGACAAGGAAAACGACCAGGAAACAAAGACATTTGCGCTTGATCTCATCAAGCGCAGCGCCAAGACCGCCTCCGCGCGCCTGCAGTTCTGCCGGCTTGCTTTCGGTGCGGCCGGCTCGGCGGCGGCGCAGATCGAGCTCGGCGACGCACAGAACATGGCGCAGGCGTTCATCGAGGATGACAAGACGAAGCTCGTCTGGAAGCTCCCCCGCCAGCTCCTGCCCAAGAACAGGGTCAAGCTGTTGCTGAACATGCTGATCATCGCGAGCCAGACGATCCCGCGCGGCGGCACCATCACGGTGGAGCCGCTTGGCGAGGGGGCGGCCATGGGATTTTGCCTGATTGCCTCAGGCCTCAATGCGCGCATACCACAGGCCGTGCCTGTGTTGTTGGAAGGCAGCTCCGAGAACGGCTCGGTCGATGCCCACGCCATTCAGCCTTTCTATGCGGGGCTGCTCGCGCGCGCGTGCGGCCTCAAGGTTGAGCTTAAGACGGAAGGCGAGACCGTGGTGATCAGCGCGCGCTGATCTTTTCCTCTCCCGGCAATTGTAGCCCGCATGAGCGTTAGCGACATGCGGGAAAGCAGATCACGGATATCGCTTCCGCCTTCGCGCTCCGCGCTTCGGCGGACTGGAACCCGCCGTAGCTTGCAACGCAAGCGAAGGCGGGTCGCTCATCCGGGCTACTGCTTCACGCCTCACCGCTGTTCAGGGCTGAAGCGCTCGAGCGCTAAGGAACCGTTAATCCGTGCTGAAGCGCGCTTCCGCGTGCGGCTTTGCGCAACCGAAATTAAACGCTTTGGCAACACACTGCCGGCGCTCGCCGGTCGTGGCCTTCGCAGCCACGTCGATGCCGCCGATCTCGCGTGCGTTGAGTCGAAAGTGCAAATCCATGGACGACCTGCTGCGCGAGTTTCTGACCGAGACGGCGGAAAGCCTTGAGGCGATATATCGGGAGCTGGTGCGCTTCGAGCAGGAGCCGAACAACAGCAGAATTCTCGACAACATCTTCCGCCTTGTGCACACCATCAAGGGCACATGCGGTTTTCTCGGCCTGCCACGCCTGGCGGCCCTCACCCACGCGGCCGAGACTTTGCTCGGAGGCTTCCGTAGCGGCAGGGCGGTTACGGCCGAAGCAGTCACCTTAGATTCTGGCCAGCATTGATCGCGTCAAGGCGCTGCTCAATGCACTGGAGCAAGCAGGAAAGGAGCCGCAGGGAAACGATGACGATCTGATCAGCGAGCTGCAGGCGGCAGCCAATTGCCGGGAAAGCGAGGGAGCAGAGGCTTCGCAAGCCGATTCCGCGGCTGTGAAGGTTGCTGCCGAGCACCCTGCCGCGACGGCGCAGCCGGCGCACAATGCGCCAAACAGCGCCGGACACGACGCTGGAAAGGACAAAAATGCGAAGCCGTCGATCCGTGTTCAGGTGAGCACGCTCGACCGGCTCATGACGATGGTTTCCGAGCTGGTGCTCACGCGCAATCAACTGATTGAGATCGGCCGACGCCGCGCCGATACCGAGTTCAAATCGCCGCTGCAGCGGCTGTCCAATATCACCGCCGAATTGCAGGAGGGCGTGCTGCAAACCCGCATGCAGCCGATCGCCATTGCCTGGAAGAAGCTGCCGCGGCTGGTGCGGGATCTGGCGACCGAGCTGGGCAAGACTATTGAGCTCGAAATGCATGGCTCCGAGACGGAGCTCGACCGGCAGGTGCTCGAGCTTATCAAGGACCCGCTCACGCATATGGTGCGCAATGCCGCCGATCACGGCCTGGAAACGGCGGCCCAGCGCATCGCCGCTGGAAAGCCGGAACGCGGCACCGTGAGGCTGAGCGCAAGCCAGCAGGGTGGGCAGATCGTCATCGACGTCTCGGACGACGGACGCGGCCTCGATATGGAGCGCATCGCCGCTCGCGCGCTGGATATCGGACTCGTCTCCCACGCCGAGCTTGCCCGCATGAGCGAGGCCGAGCTGCAGCAGTTCATCTTCGCGCCCGGCTTTTCTACCGTGGCGAGCGTCACCAGCGTTTCGGGGCGTGGTATCGGCATGGACGTGGTGCGCGCCAATGTCGACCAGATCGGCGGCACCATAGAGGTGAGCTCAACGCGCGGCCGCGGCACCGCGTTCACCATCAAAATCCCGCTCACGCTCGCCATCCTCTCGGCCTTGATCGTGGAAGCCGCGGGCGAGCGTTTTCGCCTTGTTCAGCTCGGCGGCTCTGGTTTGGGGAGAATGGAACCTGGGCCTGGTTCTCACCGGGATGGGCACCGACGGCACGCGCGGCGCGGCTCAACTCGTGGCGGCAGGCGGACGCGTGATCGTGCAAGATGAGACATCGAGCGTCGTATGGGGAATGCCAGGATTTATTGCGCAGACGGGGCTCGCCTCCGCCGTGCTTCCCTTGTCGCAGATCGGCCCCGGGCTCATCCGGCTATTCGCGGGAGATCGCTCGTGACCCCGTCGGATTTCGATTATTTGCGCAGGCTGTTGCGGGAGCGCTCCGGCCTCGTGCTGGCGGCCGACAAGCAATACCTGGTTGAGAGCAGGCTCTTGCCGCTCGCGCGCCGTGCTGGCTTATCAAAGCTTGGCGAGTTCGTGCAGCAGCTGCGCGCCGGCTCGGAACCGCTCGCAACGGCGATGGTCGAGGCCATGGCGACGAACGAATCCTTCTTCTTGCGCGACAAGCTACCGTTCGAACAGTTGCGCAACAGCGTCATTCCCAAGCTGCTGAGCGCAAGAGCGGGACGGCGCGCATCCGCATCTGGTGCGCCGCCGCCTCGACGGGGCAGGAGCCCTATTCAATTGCCATGTCGCTGCGCGAGATGGGCGCGCGCCTCGACGGCTGGCGCGTCGACATCATCGCTTCCGATCTGTCGAACGAGGTGCTCGCGCGGGCAAGAGCGGGACTGTACAGCCATTTCGAGGTGCAGCGCGGATTGCCCATTGCGCTTCTGCTCAAAGATTTCGTTCAGAAGGGGGAGCAATGGCAGCTCGTTCCCGAAATCCGCGCCATGGTGCAGTTCTGCCAGCTCAACCTGCTCAACGATTTTACGCATTTGGGAATATTCGACGTCATCTTCTGCCGCAACGTGCTCATCTATTTCGATCGGGACACGAAAGCGCACGTGCTTGGGCGGCTGTCGCGCGTTATTGAAGGCGACGGCTATCTGGCCCTCGGTGCAGCAGAAACGGTAGTCGGGCTTAGCGAAGCGTTCCAGCCACTCGTTAATGAGCGCGGGCTCTACGCGCCGGTTGCCCGCAGGAGCTCCGAGCGCCCGCCCCTGCGCATCGTCGCCGCAGCCAGCTGACCGACGACAGACGGCAGCGGACGGAATGAAAAACCCCGCCTGAAGGGCGGGGTTCTGTGTAAATCGTGCACGTCCGATTCAGGCGGAGATGCGCGCCTCGTCTTCGCTCGGCTCGCGCAACACATAACCGCGGCCCCAAACCGTCTCGATATAGTTCTTGCCGCTCGAAGCATTGGCGAGCTTCTTTCGCAGCTTGCAGATGAACACGTCGATGATCTTGAGCTCCGGCTCATCCATGCCGCCGTAAAGATGGTTGAGAAACATCTCCTTCGTCAGCGTGGTGCCCTTGCGCAGGCTGAGGAGTTCCAGCATCTGGTATTCCTTGCCGGTGAGATGCACGCGCGCGCCGTTGACTTCGACCGTCTTGGTATCGAGATTGACGACGAGGTCGCCGGTCTGGATTACCGACTGCGCATGCCCCTTGGAGCGGCGGACGATGGCGTGGATGCGCGCGACCAGCTCGTCCTTGTGGAACGGCTTGGTCATGTAGTCGTCCGCGCCGAAGCCCAGGCCTCTGACCTTGTCCTCGATGCCGCCGAGGCCGGTAAGGATCAGGATCGGCGTCTTGACCTTCGACACGCGCAGCGAGCGCAGCACCTCGAAGCCGGACATGTCCGGCAGATTCAAATCGAGAAGAATGATGTCGTAGTCATAAAGCTTACCGAGATCGACCCCTTCTTCCCCGAGATCGGTGGTGTAGACGTTAAAGCTCTCGGATTTGAGCATGAGCTCAATCGATTGAGCGGTAGCGCTGTCGTCCTCAATCAGCAATACGCGCATGCCAATCCCCTTCCTCGCCGCGTTGGGCTCAGGTCGGCCCGCCGCGGCGGCGGCCCTTCGAAACGCTTAGGGACAAAACCGGTCGCAACATTAGCGGCGCATGGTTAACAAACCCTGATTTCTAGGCTCGCATGCGCTCGGGGGCCGATTCAGGCGAATCGCCCTAAGATACTGCACTGAATGGCTTTTCTTTCCAAGCGTCATGACGACCATCAGGCGCACAGCCGGACTGAAGGATTTTGTTCCCCGCGTGGGTTCCCCTGAAACGCCCACGGCGTGACGCAATGATTAACGACGCGGGTAAACACGAAGTTAAGAAACCGCTGACGCGGCAAGAAAGCAGGCCGGAGTGTGCCATTCGTGCGGAAACCGAATACTAACGTTGTCGCGGGAGACTGCGCGGGGTAATGGGGCAACTGCACCGCGCTGGCGCGGCGGAGGCTTCGGGGGAGTATGAGTCGATGAAGTCACGGGAGACGCTCATCCGCCTGCGGAAGTTTCAGGTGGACGAAAAACGCCGCAGGGTCGCTCAGATCGAGAGCATGATCGCCGAATTTGAGCGCATCGCCGGGGACCTCGAACGGGAGATCAAAGCCGAGCAGGATCGCGCCGGAATTCACGACCCGAGTCATTTCGCCTATCCCACTTACGCGAAGGCCGCGATGCAGCGGCGGGAAAATCTCAAGCGCTCGGCGGCAGAGCTGCGCACCCAGCTCGAGGATGCAAAGCTCGCCCTGGACGAGGCCTTCGAGGAAATGAAAAAAATCGAGCTCCTCGACGAGCGCGATCAAATGCGCGAGCGGTCGGAAGAGAATGCCGGCACGCAGGGCGAGTTCATGCGCTCCGCCTGATATCCAGCTGCTGAACTGTCGTTACATCGTCATGGTCGGGTAGTCCCGGCCGTCCACGTCCTTATCGGGGCACCAAAGACACGGATGCCCGGCACAAGGCCGGGGATGACGTATGCACTCGACGGACCCGGCCGGAAGCCGCCATAATCGGCTTGGACGGACTATTTTCTCGCGCCCCGGGATTGCATCTTGGTTTCAGCATCGACGCCGGTCGAGACCACCTGGCTGCTCGCCGCCATTGCCAAAGGTGACGCAGCGGCATTCGAGCGGCTCTATAGCGCGACCTGCGCAAAGCTTTACGGGGTCGTGCTGCGCATCGTGCGCAGGCACGACGTTGCAGCCGACGTGATGGAGCAGACGTACTTGCAGATCTGGGCGAGCGCGGCCTCATTCAATCCTGGTATCTTCACTCCGCTTGCCTGGATGGTCGCCATTGCACGCCGGCTGGCGATCGATGCCGCCCGCTTCCGGGGCGGAGACGATGGCGAGGCCGAAGTCGTCGAGGAGCACGAGGGGCCGGGCGCCGTGCCGCGCCACCAGCTCAGTCAGGATCTGAAGAGACTGCTCACCTGCATCGGCCGCCTCGAGCCAGACAGGCAACGCATGCTTCTTCTGGCCTATTACGGTGCCTTCACGCGCGAGCAACTCGCGACCAGGCTGGACATGCCGGTAAACCTGCTCAAGGGAGCGCTCCGGCGCAGCCTCATCGAGGTCGAGCAATGCCTCAAGCAATGAGCAGCGGGGGCGAGGCCGATACCTTTGCGGCGGAGTTTGTGCTCGGCACCCTTGATGCGGATGAGCGCCGCGCGGCGCATGCACTGCTCGCGACGGACGAATCCTTTGCCGAGCGGGTGAAGCTGTGGGAGCGCAGGCTCGGCGAGCTGCATCTGATGGTCGAGCCGGTAGAGCCTGTTTCCGATGTCTGGCCCCGCATTAAAACGAGAATGCCGGAGGTGCAGCAATTAGTGGAGACCAGAGCGGCAGCGCCGGAACCTGAACCAGAGCTGCAAAACGAGGCGCTGCCGGAGCCTCTCTCCGAATTGCACGCTGCGGAGGAGCAAGCCGGCCCGGAATTGCAGCCGCAAGGAGAAGCTGAGGCAGAAAGCGAAGCAGAGCAGAAGGAGTCGAGTCCTCCAGTTCCCGCAGGCAGGTCCTTTGAGAGTTTGCTGGAGGCTCTTGAGAAGCCCACCGCAGCGGAGTCTCCGCCGCAGCCCGAAACGCCTCCTCCATTGCCGCCCGCGGCACCTGCACCTCCAGCTGCAGCGCCCGCAGCGTCTTGGCACCTGCCGCCGGAAACGCCTGCAGAGACCCCTACCCCTCCCGCATCGCCCGTTGTTGCTCCGCCCCTGGCGGCAAAAGCGGCCACGGCCGCGCCCGATCAGCTCCGCCGAGCACAGCGCAGTCTCACGCGCTGGCGGGCGCTCACAATCGTGCTGTTGCTCGTGCTTGTTGGCTTGGCTGGTGTCGTCGCAGCTTGGCGGTTTGTGCCGGAGCGCATTCCCCCAGCGCTGCAGCCACTCGCGTTGATGCGACTTGCCGGCATCCCGCTGCCGGCGTCACCCGCGCCGCGCAAGCCGGCACCTCCCGAGTCGAACTTTCAGGAGTAGCTGCTTGGGTTCACGCTCGCCGATCGCGTGACCGTCCTGGTCAGTGGCGCCATTGTGGCAACCGGCACGCCCGAGGAGGTGCGCCACGACGCGGGTGTGCGCTGCGCCATCTGAGCGAGGCTGGGTAGCGAACATGCATACCAAGTGGGTGGGTCAGGCCTTGGAGCGTTTCGAGGACGCGGCGCTCCTCTCAGGTACCGCGCGGTTCATCGACGACCTCGAACCCGTTGCCGGCTTGCGCCATGCGGCGATCCTGCGCAGCCCGCATGCCCACGCGGACATCGTGAGCATCGATGTCAGCAAGGCCGAGCGGCTCCCCGGCGTCATCGGGGTCCTTACCGGCGCCGATGTGGCCGCGATGGCGAAGCCGATCGGCAACATGATCACCCGCAAGCTGCGCTATCACCCCTGCGCGGTGGATCGCGTGCGCTATTTTGGCGAACCGCTTGCAATCGTTATCGCACGGGACCGCTACATCGCGGAGGACGCGGTCGATCTGATTGACGTGACGTATCGATCGCGATCGGCCGTCGTTGATCCGGAAGCCGCCCTCGCGCCGGATGCGCCAATCCTGCACGAGGAGCTCGGCACTAACGTCGTGCACACGCGGAGCTTTGTGTATGGCGAGCCCGATGAGGCTTTCCGGGAGGCCGACAAGATCATCTGCGTCAAAGTCTCTTATCCGCGCGTCAACTCGACGCCCATGGAGACGTACGGAGTCATTGCCGATTACGACGCCGGCAGTGGACGCTACAATATCTGGTCGAATTTCCAGGGCCCCTACGCGCTGCATCCCATCATGTGCGACGCGCTCGGCGTGCGCAGCCACGAGTTGCGCCTGATCTCGCCGCCCTCGAGCGGCGGCAGCTTCGGCATCAAGCAGGGGGTCTATCCCTACATCGTGGTTATGGGGCTCGCGAGCCGCAAGTTTGGCTGTCCGGTGAAATGGATCGAGGACCGCCTCGAGCATCTCGCCGCCTCCTCCGCCTCCTCTGGCCGCGTCACCGCCATGGAGGGCGCGTTCAAGAGCGACGGAACGCTCATTGGCCTGCGCCTCAAACAAATCGAAAACGTCGGCGCCTATCTGCGGCCGCCCGATCCCGCCGCGCTCTATCGCATGCATTCCACCTCGAGCGGGCCCTATCGCGTGCGCCATATCTCGGTCGACAACCAGGTGGTGGTGACCAATCAGGTGCCGAGCGGGCTTAATCGCGGCTTCGGCGGCCCGCAATTCTTCTATCCGCTGGAGCGCCTGATGGATCGCGCGGCCCTTGCGCTGAAGATCGATCCCGCCGAGCTGCGCATGCGCAATCTCGTGCGCACCGACGAATTTCCCTACGCCTCGCCCGCGGGCTCGCTCCTCGACAGCGGCGATTATCAGGGCGCGCTGGCGCTTGGACTGCGCCAGCTCGGCTACGAGGCGCTCCGCGCCGAGCAGCAAAAAGCGCGCGCCGAAGGACGCCTGTTTGGGATCGGAATGTCGTGCGGCGTCGAGACCTCCGCCTCCAACATGGCCTATGTCAATCTCGCGCTGACCAAAGAGCAGCGCGCGCGGTCGCTCCCGAAGTCAGGCGCCAGCGGAAACGCGCGCGTGAGCATGGACCCCCTTGGCTCGGTGGTCGTGCACATCGACAGCACGCCCAACGGTCAGGGCCACAACACCGTGGTGGCGCAGATCGTCGCAGACGAGCTTGGGACCGACCCGCGCGATGTCGCAGTGATCAACGATCTCGATACGTTAAGCGGCCCGTGGTCCGTCACTTCGGGCAATTATGCGAACCGCTTCTCCGCCGTGGTCAGCTCGGCCGTGGCGCTCGCCGCGCGCAGGGGCGCGGACAAGCTCAAGGCGGTGGCCGCGCGCATGCTCGGCGTCGCGGCGGATAAGGTCGAGCTCGCGAACGGCATGGCCTCCGCTCCCGGCGCGCGCAACGAGCCGATCCCGATCCGCCGCCTTGCTGCGCAGCTGCACTGGGATTCGAGCAGACTCCCGGAAGGCGTTGATGGCGCGGTCGACGAGGTGGTGGAATTCTCGCCGAGCATTCTGGGCGAGCCCGACGCGCAGGACCGCCTGCGCTCATCGCTCGCCTATTCGTTTCAGTGCGATCTCGCCGCGGTCGAGATCGAGCGCGAGACCGGACGCGTGCAGGTGCGCCGCTACGTGAGCGTGCACGACGTGGGCAACATGCTCAATCCGGCGATGGTCGACGGCCAGATCTATGGCGGCTTCGCACACGGATTCGGCGCCGCCATGATGGAGCGCGTGACCTATGCGGCCGACGGCACGCTCTTGACCGGCACGTTTCAGGACTATCTCTGCCCGACCGCGCCCGAGCTGCCGCCGCTCGAAGTCGGGCATCTCGCCACACCCACCCCGCACAACGTGCACGGAGCCAAGGGCCTCGGCGATGGCTGTTCCATGATGGCGCCTGTGACCATGGCGAACGCCATCGCCGATGCGACCGGGCTCGATGAGCTCTTGCCGCCGTTCATGCCGGGCCGCGTCTGGGAGCTGCTGCAGGGTCGCGATCCCGACGCGCTCGACGAGCGCAACGCGGCGACTGAGGCCGATGAGTTGCCGCGCACTCCCGGTGGATTTCGCGGCAACGGCGAAACAGTCATCGATGCACCGCCCATGCGCGTCTGGCAAGCGCTGCTCGATCCGGAAGCGCTGCGCACCATCATTCCCGGGTGTGAGAGCGTCGAGCTCACCGGGCCCGAGACCTACCGGGCGCGCGTGCGTATCAGCATTGCGGGAATCGGCGGCAGCTACGACGTCGCCATGCGTTTATTTGATCGGCGCGAGGGCGAACGCATGCGCCTTTCCGGACACGCCGAGAGCAAGCTTGGCTTCGGCGAAGGGAACGCCATCGTCCTGCTCGCGCCGCTTCCACAAGGCCGCACGCGGCTAATGTATCGATACGTTGCAGCGGTCGGCGGCAAGCTTGCGGGTTTCGGACGGCGCATGCTCGACGGCATCGTGCGCGTGCTGCTCGCGAGCTTCTTCGAGCGGCTCGCGGCATACCTGCGCGGCGCACCCGTCCGCGCCGGCTTCCTCGCCCGACTGAGGAACGCTTTCTCCATGCTGCGCGCGCTCGTGCACCGGCAATGAAACCTGCGCCGTTCGGATATCTGCGGGCCGAAAGCGTTGCCGAGGCGTGCGAGGCGCTCGGGCGTCACGGCGAGGAGGCGCGCGTTCTTGCCGGCGGCCAATCGCTCGCGGCCATGCTCAACATGCGCCTTGTGCGGCCCGCGCTGCTTGTCGACATCAATCGGCTGGAGACACTGAGCAACATCGATGTGACAAACGAGGCCGTGATCAGCGGGGCCGTGGTACGGCAGGCGGATGCGCTTGCGAATGCGGACATCCGTGCCCGCGTGCCGCTACTCTCCATGGCACTCCCGCACGTCGGCCATTATCAGACGCGCAATCGCGGCACGCTGGCGGGCTCGGTCGGCCACGCCGATCCGAGCGCCGAGATCCCGCTCGTGCTGGCTACGCTTGCCGGCGAGATCGAGCTGAAATCGGCGCGAAAAACCCGCCGCATGCATGCCGCCGATTTCTTCCGTTCGGCGCTCGTCACCGCGCGCGCTCCCGAGGAGATGATCACGGCCCTGCGTTGGCCAGCCGCCCGCCCCCGCACGCGCTATGCCTTCGAAGAATTCTCGGTGCGGGGCGGCGATTACGCGATCGTCGCCGTCGCCTGCGCGCTCGACGAGGAGCGCCGCAGCGTGCGCCTTGGCTTCGGCGGTTGCGGCGAGGCGCCGCAAGTCATTGAGCTCAGCTATGCGCCAGAAGCGGTTGCGCAGATAGCCGCCGATGCGGCCGGCAGGATCGAATGCCGCGGCGATATGCAGGCAAGTTCCGCCTATCGGAAAAACCTCGCGAATGTGCTTGCACGGCGCGTGCTGTCGAGCGTGCGGGAGGCGGCCCGCGCATGAAGGAGGCACGCGCAGACGAGAAGGTGCGTATCCGCTTCAGGCTGAACGGGCGGGAGGTGAGCGGCGAGGCTGAGCCGCGCATGCAACTTGCCGATTTTCTTCGCCACGTACTGCATGCGCACGGGACGCATGTGGGGTGCGAGCATGGCATCTGCGGCGCCTGCACAATCCTGCTCGACGGCCGCGCCGTGCGCTCGTGTCTCCTCTATGCGGTGCAAGCGGAGGGCTGTCGCGTCCAGACGGTTGAGGGCCTGAGCCCAGGCGCGGGCGAGCTCAACGATCTGCAGGCGGCGTTCCGGCGCCACCACGCCCTGCAATGCGGCTTCTGCACCGCCGGCATTCTGATATCGGCGACGCAGTTTTTGGCCGAGCATCCGCAGCCAAGCGAGCACGACGTGCGCGAGATGCTCTCAGGCCACATCTGCCGCTGCACCGGCTATCGTGGCATTGTCGAGGCCATTCTCGATACGGCGCGTCGCCGTTCTTCCCTCGCCCCGCGAAGCGGATAAATGGCGCCGAGCCGCGGCTGAACGTGGGTTTACCCGAGTTCAGCACTTTAAGTCGCCGAAGTCGGACATATCCGATTTCGGTTGGCTAGGCGGGTCATGGGCAAAGGAAGGGCATACTTCATTTGGCATTTGTAGAAGAGGCGTTCACATAATGGAAATCGATCTTCCCGAAGTGGTTGCGGAGCTCACCGCAGCATTCGAGCAATACGAGCGCGCGTTGCTGTCGAATGAGTCTGACGTGCTGATCCGCCTGTTCTGGCGAGATCCGCGCACAATTCGGTATGGCGTGGCCGAGAACCTCTACGGCTCCGATGCCATCGCAACCTTCCGCCACAAACGCGCGGAGCGGGGCGGCGCTCCCCAGCGGAAGACCACGAGACGGCAGATCACCACCTACGGACATGACTTCGGGACCACCAATATCGAGTATATCCGCACCGAAAGCGGCAAGGCGGGCCGGCAGAGCCAGACCTGGATGCGCACGCCCGAAGGCTGGCGCATCGTAGCCGCCCACGTCTCCATGCTCGCCGACCAGGATCGCTGAAAGAACGCGCAGTTGGCCTGGCGGCAGGCCCGGATAGGGGACAGGGAAGTCCCGTCGCGTCTGTTGCACTGCCGTACGTCAATTTCATCAGCATCTGCTCCAAGACGACTCCGGTCGCTGACAACGAAGCAGGTCAAAAAGCAAAAACGTGATCGCCATCACAGTCTTCTGGCGAACTTCCGCAGCAGACTAGGCTCAAGGAGGACCCGCCATGAAGACACTCGCCATTTCCATACTTGCGCTTGCCATCGCGGCGAGCGTCATAAGCTACCGCGCAACGGCCAAGCCGTGCGGCAACTCCGCCTGCGCATCTGCGCGCTCGGAGGCATGCATCGGCATGGAGTGTTGGCCGCCGACGCCGCGGGTTACCCACTCGCGATCGCTTCGTGTGACGCTGCCGCCCGTCTGGTGAAAGAGCTTATCGTAGCCCGCGCGCTCACGTCGCGCGCTGCGGTGTCATCGGGTGCACCTTGCCGGTTTCGAGATCGAACCGCACGCGCTCGATCGTGTCGAGATTGGTACCGGTCACCCGCACGAAGCGCGCGTTGTCGGGATAGTCGATGGAATGGATGCGGCCCTCCTGATAGATGCCGGCCTGTCCGGGCATCAGCCGATATTTCTTCACCGGCTTGAGACGCGCGCGCTCGGGATTGGCCCCGTCGTCCTCGCGCTCCCATTCGGTCATGTCGGTGTAATGCGTGGCCTGACCATAGATCGCCCATGAATGGCCGTGGTCGTGCGGCGGCGACACGCGGGCCTTGTCGTTGATGTGGGCAAGAATCTGAAAGCCCAGCTCCGCATCCTCATAGAGCACGTGCAGGCCCTGTGGTGCGTCATCCCCGCAACATTGTCGGACGAACTCCTCGTTGCCGAGCAATCGCTCGAGCCGCTGGCGAACCTGCTCGCGCCCGCCCGGGCCGGCATCGCGCCCGAGAATGGACCGGCAATCCTGCACAAACGCGTCAAGCCCATAGGACATCGTGTCCTCCCTGCATTTTTCGTTCACGATACAACGCTCAGAGCACCGCGGTCGCCTCGATCTCCAGGCGCGCTTTGGACTCGACCAGCCGATTGATCTCAACCACCGCCATCGCCGGGAAATACCGACCCATGACCTCCCGATAAGCGGCGCCTAGCGCGCTGCGCTCGGCCAGATATTCGTCCATGTCGCAGACATACCACGTAAGCCGCACGATGTGCCGGGGCGATGCGCCGGCCTCCGCGATCACCGCAATGATGTTGTGGAGCGCCTGCCTCGCTTGCGCCACGAAACCTTCGGCTAATCGTCCGTGCTCATCGGCGCCGAGCATGCCGGCGACGAAGATCATGTGGCCGCTGGCAAGCACGCCGTGCGCCAGCCCGCGTGGCTGCGGCCACCCCGCCGGCTGCAGCACGCGATGTTCTGACGCATGATAGCCAGGTGGTTGAGCCAAATGTCACCTCGTTTCAATTCCTACTCTGCGGCCATCGCCGCAGGTTTTGCGTGGGAGCGCACGAGCTCGCGCGCAATCACGATCTTCTGCACTTCGGTTGCGCCCTCATAGATACGCAGCGCCCGTATCTCGCGATAGAGCTTCTCGACGGCAACTCCCTTGGCGACGCCCAGCGCGCCGTGGACTTGCACCGCGCGATCAATCACACGCTGGGCGGCCTCCGTTGCGAACATCTTGGCCATGGCTGCCTCGCGCGTGATGCGCGCGGCACCCTGATCCTTGCTCCACGCAGCCCGATAAACCAGGAGTGCCGACGCGTCGATCTCGGTTGCGCTTTCGGCAATCGCCGCCTGTGTCAGCTGCAGGTCGGCCAGCGTGCCGCCGAACAGCTTGCGCGTCGTGGAGCGGGCGAGCATCTCGTCGAGCGCCCGGCGCGCGAAGCCGAGCGCAGCCGCGCCAACAGTGGGTCGGAAAATATCGAGGCTCGCCATCGCCACCTTGAATCCCTCGCCTGCATGGCCGAGCCGGTTTGCCACCGGCACGCGCGCGCCCTCGAAGGAGAGCGTCGCGAGCGGATGCGGCGCCATGGTTTCGATGCGCTCAGCGATGCGCAGCCCGGGCGTATCCGCCTCGACCACGAAGGCGGAGAGGCCCTTGGCGCCAGCACCTTCGCCGCTGCGCGCGAACACGACGTAATGGTCGGCGATACCGCCATTGGATATCCATGTCTTCGTGCCATTGAGGCGCATATGCGAAGCGCCGTCGGGCACGGCAGTCGTCGCCGTGGCCGCAACATCCGATCCGGCATCCGGCTCCGACAGGGCAAAGCCGGCGATGGACGTTCCGGCGACCGCGTCGGGCAGGTAGCGCGCCTGCAGCGCCGGGCCGCCGAACAGCGAGATCGACACTGTGCCCAGCCCCTGCATGGCGAAGGCAAAATCGAGGAGCCCATCGCGCGCGGCAAGGATCTCGCGCGCGAGGCACAAGGTGCGCACATCGATGGATGGGTAAAGTCCACCGTGCTCCGCGGTCGCGATCGGCTTGAGCCATCCCGCCGCACCGAGCGCTTTTACGCGCGCGCGGCAGGAAGCGTCGACGTCGCCATCCTCGAGCGAAGGCGCCGTTCGATCCGCCCAGCGCGCGATGTCGGAAACCAGTTGCCGATGCCGGCTCTCGAAGAACGGCCAATCTAACATCTGTTCCAATCCCATGCCGCTACCTGCTCTCTCTGAGTGAGCCGGCCGGATTCGCGAGCGCCGATCTTCGTTCCGGCAAGAGCCCAAGGCCCAGCACTCCGCGCGACACCGTCGCGCTGGCGAGCCAGCTCAATATGAGGCTTGCGGTGCACACGATTGCGAATTTTACTGCTGCAAGCAGCGGCAGATCGAGCAGCAAGTATTGTAGCCAGAGCGCGAAGCCGAAATGAAAAAAGTATATGCCGAACGCGTTGTCGGCGATGGGAGCCAGAACACGCGACGGCCGCTTTGCAAAGTGCAGGAAAATCGCCGCGAGCGCGAAGCAAGCCGTGGTGCATGCGACTACCAATCCGACGCCGGCGATCACGCGCATGGCTGAGGCGCTCCCGGGTTCCATGCTCAGCGCGGTGGGAATGATCCAGAGCAGGAACCCTGCGAGCGCGCTCAGCAACCACATGATCCAGCGCTGTGGGAGTTTTCCGGCCACGGCGAAAAGGCCGGCGTCGAGGGCGCAGCTTCCGATCGCAACGCCCGCGAAAAAATACACCGCGTAGACTGCCGCCAGGCTCTTCTGCAGCTGAAATGGACCGGCATACATCCAGTCCCATGGCATGAATTTCATGGACAGCGGCACATAGGCAAGTGCGGAGGCTGCGAGTAGCGCAAGGAAATAGCGAACCGGATGCTCCCTGGCGGACGCGCTGACCCGACCGAGCCGCTCGATCGCGCGCGGAGCAAAAGCATAGACGGCAGCAGCCGCGATATCGAGCGCAAACAAATACCAGAGAAACCAAAGATGGCGACCGGGCCAGAACGAAAGCGCGCTCCGCTGTGCCCAATAGTCCGACCAGCTCGGATTTGCCGTGCCGAGCCGGTAGATCGGGTAGTCCACGATGGGCATCAGCAAGTAGACACCGATCAGGAACGGCAGCCCCAGTCGGAGGAATCGGTTGTAGAGAAAATTGCCGATACCCCGGCTGCGAAGGCTGGGCCACACGAACACAGCCGAGAGCAGGAACATGAATTGCATCAGATAGACGTATTGGGATGCACAGAAGAGATCGAAGGCAAGCGAGCGATGGCTGTCGCTGATCAGGGGCGGCGGGTCGTAGCGCGGCTGCAAGGCCGGATTGGTGGCCACATACGCCATGGCCGAATGCACCGCGACCACCATGAGCATCGCAAATCCGCGCAGGTTGTGCAGCGCCAGGCTCGATTTTGACATGCCAAGCGCTAAGCGGAGCGGCGCGCGGCCGCCTGTGAAGACTGGCGCAGGAGCCCGAGCGCAAGCGCCGCGCGCGCGACTGTCACAGTCGCAGCCCAGCTGCCGATGACGGCGCCCGCGAACACCAGCGCCGCCTTCACCACTGCGAAAAGCGGCAGCGTGAGCAGCAGGTACTGCAGCCAGACCGTGAAGAACAAGTGAAAGAAATAGATGCCGAATGCATTATCGCCCAGACGCATCAAGGTTTCCGACGGACGCGTTGAGAAACGCAGGAACACCGACGGCAGGCCCAGGCACGCGCTCGTGCACGCAATCACAAAGCCGCAAGAGGCGATCAACTCGGTGGCCACCGAGCCCGTGTTGGCTACGGTACTGGCCGCCGTCGCTGCGATCCAGATACAAAAACCCGCAAAGGCGCTTGCGCTCCAGATGATCCAGCGCTCCGCGAGCTTTCCCGTCGCGGAAAAAGCGCCCGCCTCGAGCCCGAAGGCACCGATGCCGAGGCCCGCAAAGAAGTACAGGACGTACATCAGAACGTAGCTTTGCTGAAATTCGAAAGGCCCGACATGCGCCCATTCCCATGGCTGGAATTTCATCGACAGGGGCACATAGGCGAGCGCGGAGAGCGCGAGCAGCGCAAAGTAATAACGGAAAGGGTGCTCCTTGCCGACTGCGGAACGGCGAGCGAGCCACTCGGCGGCACCGGGCGCAAGCGAATAGAGCGCAACGGCAGCGACATCGAGCATAAAGAGCAGCGACAAAAACCACAGATGTGCAACCGGCCAGTGTGGCAGTGAAGTCCACTCCGTCCAGTATCCCGACCAGGTCGGATCCGGAGCGCTGAGCGCGTATACCGGGTAATGCACCGCCGGCATGAGCAGGTAGACGCCGAGCAAGAACGGCACCCCGAGCCGCATGAACCTGTTGTAGAGGAAGCTCGCGCTGCCTCTGCGTTGCAGGCTTGGCCAGACGAACAAGCCCGACAGCAGGAACATGCACTGCATCAGATAGACGTATTGAGCAGCGCAGAAGAGATCGAACCCGATCCAGCGATGGCTGTCGCTGAACAAGGGCGGCATGTCGTAGCGGGGATGGACCGTCGGATTGTAGGCGAGATAGGCCATGGCGGAGTGAAACGCCACGACCATGAGGATGGTGAAGCCGCGCAGGTTGTGAAACGCAACACTCGATTTCGACATACCGTCCGACGCCTGCCTCTAGCCCATCAGCAATGATCGCTCCCGCGCCCGGTTCCGTGCACACTTAAACACGTCACGGCCGGGCTTGTCGCGGCCATCCGCGTCTGAATGCCCGAGGCCTGGATGCGCGGAACAAGTCTGCGTATGACGATTGGCGTTTGATCCGGCGCCCGCGCCGCTTTTCACGAATTGCCGATCAAAATCCCGGCGGCAAAGACGAGCATGCCTCCGATCACTACCTGAAAGGTTGCAGCGAGGAGTGGCGTGTCCATGAAACGGTTGCGAATATAGGAGATGGCGGCGAGCTCCACGGCAACGACCGCAATGGCGATGACGGTCGCCGTCCAGAAATTCGGGATCAGATACGGAAGCGTGTGGCCGAGTCCGCCGAGCGCCGTCATCAATCCGCACACCGTTCCGCGCACGACCGGCGCGCCCCGCCCGGTCAGCGAGCCATCGTCAGAGAGCGCCTCCGCAAATCCCATCGAGATGCCGGCGCCGACCGAGGCCGCGAGTCCGACCAGAAATGTCGCCCAGGTGTCATGGGTTGCAAAGGCAGCGGCAAACAGTGGCGCGAGGGTGGATACCGACCCGTCCATCAGGCCTGCCAGCCCCGGCTGCACATATTGCAGCACGAACATGCGCCGGGCAGTCTCGTCCTCTTTGGCGCGGGTCGTCTTGGTGAGGAGCTGCTCTTCGAGCTGATGCGCGAGGCTCTCATGCGCATCCTCGGCGTCGGCAAGCTCGACCAAAAGCTGCCGGATCGAAGCGTCCCGTGCCGTGGCCGCCGCTTTCCGGTAAAACCGACCCGTCTCGTATTCCATGTCCTCCGCGTATTTGCGCACCTCGGCGAGGCCGAGCGGACGCACGAGCCAGAGCGGCTTGTGGTGCACGAATCCTTTCACGTCCTGCCGGCGGATGAGCGGCAGGTATTCGCCGAATTTGGTGCGATAGAGATCGTAGAGACTGTTACGGTGGCGCACCTCCTCTTCGGCCATCTCGTCGAACACCTTGGCGGACGCGGGATACTGCTCTCGCAAGCCTTCGGCGAAGCCGCGGTAGATGCGGCTGTCCTCCTCCTCATTGGTGATGGCGAGGGCGAGGATCTCCTGCTCGGAAAGATCGGCAAAGCGTTTCAAATCCGTCCCCACCGCAAGCGACAGGAATGGCACACTGGCCTGGATGATTTTTATATTAGAGCCGTTCTAAAGAGGCAAACCAGTGTGGCCCAGGCCGGAGAAATCGGCGATGCGGTTTCAGGCGATGCGCCGCGGTCTGGAGACCGTGCTGCAGAAACTGCTGCACGCGTATTGGCGCTTCGCCCGTCCGATGACGCTCGGGGTTCGCGCGCTGGTCATCGACGGCAGCGGTTGCATCCTTCTGGTGAAGCACAGCTACATCAGCGGATGGCACCTGCCTGGGGGTGGGGTCGAACCGGGCGAGACGCTCGGCGAGGCGCTCGCGCGCGAGCTCATGGAAGAGGCCAATATCGAGCTTACCGGCACGCCGCAGCTGCACGGCATTTTCTTCAATGTGCGCATTTCGCGGCGCGACCACGTGGCCGTCTACGTGGTGCGCGAGTTCCGCGCCGCGACATCGCCTTCCATGTGTCGCGAAATCCACGCCCGCGGCTTCTTCGCAACGGATGCGCTGCCCGGCGATACCACGCGTGCGACGCGCGCCCGCATTCGCGAGCTTCTCGCCGGCGCACCGAAAACCGAAGCCTGGTGATGGTCTTCTGTAGCCGGGAAAGAGCGATGGGATAACCGGGAAGACACGCCCGGATTTCGCTGGCGCTCGATCCGGGCTGCGGTCTAAATTCCGCCTGCCGCGAAATCGTAACCCACGCAGGCATGCCATGAAGGGCAGCAGTATCAAGCGCGCCCGAGCGCCCCTCCGGGTCGTTGCCGCCAATGACAATTTGAGCACGACGCGCAATGCCGCGCGCGCAAGCAGCTCAAACAGCGCCGAGGAACCCTCGAGCTTATCCAAAACATTGCGCCGCCTCATGCGCCCGATTCTGGTGGCGGGCATTACGGCATGGGTCGTCCTTTGGATGTCCGGAGCGTTCGTCGTGGGAATGGCCGGCATTGCCGTCGTTGCCGCGGCTTTTGCCGGATGGCACCTGCTGCGGAGGCGAACGATGACGGGAGACGGAGGACAGAGGACGGAGCTCTGACCCGTTTCACAGCGGTCTATCGCGTAAATTGCGATGCGCGCTCGATCGAGGCGCGTGCACTCGCCATCGCCAACGAGCAAAGCATCGAAATGCCGCTCGCCGCGGTGAGTGACGAGTTCGTCCGCTCCGAGATCGTTGGGCGGGTCGAACGCATCGGCGAAAAATCTCATCGTCTTTACGAACTCGAGATCTCGCTCTCCGCCGAGAGCGTAGGCGAGGATGCCGGCCAGCTGATGAACATGCTTTACGGCAACACGTCCCTGCAGGAGCATGTGGTGCTGCACGATGTGAAGCTGCCGCCCTCGCTTGTTGCGCGTTTCGGAGGACCGCGGCACGGGCTTCATGGGTTGCGGTCACGCGTGGGCGCCGGAAGGCGCGCGCTGACCTGCTCGGCGCTCAAGCCTCAAGGTGTCTCGGCAGCCAAGCTCGCGCAGCTCGCGCAAGACCTCGCGTCTGGCGGCATCGATTACGTCAAGGACGACCACGGACTTGCCGACCAGCCCTACTCTCGATTTGCCGAGCGGATCGAAGCAGTGGCCGCCCGCCTGGCCGTGCTCCGCACCAAGCACGACAACAAGGCGGAATATGTGCCCAGCCTGTCCGGGGATCTTGACGGCCTGCGCAGCCAGATCCGCCTTGCAGAAGCCAAAGGCGTGCGCGCCGTCATGGTTGCGCCCATGATCGTCGGTGTTTCGAACTTCCACCGCCTGGTGCGGGAAAATCCCGGGCTTGTCTTCTTCGCTCACCCGGCGCTGGCGGGCGCGGCACGCATCCATCCTGCGCTCCTGTTTGGCAAGTTGTTTCGCCTGTTCGGAGCGGACGCCGTGATCTTTCCCAATCATGGCGGCCGCTTCGGCTACTCGAGCGACACCTGTCGGGCGATTGCGACGGCAGCCCTCGAGGCGCGCGATGGCCTCAAGCCCTGCTTGCCGGTCCCAGCCGGCGGCATGAGCCTGGGACGAGTGGGAGAAATGCTGGATTTCTACGGCCCCGACGTCGTGTTGCTGATTGGCGGCGCGCTCCTGGAAACGCGCGAACGTCTCGTCGAGGCGACCTCGGCCTTCGTAGCCGAGGTCCACCAATATCCCTACAATAGGTAGCGAACACGAACTGTCATCGCCGCGCCGACGGGCGATCCACTAATGCGTGGGGAGCAAAACTGAAACAGGACCATCGCTTACTGGATGCTGCGCGTTCGCGGAGCATGACATAGCGAGTGACTGATGCCTCACGATCGAAAGATCATCCGCAAGGCGCAAGAGTATCGGTGGGACGGCGTGGACGTGCTGCCCTACAAGGAGGACAGTCGTGCACTCTACCGGGCGATTACCCGACAGGTGCTGTTCACCGATCCGGACCTGCGCGCGGAGCTGCGCTATTTCGAGATCGCGCCGGGGGGGTTCTCCACGCTGGAGCGTCACCAGCACGTGCACGCGGTACTGATCCTGCGCGGTCGCGGCCATTGTCTCGTCGGCGACCGCGTCAGTGGCGTGGAGACGCGGGATCTGGTCACCGTGCCGCCGCTGACGTGGCATCAGTTTCGCGCTACCGCCGGTGAAGCCCTCGGTTTTCTGTGCATGGTGGATGCCGTACGCGACAAGCCGCAGCTCCCCACGGCCCAGGATCTGGCGCAGCTCGCCAAGCACCCGCAGGTTGCCGCTTTTCTGAGCGGCGCGATGGAACAGGTCTGAGTGCTGGCCGGGCGGAAAAGCGCATCTGCAGGAATGACCGAACTCGCTCTCGTCGTGTTGCCGGAAACAGCAGAAGATGGTGCAGCGATCGACCGGCTGCACGAACGCACGTTTGGGCCGGGACGTTATGCCAAAACGGCGTACCGGTTGCGCGAAGGAATGCCGCACCGACCGGAGCTGTCATTCACCGCCAGGATCGGCACGCTCTTGGTGGGATCGGTGCGGCTTTCTCCCATTCGCATTAGCGACACGCCGGCGCTTCTGCTCGGTCCCTTGGCCGTCGAGCCGCCGTTCCGCGAGCGCGGTATCGGCCATGCGCTGATCGAGCGGGCCCTGGCCGAGGCGCGGCGTCAGGGCCACGCCCTCGTCCTCCTCGTCGGCGATGAGCCCTACTATGCACGCTCAGGGTTCGCGGCAGTGCCGAAAGGCCGCTTGCGCATGCCGGGGCCGGTCGATCCCGAACGCCTGCTGGTCTGTGAGCTCGTCCCCTCCGCCTTCGACGGCCTCTCCGGTGCGGTCCGGCCGGACTGGACGGCTGCGTGATGGCGCCTTTATCGCGGCGTATAGTCGCATCCGCTCGTTGAGCGATTCTTTCGAAGAGCCCGTATGCTCGCGCCCGAGGTGCCGAAGCGACCAATGAATCTCAAAGCTCTCAGCATATCGGGGTTCATGCTGCTCGTCTCCCCCGCCATTTCCGGGCAGGCGCAAAAAATCGATCTCGCCAATCTCACGTGCAAGCAATTCACCACGCTGCCGAAGGACACCATGTGGACGGTGACCGCGTGGCTCGACGGCTACTATACCGACGATGAAGATCCGACCTTGGTGGAAATCGAGAAACTCAAGGCCAAGGCGGAGCAGCTTCTTTCCTTTTGCATGGACAACCCGAAGGCGAGTCTCCTGGCCGTAGCGCAGGACGTGCTGGCGAAGTAATCATCCCTCTATCCTGTCGTCCTCCGTTCTCTGACCGGAACCAAGCCCGTCGGAACTCGGTGGCATTCGTTGTGTGCCTAAGGAGGAGGTCCATGCACAAGAAACTGATGATCGGCACGGTCGCCATTGGCGCGGCGCTCTCCGCTCCCGCCCTTGCCGCCGACTTCTCCATCGTGCGCGAGGGCCCGACGGGAACGTGCCAAGTCGTCGAGACCCGTCCCACCGATACGAAGACGGTGATCGTGGGCAATAAGGCGTTCACGACCCGCGCAGAAGCGGAAAAGCAAATCACCGTACTCTGCAAATAATCGCTAAACGCCGCGCCTACAGTGGGCTCAGGCGCGCATTGCGCGCCAAGCCCACTGTTTGATGCTGCTCAACGCGTCGGCTCTGATTGGGGAGCCGTAGCCGAGGTAAGCCGGTCGGGCATGCCGTCGATCGCCTGCCGGATCACCATCGCGATCCGGTCATTCGACAAAAACAGGTCGTGATTGATAATGCCCCAGCCTTGCGCCGAGGCATCGATCACGCGCAGCCCGAGCTGCTCCAGCCGTTCCTTCTCCGCCGCACCCACGCGGGTCATGCCGCCGGCGATCCATCCCGCAAGCGCAAGCGCCCGGTCGTTCGTCGCCGTAATCACGGTGATGTTCGGCGCAAGCGGCGGCATGCGCTGCAGCGAGGAGGCGAACACGTCCATGTCGATGTCGGGGGAGGCAAACACGACGGCGCCGATCTTGCCGATGCCTGCCATGCCATTACGCGCATAGACCTGCCGCAGCGCCTCCATGCTGAGCATGGTGCCGACGCTGTGCGCGACGATGTGGATGCGGCCGATGCGCTCGTTCGCAATGAGCGCGGTCAGGAGACGCTCCATGGCGTCACGTGACCACATCGCACTCTCGCGGTCGTAGCCGTAATCGAAAAGCTTTTCCTTCGACGGCCATGTGAAGATCATGGTGGCGCCGCGAAAATGCAGATTGGCCGACAAACGGGCGGCGTCGAGCGCGGCCGTCTCGAAGCTTTGATTGAAACCGTGAACATAGAGAAGCACGTCGCGTCGAGCGGGGTTCGGAGAGAGCAGCTCGCCCAAGCGCGAGACCAGCTCGACCCGTTCCAGGCTCCAGTAGCCAAGCCCGACGGAGGAGAGGGAGAAGCGGCCCTGGTCCGGTGGGTTGAGCTTCGCGCGCGCAAAGGCTGCAGAGGATGCGCGCTCGGTGCCGAACCACGGCTTGGCGCGGGCGCCGTCGACCGCTTTCCGGGTGGTCACCACGAGCAGCGTCGGATCGGCGGTGATCTCCGGCGCGTCCGAAAGCGTGACTGCGGATGAGAGCGCGGTGCATCCCGCAAACGGCAGAACGAAGCCGAGCGCGGTGGCGCCGCGCAACGCGGCTCGGCGCGAAATCGCACTACCCTTTGCAACGCGCGCACTTCGCATGCAGCGAGTTCGGCTACTCCGTTGACGCCTTCCCGCACCTTGGCTGGCCGCCAATCTGGGCAACAATACGGAGAACATGCCCCCGCGCAGCGAAGCTTACGCAGACTGCCCGGTTTGCGTCTTAAACGGCTGCGCCCGCGATGGTTTGGTTCGGAACGTATCTACGGCAGCGCGGCGCGCGAGCGTCAACGATAATGCCGGCGGTAGCTGCAGTGTCGCCGGAAGTAATTGTCGATCCAGCATGCACGCGGGCTGTTGGGCGGACCCCAGAATGGGGACCCAAACACGCCGCCGACGACGCCTCCGACCACGGCTCCGGGCGGTCCCGCCACCACAAGGCCGGTCCCCGCTCCAAATACCGCACCGACCGCATCCGCTTGCGAGTTGGTCGGCGCCGCGATGCCCAAAAGAAAGATCGTCGCAGCTGCAAACAGTGTCCGCCGCATGGGTTCCCCCTCCCACTATGCCCCGCGCATGTACACGATTTTTGTGGCGAAAATTTCGTGACTCGACGACAGCATTGCGATTGCTCGTGCGAGAATGTCATCGAGCAATGCTCGTTCCGGTTGAGCCCGGCTGTGACTTGAATATCGGAACCGGTGCGGTGTTCTATCTTCGGTCCCCGCCTCGGGGCCGATCACCAGGGAGAAAACAATGTCATTTGCGAGTAGATGTGCTGCGAGTGCTCTGCTTCCGATCTTGTTTGCGGCCCCGGCCGGCGCACAGGCTCCGCAGGTCGAGAAGAACGTTTCTATGAAAATGGCGCTGATGATAATAGACGGCACGCTCGAGCAATGCGCCAAGGACGGTTATAAGGTTTCAGTGGTGGTGGTCGACAAGGCCGGCAACGTCGCGGCATCCGTCCGGGGCGACGGGACCAATCCGCACACCATGGAGTTCGGCCGCCTCAAGGCTTACACCGCGCGCACGCGTGGCCAGACTTCGCTGGAATTCAAGAATCTGACCGACAAGCCGGAGAGCGCGTATCTGCGGCAAATTCCCAATGTCGTGGCAGTCGGCGGCGGAGTGCCGATCAAAGTGGGCAACGAGGTTATCGGCGCGGTCGGCGTATCCGGGGCGCCTGGTGGCGAAAAGGATGAGGTTTGCGCGAATGCCGGCATCGCCAAGGTGGCTGGCAGTCTGCAGTAGCGCTTATTGCGCGAGCCGCGCTTGCACCGGCGCGGCTCGCCTGACACTACATTAAACCGCGAACGCGGGAGTCTTGCGCGCAAACATTCGCGCCCGATCAGGAGTGATCTATCATGCGTATGACCGTTTTGGTGACCGCCTTCGTGGGCGCACTGATTGCGCCGGGGTTCGCTCAGCAAGCCGAGATTGAGGCAGTGAACGCAAAATGGGTCGATTTCTTCAACAAAGGTGATTTCTCCGGGGTTGCGTCCCTTTACACCGAGGACGCGACCGCATTCCCGCCCGGATCACCCATGGTGAAGGGAAGGGCTGCAATCGAGGTAATGTGGAAGGATATCGCTGAACAGATCAGCGATCCCAAAATCACGACCATCGAGGTGAAGCCGTTGGGACCCTCTGCGGCGCGCGAGATCGGAACCTTCAGCCTCAAGGCCAAAGGTTCGACGCCGCGGGAAGTCACCGGCAAATATCTCGTCGTGTGGGAAAAGGTCGGAAGTGACTGGAAGCTTTCGGCCGATATCTGGAATGAAGGCAAGTAGGCACGTTCGGCGCGCTTGGCTCAGCTTCCACCCAATGCCGTCTGGATGATCTGCTATGTGCCGGAAGCCCTGCCGAGCCGCAGCGCCTGCTCGCATCGCGTGATCCATGCCGTGACGTGCGGGCGTGTTGACAGGTCGAAGCCGCCTTCGTGCGCGAGTCGTGAATATGGCATGAGAGCGATATCGGCGATGCTGAAGGTGCCGGCGGCAAACCACTCGCGATCCGCGAGCTCGCTGTCCATCAGATCGAGGGCTTTTTCACCGCGTTCGACACGCCAGGCCTCTCGCGCTTCCCTGGGCTTACCCTGATAGACCATTTGAAAGCGGCAGACCGCAATGTATGGTTCGTGGCTGTACTGCTCCCAGAACAGCCACTCGTCGATTTTTGCCTGTGCCCAGGCGTCGTCCGGCAGAAGAGACGAGCCCCGCGCCAGGTAGCGTATGATCGCGTTCGATTGTGAGAGACACCGGCCGTCCTCGAGCGCAAGCGCCGGTACCTGTCCCTGGGGAAATCTTGCCAGATAGTCCGCCGTCCGGTTCTGTCCCTTCATGATGTCTATGGGGACCCAGGCGTAATCAAGTCCAAGATAGTCGGCGACGAGCCGCACCTTCTGGCAATTTCCCGAAGCGACATCGCCATAGATTTTCATAACCGACAGGGCACTTGTAATTCAATTCGCGTCACCGACACGGCCGAAACGCTCAGCTGCGCGAGCGCGCGCTTTCGCAGCCTCAGCCTCTCGATTTCGGCAGGGAGCATTGGTGACGAGAGCGTCCAGAAGCTCGCGTGCTGCGAAAGCGACTTGCTCCACCGCATGATCGAAAGCCCGCTCATTGGATTTCGACGGATGCGTGAAGCCGCTCAGTTTCCGTACAAACTGCAGCGCGCTGGCCTGAATTTCCGACTCCGTAGCAGGCGGATCGAAGTTATAAAGGGTTTTTATATTTCGGCACATGAGATTCCCTCGTTCTATGCGCGGTGGAGAGGCAGCCAGTGATAATGCGCAGTGTTGCTGTCCCTCTCCTCGCAGTCTCGGCCATCGTCCTGGAAGGGCTCGATGTGATCAGCACGTATCATATGCTGGCGCGCGGTGGTCAGGAGGCAAACCCGATCGTCCGTTGGTTCATGCAGGTTCTCGGGGATGCGTGGCCGCTGTGCAAGATCCCGGAGCTTGTTCTTATAGTAATCATATGGAAAGCGGTGCCGAGACCGATTGCAGTTGTCTTCCTCGGCTTCATGGTCGCCGGCTACGGCTTCGTCGTCTGGTACAACTATCAACTTTAGGCGGCGATGTGGCCCTGAGAAGGCGCCTGGGTTTTATTGGACCGCGCGTCGTCAGAGTTGCGGATTCGTTTGAAACCCGCACCTCAATCTCAGCGTTGTCATAGGGCCATGGGTTTACCAGCAGATTGGAGAGATCCCTCATGACCTTTCCCGGCCGCCCGCAACGGGTGATTGCTCTGATCGGCTTTATTGCTGCTTGCGGGGCAGCAATGGGCCAGCCGGCCGAGGTTCCTCATTCAGTGAAGCCCGCATGTCCACCTGATGTATCCGCGAATGGTGCGCCGACCGTGGGCAGTGCCACGCCAAATCTGAGCGACAAGCTTTCGGAATCGAAGGGGATCATTTGTCCACCCGGCGCCGTCGATCCGGAGATGGCCGTGCGGCCACCGCCCACCGGCGATATGAAGGTGATTCCGCCGCCCGGAAGCCCGGGAGGCGACCCCAATCTCCAGCCAAAGTAGCCGAGCCGTCGTTGACCGTTTGGGCTTGTGGCTCCGCACGTAACTTACGATAGTGCGTGCCCCAGGGCAGAGCGAGCGGGACAGGCAGCCAATGGCGATCAGTTCAAAGTACCTCTTTGTCGTGAACATGGATGTCGATCCTGACAAAGAGTCCCTCTTCAACGAGATTTACGACAACGAACATATACCCAATCTTCTGAAAGTACCCGGTGTACGCGGGGTGACGCGGATGGCAGGAGAGGCCTTCGCCCTGAGCATCGGCGGCGCCGAGAAGAAGGTGCGGCATGAGGGGCCGCGCTATAGCGCAATCTACGAGATTGACGGGCCTGACGTGCTCGTCAGCCCGGAATGGGCCAATGCCGTCGAAGCGGGGCGCTGGCCGACGCAGGTAAGGCCCTTCACTTACAACCGACACCATGCACTTTACAAAGTGCGTTAGCGGGGCTCCGGCGCGCCCGCATGGGCGCGCCGGGTATTGTCGTTCCTAATATTGCCCCCACTCGCCACACGGATATCCCTGAAACATGCAGCCTTGCTCCGGATCGTTATAGTAGCCCTCGTGGAATGTGGATCGGGCGAACACCTGCGTTGTGATGACACTCGCGAGTGCGAGGGCCAGGGCGATCTTTTTCGACATCGTCATTCTCCTTCAGCGGAAGCCGCAAGTGGCTTCCTGCTCGGCTAGACCGAGCGACTCGGCTGATTATTTCCGTCAGCACGGACTCCTGCTCAAAAATTTGCGATGCTGAGCCAGCGGAATAAAATTTGTCGAAGGCAATCTTCTTTCGCGTAAGTTGCGAGCTGTGATGAGGCGCGGCCGCGCGTAAGCGGCTCCCGACGGGGATGGCGAAGCGCCTCAACAGGCTTGCAAGGCCACCTTGCGGCGCCTCCGCGAAGGTCCGGCTGAGTCCTGCCGAACTCGAAAAACAGCCCGCCGGGGCGCGCCTGCCGCAGGCGCAACGGCAAGCTCCGGCGGAAATCCAGAAGAAATTCCGCGGAGGCGAGCGTATTACTTCAGATCAGCTCAAGCCGCATTATTGCGCCGAGCGGGATCCGGTGGCCGTCTCGACCACCACGGCTCCCCTCATGTGCGGATGCACCGAGCAGAAATACTCGTACGTTCCGGCAGTCGTGAAAGTGAAAGAGAACTTGTCTGCTGTGTCGAGCGCCATTGATTTGAACAGCTGGGTGCTCGAAGTCACCGTATGCGGCGTATCGTCCTGGTTGATCCAGGTAACGGTTGTGCCCGCCTTTACGGTGAGGCGCTGCGGGCTGAAGCTGAACTGGTCGATCACGATATCCGCGCCCGCTGCCTGCGCAGAAAAGGCAAGCAAGCTGGCCGCAGCAAGCGTGGCCGCGACGGCAAGCCTGCTTCTGGTCGTTGTGCTCATGAGCAAGATCTCCTCCCTCACGCTTGCAGCGGCTCGTCCACTATCGCGAGCCGTTGCTGGCCTCGTTTGAAGGTGACGTTCGTGATGCCGAGAACGGAGCGCAGCTTGTCGTCGGGGACTTTCATCGGTCCGGGTGAAGACGCGGCGCCGGGCGCCGGCTGCGGGAACTCAGTCGACATGGCGGTGTGGAAGGTGACGTTGCCTTCCACCTTCTGCATGATCTGGTGGATGTGTCCGTTGAGCACCGTCACCGACCCGAAGCGCTTGAGATAGTCGAGCGCGCGCGCCGCATCCTCGGTCCCCCAGCCCCACGCCGGATAGACGCTCCACAAGGGAATGTGAGCGAACACAACGATCGGAGTGGAAGCCGCGCGGCCCTCAAGGTCGTCCTCCAGCCATTCCAGCTGCTCGTTGCCCAGATAGCCCAAGCCGCCGGCCTTGAGTTTGACGACGTTGACGAGACCGATGAAGTGCACGCCATTGGCATCGAAGCTGTACCATCCGCTCCCTTTTGCGCCGCGGCCGTAACGTTCGCGATAGAGCTTCTCTCCCTCATCGAGCACGTCATGCTCGCCGGGAACGTAGTGCACGTCGAGGCGAGCCTCGCCGATGATGCGATCCGCATTGTCGAACTCGGCCGGCCTGGATAGGTGGGTGATATCGCCGGTGTGAATGGCGAAGGCGGGCTTCCCCGGCTGGCGTTTAATTTTGTTGATCGATTCTTGCAGGGTAGCTAGGGCATTGGGATTGGCGGGCTTGTCAAAGCCGACATGGCTGTCGCTGATCTGCAAAAAAGTGAATCCGCTCGCCTCGGCAGCGGTCGCCTCGCCGATGATACCGATGGAACGCGGTATGCCCGCAGCGACGGTCCATAGAACACCGGTGCCGGCCCAGGTCATGCATTCCAGGATCTTGCGTCGGCTGACGCCGCGCGCGTCATCGTGATCGGAGGTCATGGACGGTCTCCTCAAATCGCTGTGGTGGTCCTGGAACCAGAGTGCAAATCGGCGGGATTTATTCCCGCAAATTTTGCCGCGGTCAGTTGTTGCCCATGACGCGCGACATTTACCCCAGCGATTGGAGCAAATTTTTCACTCCATCACGATTTCGCGAGCCGCCGCATACCAGGGCCGCGCCTAATAGCTGTCCGGGCGCGTCCATTCCCGGCAGGGATATCCGCGATACATGCAACCGTCCCGCGCGCTGTAAGCGTAAGTGTCGTTGTGCCGCGCGTTAGCGGATTCGGCGAATGTTGCGATCGTGGTAACGAGCGCCAGCATAAGTATGATCTTGACCATAAAGTTTCTCCTCGTTCCGACGGCGAATGCCTGTGACGACGAGATCGCCAAATGCTGAGGTTATTTCCGGGGACTTTGGCCGGCGCCTAAAAATTTCGATCGTCTGCTCGATCGAGCTGCCTTCGCAGCAACAGGAGGCGAGCGGCGTGCCTATTGCAGAAATGGATTGCTCGCGCGCTCGCGCCCGATGGTGCTGGTCGGGCCATGGCCGCTGATGATCACGACCTCGTCCCCGAGTGGGAGGAGCTTGTCCCGGATCGAGCCCAACAGCTGGGCGTGATTGCCGCGCGGCAGATCGGTGCGGCCAATGGAGCCCGCGAACAGCACGTCGCCCACGATCGCCAGGCGCTGTGCCGAACTGACAAACACGACGTGCCCCGGCGAATGCCCCGGGCAATGCAGCACGTCGAATGTGAGATCGCCGACCGTGACTTGATCGCCCTCCTGCAGCCAGCGATCAGGCGTGACGTTCTTTGCGGCCAACATGCCATAACCGCGGCCGGTCTCTACCGCGTGCTGCAGCAGGAACAGATCGTCGCGGTGCGGCCCTTCGACGGACACGTTAAGGCTGGTCTTCAGATCGGCGGCGCCGCCCACATGGTCGATGTGACCGTGGGTGAGCCAGATCTTGTCCACAGTGGCGCCCGTCTGCGCGATGGCGCGCTCGATATTGGGAAGGTCGCCGCCGGGATCGATCACTGCGGCGCGCTTGCTGGCCTCGCACCACAGGACCGTGCAGTTCTGCTGAAATGGCGTGACCGGAACGATAATCGCTTTGGCTTGGCTCATGGGCGGGCGCGTATTCGAGCTTTCCTGCCGGTTTTAGCATCTTGCCGGCGGCGTTCGAGCCAGGCCTGGTCAGGGGATGGACAGAGGTATTATTTTACGGTTGACGGTGTACAGGAAGACGGTATTGGTAGGACAACATCCATAAATGTGCCCGGGCGGGTGACCGCGCCGGGTTTTTTATAGCCGAACTTGCGCACTTTCGGAAGCGAGCAAAGCTCGGGCGGGGAGTAAAGCTCGCGCAAGGGAATTCGACCGAAGTCAAAAACTCGCGCGCACTCAATGGGGCGTATTGATATGGACTGTTATTTCCACTTCGTTTCGCGGATTTGTCTGAATATTCAACCGATACTCGCTCGGGAGGGATTGTATCCCATTGTTATTTACAATGGGCGCGAGCGGATTTCGCGGGAGCAATGAGACGCCGTTCCTGATATTTGCCTGATCCGCGGCTGTCCTCCTCACGCGCCTTCGCGCATCCACGCCGTGGCCAGGCTGCCGATCAGCAGCAAGAGCCCGATCAGCCCGGCAAAGATCGGCAGCACGCCGATCCCGCGCACCACGCTCGCTTCTCTGATGCGCAGCCCAATCCAGTCGCCGCCCTTGAACGTATCGCTCGAGCGCACGCCAAGAACCCGCGGCAGGTGAATGCCGCTCCCGCTCTCGATGCGAACGGCATCGCCGCCGGTTGCGTGCGCGATCGGCTCGATCACCTGGGTGGTCGAGGTCACCTCGGTGAACTCGCGCGGATTGGCGGGACCGACATTGGCCAGCGCGTTGAGCGTGCCGTCCGTGGCGCGCCACAGCCCGAGCTCGTTCGCCTCAATGGTCGTGCGCCAGACGCCGGGATGCGCTTCGGCAAGCGTGAGCGTGCGGGTCTTTCCGGACGGCGCGGTGAGCGTCACTTCGCCGGCCGCATCCCCCATGGTCTGCCGCTGCACAGTGAGGTCCCGCCCGCGCACGCTCATGCGCAAGGCTTCCTCCTCGAGATCGGGCTGTTTCATGAGCCAGTGCGAGAGCCGGCGTAAGAGGTCGAGATACGGTCCACCGCCCTCATATCCGCGCGCCCACAGCCAAATGTGATCGGATAGGAGCAGCGCCACGCGCCCCTCCCCTTCGCGCGCGAGCAGGAGCAGGGGCTTGTCATCCGGCCCCTGCATTACGGCCGTGCCTTTTTCCGCGCGCGTATCCACAAGACGAAACCAGCGGCTCCAGTGCGGAGGGTTCTCCGCTGCGCCTTCGAGCCCGCGCGTCACCGGATGTCTTTTGCCAAGCTCGGTAAGCCGCGGCCGAAAGGAGCCTTCGGTGACGCGGCCGCTCGGCTCGGCAGGAAGGATGACGTCGAGCGGCGTGCGCCAGATGCTGGTCTGGCTCGCATAGTCCGGCCCCGCCGCCACCAGCACCGCGCCGCCCTGCCGCACAAAGCGGGCAATGTTGTCGAAATAGATGATCGGCAGCACGCCCTGGCGGGCATAACGATCGAAGATGATGAGCTGAAAGTCATTGATCTTCTGCTGAAACAGCTCGCGCGTCGGAAAGGCAATCAGCGACAGCTCGTTTATCGGCGTGCCGTCCTGTTTCTCGGGCGGCCGCAGAATGGTGAAGTGCACGAGGTCCACGCTCGCGTCTGACTTGAGCAGGTTGCGCCACGTGCGCTCGCCCGCATGCGGCTCCCCGGAGACGAGGAGAACGCGCAGCTTGTCGCGCACGCCGTCGATCGACACCACGGCGCGGTTGTTGATGGTAGTGAGCTCGCCATCGAGCGGCGAGGCTTCGATCTCGACGATGTTGGGCCCGGCGTGCGGAATCTGCACGGTGACGCTCGCGCGGGAGCCGACGCGCACAGTACGGTTTTCCAAAACTTCGCCGTCGCGGCGCACGCTCACTTGCGCCGTGCCTCCGCCGCCGCCCTGATCCTCGATACGGAAACTGATGGTCTGGCTCTGTCCGACGATGCCGAAGCGCGGCGCGGTCATGAGCACGACGCGGCGATCACGCTCGTCGGCATGGCCGGTGATCAGCGCATGCACCGGTGCCGCAAAACCAAGTGAGGCGGCGTCTTGCGGCACGTCGTGCACGCGTCCATCGGTGATGAGAATCGCACCCGCCACGCGGTCGTGCGGGACATCCGCAAGCGCGGCGGAAAGTCCTGCAAACAGCCGGGTGCCGTCGGTCTCGCCGTCGGCCTGGCCCGCCTCGACGAAACGCACTTCGAGGCCGGGAATCTTCGCAAGCCGCTCCGCCAGCTCGGTGCGCGCCTCGTCGGCCTGCTTGGTGCGGTCGGCAAACTCCTGGCTGGCGCTCCTGTCGATGACCACGGCGGCAACCGAGGTGAGCGGCTCACGATCCTCGCGTGTGATCGAGGGATTGGCGAGCGCGAGCAAGAACAGCGCGAGCGCCATGCTGCGCACCATGGCGCCGCGCGTGCGACTCAGTACCAGGAGAAACGAGATGGCAAACGCAATGGCCGCGCCCGCCCACACGATGTAGGCGGGCACGAGCGGCGCAAACGCGATGCCGAGATTGCTCATGCGCTCACTGCCGTCATTGCCCCAGGCGCTCGAGCAAGGCCGGCACGTGCACCTGGTCGGCCTTGTAGTTGCCGGTGAGCGTGTACATCACGATGTTCACGCCGGCCCGGAAAGCAAATTCGCGCTGGCGCGGTTCTGCAGAGACCAGGGGCAACATCGCCTGTCCGTCCGGGCGCATGGCCCAGGCTCCGGCGAGGTCGTTCGACGTGATGAGAATCGAGGAGACACCGTCACCGGCACGCGCAGGACGGCTCGCGGGCTCGTCCTCCTCGCTCGCCGGCATGGCCTCGACCCAGAGCTGTCCGGTATTGAAACGCCCCGGAAAGTCTTTGAGCAAATAGAACGTCTTCGTGAGCACGTGCTCGCGCGACACCGGCTCGATCTCGGGAATATCGAGCGAAGCCAGAATGGCGCGCAGCGCCTGCATCCCCGGCCCCAGATTGGCGCCGCCCGCCCCAGGCGGAGCTTCGATGGCGTCGCGCGTGTCAAATAAAACTGTGCCGCCCTGCTTCATATAGGCGTCGATGCGCTCGAGCGCCTCGCGCGCGGGCTTGGGGGCCCCGGGCGCAATCGGCCAATAGATGAGCGGATAAAAGGCAAGCTCGTCGCGCGCTGGGTCGAGGCCAATGGGCTCGCCGGCCTCGAGCGCCGTGCGCTGCGCGAGAAAGAGCGTGAGCCCCTGCAGCCCTGACTTGCTGATGCGGTCGATCTCGGCATCGCCAGTGATCACGTACGCCAGTCTCGTCTCCAGCGTCGATCGCAGCGCCTGTTCGTCATTCGTCTGCGCAAACGCCGCGGATGCGGTGAGGATTCCGGCAGCGCAGATAAGCATCGCCAAGGCAGCGGCTGAGCCCGCCGTTGCGGGTCGCGGACGCCGCATCCGTTTCGCCATTCCGCCCGCGAGCAGGAAGACGATCAATGCGTCGAGCAGGCAGAGCGCGAGCGCGCCAAGCAGAATAGGGCCGCGCAAATCCTGCGGCTCGCTCATCTGATACGGCTGGCGTACCGCATTCAGAGACGAAAGCTCGAGCGGAAGCAGGCGATCGGCGGGGGCGAGTGCGTTGACGGCGAGCATGCCTTCGGGCGGTCCGTAGAAGCCCGGGGGATGGTCGAAGGTGCCGCGGCCGACAAAACCGGTCGGCACCGGGCGTGCGCTTGGCGGCGGAGCGGTGAAGGCGCCGAAACCATCAAGCACGCGCGTGGCGGGGAGCACTTCGCCCGTACTGCCGCCGCCTGTGCCCTCCGCGGCCGACCCGGCGAAGCCGACGATTCGTTTGAGCATCTCAACGAAGGTGCCGGAAAGCGGCAAGTCCGACCAGCGCGTATCTGCGGTGATGTGAAACAGAACGATGAGGCCTTTTCCCCGCCGCTGCGCCGTGACGAGAGGCGTGCCGTCGGCGAGCGTAGCCCAGGTGCGCTCGGTCAAGGTGGACTCGGGCTCCGCGAGGACTTGCCGGGTCACCGAAATATCGGTGGGTATGGCAAGGCCGAAAAACGGGCTCTCGCGCGCAAACGGCGCCAGCGGCTGCGGCTGGTCCCACGACAAGCTGCCGCCCAGAATTCGTCCTCCCCGCCGCAGCTTCACGGGCACGAGATCATCGTCGGCCGCGGCCAGGCGCGGGCCGGCAAACCGCACCAGAACGCCGCCGTCCTCGATCCAGCGGGTCAGCTCATCGCGCGCCTCGGCGACGTTGCCCACATCCGCAAGGATCAGCATGGAGAGGTGCTGTTCAAGAAACTGGCTAACCGCCTGCGAGGGCGCGCCGCGCTCGGCGAGGCGCACGTCGGCAAACGGGGCGAGCGCGCGCATGAGATAATACGTCGAAGCGAGGAGCGGCTGCGCCGTTTCGGTCGTAGAGCCGGTGACGACCCCAATGGAGCGACGGCGCCAGCGCTTGTCGAGGAGCGACACCGCGCCGGCCGAACGCTCGCCGGCGATCTCGAGGCGCGCGATGTCGTTGCGGATCTCGACCGGCAGCGCGAGCGCGGCATCCGTTTCCCGTTCCTGCTCGGCAAACGTGAAGCTCGTCTCGCCGAGCGGCAGCCCCTTTAGATCGACCGCCCGCACGATGCCGCTTTCGGCCGTGCCGCTCGCGACGCGCACGACTTTGACGCGCAGCTCGCCCGCGGTGTTGTCCACTGCCGTGAGTGCGCGCGCTCCCGGAATACCGCCCTCGACGACCGTCAGCTGGCGGCCCTCGATCATGCGGCCCAACGCGCTTGCGAATTCGCTGCCGCCTCCCAGGTCGACGCCGTCGGTGAGCCAGACCAGCTCGACATTTTTAGTATTCGCAAGGAAACGACCGATCGCCGGTAATGCATCCGCGCGCTCGACAGCGTGCGGCTTGGGCTTGATCTGTTTGAGCCGCACGCGCGCTGCGGCCGCAGCCTCGAAGGAAATGTCCCGGCTTGGCTCCGACAGCGGAATGAGAGCAACGCCGCGGTTGTCACCTTCCGCACGCGCAATCAGCTCATCGGCGGTGTGGACCCGGATGGGCCAGCTCGCCGCGGCCGGAAAGCCATCGTCGATGAGCAGCGCCAGCGGCGCCTGTGCGGCCGAGCCTGCGACGGGCGGATTCCACAGCGGTCCCGCCGCCGCGACGATCACCAGCGCGGCGAGGCACAGTCTCAGCAGCGTGAGCCACCAGGGCGTGCGGCGGGGGGTTTCCTGCTTCGGCGTGATATCGAAGAGAAGTGACGTGGGCGGAAAAGCGATACGTCGCGGCTGCGGCGGAACGAGGCGCAACAGCCACCACAGCACCGGCAGGCTGAGCAGCGCGAGCAGCACCAGGGGCTGAGCGAAGCCGAGCGGCAGCCACGCTGTCATCGCAACGCCCTGATGCTTTGCGGGGCGGCACGCATGCCGATCGCGGCTGCGGCCGGTGGAGCGCCGAGCCGAAGATGCAGGGCCAGCAGGAGCTCCGTCCCCGGCAGGTCGGTACGATGGGTGATGAAGCTCCAGCCGAGCCGTTCGGTCTCGGCGCGGATGGAGGCGCGGTGCCGCGCAACGCGAGTCTCATATTCGGACTTCCAGGATTCGGCACGCCCGACCGTGATGGAGCCCGCGCCTTCCGGCTCGATGAATTGCACGCGGCCCGAATAGGGAAAGATTTCCTCTGCGGGGTCGACGATCTGCACCAGGTGCCCATGCGCACCGGTCGAGGACAGATTGGCGATCGTGGCGCGCACGTCCGCTATGGGACTCCAGAAATCGGAAATCACGACGATCTCCGCGAGCGCCGACGGTACAAAGCCGGGCGGCAGGCTGGTGCGCTCGCTCACATCGTGGAGAATCGCGTTGCTCAATTTGTCGAGCACATTACGGCTTCCGGTCGGCCGCATCACGGCCGGAATGCCCACGCGCTCCCCGGCTTGCACAAGAACCTCGGCGAGAGCGAAGGCGATGACCAACGCGCGGTCGAGCTTCGATTCCTGCGCCAGGGCGGAGCGGAAAACCATTGAGGGAGACCGATCGGGCCACAGCCACACCGTATGCGCTGCTTCCCATTCCCGCTCGCGCACATAAAGATGGTCGTCGCGCCCGGAGCGGCGCCAGTCGATCCGCCGCGCGGGCTCGCCGGAAAAAAACCGGCGATATTGCCAAAAGTTCTCTCCCGGTCCCGCGCGCCTGCGTCCATGCAGGCCGTGAATGACGGTTGCCGCGATGCGGCGCGCCTCGAGGATCAGACGCGGAAGCGCTTGCGCAAGCGAGGGCGCCGCGCCGCTCGCGTGACGGGTCGCCTTGATCTCCTGTTTGTCGATGCGCAGCTTCGCCATTCGCTATCGCAGAATCATCCAACCCGTGCCTTGAGCCTTCCGATGACCGCCGCCATGCTCTCGCCTTCTGCGCGCGCAGTGAACGTAAGCGCCATACGGTGTTTCAGGATGGGCTCGGCCAGCTCCAGCACGTCGTCGATGGATGGGGATAGTCGTCCATCGATGAGCGCACGGGCGCGGGCGGCGAGCATGAGCGCCTGGCTCGCGCGCGGGCTGGGGCCCCAGGAGACCAGCTTCGCAGTATCGGGAGATTCCGGTACGGGCCGCGCTGCGCGAACAAGACTGAGAATTGCCTCGATAACGGATTCTCCGACGGGCAAGCGCCGCACCAGCCGTTGCGCGGCCATGAGCTCATCCGCGCTCATCGTCGGCTTCGGCTTGCTCTCCTCGGCGCCCGTGGTGTCGAACACGATCTTCCGCTCGGCGTCGCGATCCGGATAATCCACGTCGATCTGCATGAGGAACCGATCGAGCTGCGCCTCGGGCAGCGGATAGGTGCCTTCCTGCTCGATGGGGTTTTGCGTGGCGAGCACATGGAACGGGCGCGGCACGTCGTGGCGATTGCCGGCAACGGTGACGTGCAGCTCTTGCATGGCCTGCAGCAGCGCCGATTGGGTGCGCGGACTCGCTCGGTTGATCTCATCGGCCATGAGCAGCTGACCGAATATGGGTCCCGGAATAAAGCGAAAGCTGCGCTTGCCGCCGGGGCTCTCTTCCAACACCTCGCTGCCCAGAATGTCGGACGGCATCAAGTCGGGAGTAAACTGGATGCGGCGCGCGTCGAGACCGAGCACCGTGCCCATGGTTTCGACGAGCTTGGTCTTGGCAAGCCCGGGAAGCCCCACGAGCAACGCGTGCCCGCCCGACAACACGGTGATCAGCGCTTGCTCGACAACCTGATCCTGGCCGAAGATGACGGCGCCGATGGCGTTCTTGGCCGCCGCGACCTGCGCGCTCATCGCGTCAGCCTGGCGTACAATTCCGTCCTCGAGCTTTTCCAGCCCTTCGCTGGCTGTCATCGTCACGGCTCCTGTCTCGCGACTCAATGTCGGGCGTCTTACAGTATTGGATGCCCTTTGTCGGACCGCATGCGGGCAAACCATGGGCCTCTTCGCAGAGCGCCCGCCTTCTAGCTGCGACCAGTCACGGCGCAAATTACCATTTCGACAGCATTTACCCGCTCTTCCAATTCAGCAGGGCTGAACTGCTAGGTAGGAAGCAAGTTCCCGGAAAACCATGGCCAAGCGAGGGCAAGCAGTCACCCGTGCGTGCTAGGCATTATCTCGATATCATGACGGCTGAAGAGCGAGAGCGAGGCGAGCGCACAGGCGGCATTGCGGGCGTGGCGCATAGGACGCCTCGCGGCGGGCCAGCGCCCGTTCACCTCTGGAATCCGCCTTACTGCGGCGACCTCGATCTGCGCATCGCAAGCGACGGTACCTGGGTCTATCTGAATTCGCCGATTGGAAGACCGGGCCTGGTTAAGCTGTTCGCATCCGTGCTCAAGCGCGAAGGCGACAGGTATTTCCTTGTCACTCCCGTTGAGAAATGCGGGATCACCGTCGATGACGCACCATTCCTGGCGGTGGAGCTCGACGTGTCCGCGAATGAGCAGCGCACCCAGGTGCTGCATTTTCGGACAAATGTCGACGATCGGGTGACGTGCGGACGCGACCACCCCTTGCGCTTCGAGCGTCAAGCCGCCACAGGCGGGCTAAAACCCTATCTGCATGTGCGACGGGATCTTTGGGCGTTGCTGGCGCGGCCGCTGCTTTATCAGCTGGTCGCGCTCGGCGAGGAGCGCGAGATTGGCGGCAAGCAAATGTTCGGCGTTGCGTCTGATGGCGAGTTCTTTGTCATGAGCGAGTCCGAACTGCTGCAGGATCTTGTCTGATGAACAGTTTGCAGCCCGCGGCAGTCACGGCCGATGATTTCTTCATGCGGGCGCGCAGGCGACTGTCCCTTGCAGTGCCAGAGGCGCTGCACGATGCCGCCGCGGAGGCGAAGCGAGGCGATCTCGATCTCGATCCGGAGCTTTGGCAGCGCGCCGGCGCGCAGCCGATGCAGCCGGCAGCCGTCTTGATTCCCGTCGTCGCCCGCCCGGAGCCGCAGGTGTTGTTGACTTTGCGCACCGAGCTGCGAAGCCATCCCGGCCAGATCGCTTTTCCCGGCGGCAAGATCGATGCCCACGATAGCTCTCCGGCCGAAGCCGCCATGCGCGAGGCCAACGAGGAAATCGGCCTCGCGCCCGAGTTGATTGAGCCGATCGGGTATCTCGATCTTTATTTTACATTTTCGGGCTATCGCATCCTGCCCACCGTTGCGCGCGTTGAGACTTCGTACCGGCTCACGTTGTGCGATGCGGAGGTGGCGGACGCTTTCGAGGTGCCGCTTGCCTTCCTCATGGATGCACAGAACCACGCCGTTCATAGTCGGGACTGGAAAGGCATGAAGCGCACCTATTACGCCATGCCTTTTGGCGACCGTTACATCTGGGGTGTAACCGCCGGTATTGTTCGCAACCTCTACAACCGCGTTTATGGAGAGGCCTGGTGAGGCAGCCCTCCGGCCCATGGCGTCATGGCCGGGCTTGTCCCGGCCATCCACGTCTTGGTGGCTGCACGAAAGACGTGGATGCCCGGCACGAGGCCGGGCATGACGATCGAAACATGCGCGATACGCTCCAGTAAGCAGTCATGATCCGCCCTGTTCTTACGGAAATAGCTCTCTTTCTTACGCCGTTTGCCGTTTATGCCGCTTTCCTCTGGGGAACGCGATCCGGAGTCCTGCACGCTGCGAGCTGGTCATTGACTCGCATTGCATGGCTGCTGATCGCCGCCCTCGTTCTCATGATCGGAAGCTTTATCGTGCTTGCGCACTGGAGTGGAGAGCCGCCGGGATCGAAATACGTGCCAGCCCATTCGGCGAACGGCCATGTCGTGCCCGGACCCGCACAGTGAGAACGGCCCGCCTCGACGCCGCCTGGCTGCGCGAGCCGCCGCTTTCTGAAATTCTTGCAGTCCTCGACAAGGCGGGTGAGGAGGCCCGCGTGGTGGGAGGGGCGATTCGCAATACGCTTCTCGGTGAAGCGCGCGGCGATGTGGATATTGCAACCACCACCCTGCCCGCAGAAGTCATGCGGCGCGCTGAGCGCGCGGGGTTCAAGCCGGTGCCCACCGGCATTGAGCATGGCACCGTCACGGTGGTGGCGGAGGGCCGACCGTTCGAGGTCACCACGCTGCGCGAGGACGTCGAAACATTTGGCCGCCATGCCAAAGTGGTGTTCGGCCGCGATTGGAAACGCGACGCCGAACGCCGCGACTTCACCATGAACGCGCTTTCCGCAAGTCGCGACGGCACGATCCATGACTACGTTGGTGGGCTCGCAGATATCGCGGCTCGGCGCGTAAGATTCATCGGCGAGCCGGCAAAGCGCATCGCCGAAGACTATTTGCGTATCCTGCGCTTCTTCCGCTTCCATGCCGTGTATGGCGAGGGCGCGCCGGACCCGGACGCGCTCGCCGCCTGCATCGCGGCACGCGCCGGGCTCGACCAGCTCTCCCGTGAGCGCATCCGCATGGAGCTCTTTCGCTTGCTTGTCGCCAAAGACGCGGCTTCGATTCTGGCTGTGATGACTGACTCGGGCTTGCTGGACCAGGTGCTCGCAGGCGTGCCGCTGGTCGCGAGCTTCGTAAAAATGGTGGAGCTGGAAAAGGCGCTCGAGGTCGCTCCTGATGCCGTACGCCATCTCGGCGCGCTCGCGGTTTCCGTTGTTGAAGACGCAGACCGCCTGCGCGAGCGCCTGCGGCTGGCCAATGTCGAGCATGAGCGTCTCATGCTGATGGCGGAGGAATGGAGGACCGTCTCGCCGCAGGAAGGCGAGCCGGGTGGTCGCAGGCTACTGTATCATGTGGGATGCGATGACTTCGCGGACGTCGTCCTGCTCGCCTGGGCCCGTTCTTCCGCCGATGTAGAGGACCCATTCTGGCGCACGCTCGCCACACTGCCTGCACGGTGGAGCGCGCCGGCCTTTCCGCTGAAATCGGCGGACTTCACCAGTCGTGGCATTGCGAAGGGGCCCAGGTTGGGCGCTGCCATCGCCGCCGCCGAGAGGGCCTGGGTCCGGGCCGGCTTTCCGCTCGATGGCCGCACACTGAGCGCCATCGCGGATGCCGCCGTGCGGGAGACGGGCTGACAGCCGACTCGCCTGTTCGCCGTCTGAGCCCTACATTCATCATGTACATGCGTACCGTGCGTCGACCTGCGGAGATTGCCCGGCGTGCCGCCAAGGCGCTGTCGGCCCGCTCGGCCGTGCGGGATGGATTTCGTCGTGAGACTTTCGCGTTGCCGCGCGAGGCCGCGCGCGAGAAGGCGCGCGAAATGTTTCGCCGTTTCCCGAAAGCGGCCTACATGACCGAGATCGAGTCCTGGCGCGTGCTGCCGGACGACCGCATCGAGTTCACGGTGCGGCGCCTCGCCAGCTCCGATTGAGTTTCAGGGCCATTTCACGATCGGCGGCAGCGACGACAGGATCGATTCGACGTTGCCTCCGGTGCGCAGGCCGAAAATCGTGCCCCGGTCGTAGAGCAGATTGAATTCCACGTAACGCCCGCGCCGGATGAGCTGCTCCTCTCGTTCCGCGTCGCTCCACGGCTGAGCGAAGTTCCGGCGCACGAGCTCCGGATATACATTCAGAAAGGCGCGGCCCACGTCCTGCGTAAAAGCGAAATCCCCCTCCCAATCGCCGCTGTCGAGATAATCGAAAAAGATGCCGCCGATGCCGCGCGCCTCGCCACGGTGCTTCAGAACAAAGTATTCATCGCACCACTTCTTGTACTTTTCGTACGAAGCAACTGCCGGATGGGCATCGCATGCCCGCCGCATCGCATTGTGAAACGCGACCGTGTCAGGATCGTCCTGGCGCCGCCGCTCGTTCAGGACAGGAGTCAAATCTGCACCGCCGCCGAACCAGGCCTTGCTGGTAATCACGAACCGGGTGTTCATGTGCACAGCGGGGACGTGCGGGCTTTGCGGATGCGCGATGAGCGAAATTCCAGACGCCCAGAATCGCGGGTCGGTTTCCGTTCCGGGTATGTCCTTGCGGAATTCCGGCGCGAATTCGCCGAATACGGTGGAGACATGCACCCCGACTTTCTCGAAGACGCGGCCTTTCATGAGCGCCATCACGCCGCCGCCTCCTGGCCCACCGGCATGATCCGCGCGCGTCCAGGGCGTGCGCTGGAATTTTCCGCCAACGCACTCTGCGAGCGGCGCGGTTTGTGGCAAAGCGCGCTCCAGAGCCTCGAATGCGCCACAAATATCGTCGCGCAAGTGCTCGAACCAGGCGCGCGCCCGCGCTTTGCGACTTTCCAACTGCACGCAGCTCACGTGCGCCTCTGCAGGATTTTCGTTGCCCAGCGCAGACATCCGCGCCTCTCAGAATTACGGCAGACAGAACAGACCGCAACCGCGAATGAAGGCGTGGAAAAATTTTCCGTGGGGCTCTTTTTTGCCATTGTGTTCAATAAACCTTCGGCGCGTGGGGGATCTGGGAGTGCGATGTCGCCCTCCACTTGCTCGGGGGATTTCGCAAGTGGGTCGCGGCGGCTAGCGCCAGCGAGCGAGGCGGGTGAGGGGCGGCGCCGTGCGGCGCGATGAAGTCCTTCACCCGCCTCCAACGCCTCATCCAGGTATTCAAGATTACCCCGTTTCTTTCACTTTCGCCTGCCGCATCGCTTCGCCAATTACCATGCCGGCGGCTACCGCCACATTGAGCGAGCGCAGCCCCGGACGCATGGGAATGACGAGGCGAGCGTCGGCAGCAGCGTGCACCTCTTGCGGCACTCCCGATGACTCGCGCCCGAACAGCAGGACATCGCTCGGCTCGAACATGTAATCGAGATACGACATGCTTGCGCCCGTGGTGAACAGGAGCAGTCTCACCTGCTCGGCAGCTCGCCAAGCCTCGAATGCGCGCCAGCTTGCGTGGCGCACGATCTCGACCTGATCGAGATAGTCCATTCCTGCGCGTCGCAATGCCCGGTCCGTAGTGGGAAAGCCCGCTGGCTCGATAATGTGCGCCTGAATGCCGAGACAGGCGGCGAGCCGAAGTATCGTTCCGGTGTTTTGAGGAATATCAGGCTGAAAGAGAGCGATCCGCATCGCGCATCTGCCCGTTCGGAAAGATACAGATAACCAGCCATTGGCGCAGACTGTTACGCGCAGGGCCGCGCGCGAACGGCGCACCACTTGCGCTGATTTCCCATCGATGCCAATAAAACACTGCTGGATTTGCCGGCCTCCACCCCTCATGGGCATCCGCTCGCACCCCCATATTTCCTGAGAGAACAGAAGGGGTTTTCGCGTGACCGCCATTGCGTCGACCGAGCCGACACGCCGCGATTTCTTGTACATCGCGACCGGCACCGTGGCGGCGATCGGCACCGCCGCCGTGCTCTGGCCGCTGATTGCGGAAATGAACCCGGATGCCTCGACCATCGCGGCCGGTGCGCCGGTCGAGGTCGACCTCACTCCCATTCCGGAGGGGCAAGCGATCAAGGTATTCTGGCGCAGCAAGCCGATCTTCATCACCCACCGCACGAAGAAACAGATCGAAGAGGCGCAGAACGTGGACGTCGCCAAGCTGCCCGATCCACAACCGGATTCTGCGCGCGTCAAGCCTGGGCACGAGCAGTGGCAGGTGCTGATAGCGATCTGCACGCATCTTGGTTGCATACCGCTCGCCGAGCAGGGTCCCTACAACGGTTACTTCTGCCCCTGCCATGGATCGGTTTACGACACTTCCGGCCGCATCCGGCAAGGCCCGGCTCCGGCCAACCTGGCGCTGCCGCCCTACGAATTCGTCTCCGACACAAAGATCCGGATCGGCTCGACTGGCTCAGCTGTAGCGTGAAGGTTTGAGCATGAGCGGAAATTCGACTTACCAGCCGCAAAGCGCGTTCATGCAATGGCTGGAGCGCCGGCTGCCAATCGCCGGGCTCGTCTATTCCTCCTTCGTCGTCTATCCCACCCCGCGAAACCTCAACTACTGGTGGACGTTCGGAGGCATTCTCGCCTTCATGCTCGGTGTGCAGATCGTCACCGGCATCGTGCTTGCGATGCACTACACGCCGCACGTGGATTTCGCGTTCAACTCCGTCGAGCAGATCATGCGCGACGTCAATTATGGCTGGCTCCTGCGCTACCTGCACGCAAACGGCGCCTCGATGTTCTTTCTCGCCGCCTATGTGCACATGTTTCGCGGCATGTATTACGGCTCCTACAAGGAGCCGCGCGAGGTGCTCTGGATCCTCGGCGTGATTCTGTTGTTGCTGATGATCATGACCGGATTCATGGGTTACGTGCTGCCCTGGGGACAGATGAGCTTCTGGGCGGCGACTGTCATCACCAACCTGTTCTCGGCCATTCCGCTCGTCGGCGAGAGCATCGTCACCTGGCTGTGGGGCGGCTACGCCGTCGGAAATCCCACGCTCAATCGCTTTTACGCGCTGCACTATCTGTTGCCGTTCGTGATCGCCGGGGTGGTCGTCCTGCACATTTGGGCCTTGCATATGGTGGGCCAGAACAATCCGGACGGGATCGAGCCCGTCACCGACCGCGACACGGTCGCGTTCACGCCTTACGCCACGATCAAGGACACGTTCCTGATGGTGGTGTTCTGCATCCTCTTCGCGTGGTTTGTGTTCTACACGCCGAACTTTCTCGGCCATTCCGACAACTACATCCCGGCTAATCCATCGGTGACGCCGACGCACATCGTCCCGGAATGGTATTATCTGCCGTTCTACGCCATCCTGCGCGCGATCCCCAACAAGCTCCTCGGCGTCATTGCGCTCGGCGCCTCCATTGTGATTCTCGCCTTCCTGCCGTGGCTCGACACGTCACCCGTGCGCTCTGCCAAGTATCGGCCCGTGTATCGTCAGTTTTTCTGGCTATTCTTCATCACGTGCGTGGGTCTGGGCTGGCTCGGCTCCAAGCCGCCCGAAGGCGCTTACGTGCTCATCGCACGTTTTTTCACCGCGTACTACTTCGCATACTTTCTCATCATTCTTCCGGTGCTCGGCCGCGTGGAGAAAACGAAGCCGCTGCCGGCATCGATTTCACAGGCAGTTTTGCGCGAGGGTCCCCGCGCCGGCGCGCCCGCGCCCACTCCAGCCGGCGCACACCAGGCGTGAGGCAGGCAATGTCCTGGGGGGCGTGGATCGTGGCCTGTGGCATTGCCTTTTTCGCGTGGCTCGCGCCCGCAGTGGCGCAAGAGCATGAGGTAGCGACACCACCCAGGAACAGGTGGTCCTTCGCCGGACCATTCGGAAAATTCGACGAGGCGCAGCTGCAGCGCGGCTTCAAGGTCTATCGCGAAGTCTGCTCGACCTGCCACTCGCTCAAGCTCATCGCGTTTCGCAACCTGGCTGATCCCGGCGGGCCCGGGTTCACGTCGGCGCAGGCGGCGGCGGTTGCGGCCGAGTACCAGGTGCAGGACGGGCCGAACGACCAGGGCGAAATGTTTCAACGCCCCGGCCGGCTCGCGGATTATTTCCCCTCGCCCTTCCCGAACGACCAGGCCGCGCGCGCGCGTTTCAACGCGGTGCCGCCCGACCTCTCCGTCATCGCCAAAGCACGCAGCTATGAGACTCCATTTCCGTACTGGCTGTTCAACTTCTTCACCCAATATCAGGAACAGGGCCCCGACTACATCACCGCGCTGCTGCAGGGCTATGAGGAAAAGCCGCCCCCCGGCGTCACTGTTCCGCCGGACAGCTTCTACAACAGGTACTATCCCGCGCACGCCATCGTGATGCCCCCGCCTTTGATGGATGGCCGCGTCGACTACAGCGATGGCGCGCCGATGAAGCTCGAGCAGTACGCCAAAGACATTGCCGCCTTTCTGATGTGGACGGCGGAGCCGCATCTCGTGCAGAGAAAACGCGTGGGGCTGCAGGTTTTCATTTTCCTCATCGTGCTCGCCACGTTGCTCTATTTCACCAAAAAGAAGGTTTGGCACGCGGTCGAGCTGCATCCGGAGGAGCTCACGCCGCGACCGCCGGTCGAATATCCGCGCCGCTGAACCAGCATGGCAATGACCAGAGCAGTGCTCGGCATCATCGGCGGATCAGGCATTTATGATTTGCCCGGGCTCGAGCGGGTGCGTGCGAAAAACATCGCGAGCCCCTGGGGCAAGCCATCATCACCGCTGCGCGTTGGCAGGATCGCGCAGACCGACGTGGTTTTCCTCTCGCGTCATGATCAGGGCCATCGAATCTCGCCCACGGATATCAACTACCGGGCCAATATCGATGTGCTCAAGCGCGCGGGCGTCACTGACCTGGTCTCCCTTTCCGCCTGCGGCTCGTTCAAAGAAGACCTGCCGCCCGGGACTTTCGTGCTTGTCGACCAATTCGTCGATCGCACCTTCGCGCGCGCAAGCTCGTTCTTCGGCACAGGTTGCGTGGCGCATGTTTCCATGGCGCACCCTGTCTCGCCGCGACTGCAGGACCGCATTGCCGCCGCCGCCGATGGCGAAGGCATCAAGCTTGTTCGCGGCGGCACCTATGTGTGTATCGAGGGTCCGCAGTTCTCCACCTTGGCGGAAAGCATGACGTACAAGCAGCTCGGCTATTCGGTAATCGGCATGACCAACCTTCCGGAGGCCAAGCTCGCCCGCGAGGCGGAGATTTCCTACGCAACTGTCGCCATGGTCACCGACTTCGACTGCTGGCATCCCGACCATGATGCCGTCACCGTGCAGGACATTATCGCCGTGCTCACCGCCAATGCCGAGAAAGCGAAAGATCTGGTGGCGCGACTCGCGCGCGATTTTCCCGCCGAGCACGAGCCTTGCCCGATCGGCTCAGACCGCGCGCTTGATAATGCGCTGATCACTGCGCCTGACGCGCGCGACCGCAAGCTGTTGCGAAAGCTTGATGCGATCGCCGGGCGCGTGCTCAGGCCCAAGTAGCGCACTCCTTACGCCTGCTGCAGTCTGCGCGCGATCTCGCGCGCGGCCTTCGTTGCGCTACCCAACGCCGTTGGAATGGAGGGGTGCAGAGGGTTGGCCACATCGCCGATTGCGAATATCCCCCGGCATGATGTTTCCATGTTTTCTTGAGCTGTGAGATAGCCCCGCGGATCCATCGCGAGTGCGAGAGCGGCGATCCAGTTCTCATCGGAATTTGGCCGGTATCCAAAAAGAAGAAGCACATGATCCGAATTGAGCTCGCTGCCGTCGTCAAGGCAAAGGCCCAGCTCTCCACGTGCGTCTGTGAGTGCCTCGACGGTGCGGCCGGCGATCACACGCGCGCGGCCTGATCGTTCATGCATGCGCAGGCGCTCGACCATTGATGCTCGTGCTCTTGGAGCTTGCGAGCGCATCACGATGGTTGCGCGCACGCCTTTTTCAACGAGCATGCGTGCAACATCGAATGCATTGTCTCCACCGCCGATCACCGCCACGTGCGAACCTAGATCGCTGTCCGCCTCGCCCGCCCAGGGCGCGCCCAGATGCACGCGGCCGCGCTCCGCCCACTCGCGTGCGTTGCGAACTCGGGCGAGCCATTCTTCGCCCGCAAACCGTGTGCCGGTGGCGATTACTAGGACCTTGCTGAGTAGAGAGCGGCTCGAAGCAGTGGACAGTCTGATCTCAAGCCCAAAATCCTCAGCGGCTGTGCGCTGCACGGCAACGGGTGCAGCACCCTCCCAGGTCCGAATGTTCAGCTGCCCGATATGCGCGGCAAATGCCGCGGCACTTTCCCTTCCGGTTTCTGCGCGACGACCCAGCAGTCCCTCATTGGGGAACGGGTCGCGCTGGGCCATGCCTCCCAACACGTTCTCCCTCTCTATGATAACAGGATCGAGCCCATAATTATGAAGCCACAGCGCGCATGACATGCCCGCGGGGCCGCCGCCGATAATCGGCACGACAGGCAATGGCGCCATGTTCAGCCGTCCAGCCGCGCGTGGTTGCGCGCGGGCTCATGCTTCGCCAGAGTGGGCTTTATCGCAACCGAGGCATTCCGCTGAGACGAGGCATGGTCAGCATCGAGTTCGAGCACGATCTGAAGGCATCTGTCCGCTCCATTCCGGATTACCCCAAGGCGGGAATCGTGTTCCGGGACATAACCACGCTCCTTGGGAACGCGCGGGCGTTCCGGCGCGCCGTGGACGAACTGGTGCAGCCTTGGGCGGGCTCGAAGATCGACAAGGTCGCAGGGATTGAGGCGCGCGGGTTCATCCTGGGCGGCGCTGTCGCGCATCAGGTTTCGGCAGGCTTTGTCCCGATCCGTAAAAAGGGCAAGCTCCCGCACAAACGCGTTTCCGTGGCCTACTCGCTCGAATACGGACTCGACGAGATCGAAATGCATGAGGATGCGGTCGAACGTGGCGATCGGGTCATTCTGGTCGATGATCTCATCGCCACGGGGGGCACCGCCGAGGGTGCAGTCAAGCTGTTGCGCCAGCTCGGCGCGCAGGTTCTCGCCGCCTGTTTCATCATTGACCTGCCGGACCTCGGCGGGGCGGAGCGGCTGCGCAAGCTTGCCGTGCCGGTGCGCACGCTGATCTCTTTCGAAGGTCACTGAGTCAGAGCCGCAGGCGCGGCAGAGCCAACGGAGCTTTTCGAGCAGCAGCCGCAGCTCAAGCTCGCGAAATTCGATGAAGGTGCGGCGCGTCCAGGAGCGCAGCTCATAGGCAAGTCCCGCCGGAATGGCCGGCGGGAGTTCCTCATAAAAGTCGAGAAAGGAGGAATTGGACTGCTCCAATTGCGCCTTGAGCATGGGCGCGAGCGGCGAAATCTGCAGTGGCACCGCAGCCGCGCGACAGAAAGGAAAGTCAACGCGCAATTTTTTGCCGGGGGCGATTGCCTCGTTGAAGATCGGAACGACCACCACGCTTTCGAAACGGCGACGGAGCTGGGCATAGCTGATGGCGGATATCGGATGCGCATCGGCGGGAAAAAGAACGAACGAGTCCAATGACCGGCCTTCCCTTTCGGCGAAAATTCCAATCTGTTCCGCGATCTGGAAGAACCGCTCAAATGAACCGTAGCCGACGTCGATGACTTTTGTTACGCCGTCGTCGCTCACGAGACCATCGAACAGGGCCATTTGATCGGCGATCACGCCCAGATCGGCCCGCCTTGCGACACTCGGAAGATATTCCCGCAGGGAATCGCCTGCCGGATTGATATCAAAGGCCAGCAGATCGGCGCGATCGAGCCGCAGATAATCGACAATTAGCCGCGCCAGGAAGGTCTTGCCGGTCTGCGGGCGCGGCGACGCCACGATGAACAGCGGCGCGTTGTCGCGCTCGGGCGTTGTCGCCAAGCGGTCGCGAGGTGACGCGTGCTCGCCTGCACTGTGTCGAGCCGTGGGTTCCAGCGGCACAGGAGCGCCCGTCCGCCGGCGGGCAAAATATGCTGGTTACCCGCGCGCCTGGGCTCGTTGCACGGCGGCGCCGGCCATTTTCGCGTGACGATATCCTCGGCCCACACGTTGCCGAGCCAGTGCCGGACATACCCGCGCAGCACAAACGAATAGGACGCAGGATCGCCGTTTTTGCTTTTTGTTATCGAGCGGCGTGCGTGCGACGGTGGTCTTGCCCACCGCCCTTGTCTGCCCCAACGATGATGACTGTTGGTGCGGGGGGTCTGCCTTCGCTCCCGCAACGCTGGGGCGCCGCGCTCTCAGGCGTCCTTGCCCTCGTGGAAAATGCGGTCGCCTTGCAGATCGATGATCTGCTTGGCCTTCATTACGGCAAAGCTGATCGCATCATCGCGGCTTTGATGCGTGTCGGCGCGCACGAAGCGGTGCTGTTTGGTCCCCTCTGGGGTGTCCTTCTCGATCACGCCGGCGGTCTGATAGAGCCGGTCGGCACGATAGGGCGCAGGCCGGATGCGATAGCCTTTGTACTCGACCGGAGGAGCCGCGGGCACTTCCCCGCCGGCCAAAGATTGTCCGCCGCCGAACAGCCGGCTTAACGCCGTCTTGAGGCTTGAAAACATGGGCCGGCTCCAGACCGCCGCGCGTAGCCGCCCCATTGTTGCGCCAACGCGCGCGCTCTGTCGACCTGTAGGTCCCGCTGAAAGCGAGGCAAGCCGTCACATCGAGCGTGACGGATCCCCGCCGATTCCTACGGGGGGCCGCGGAACGTCCGAAAACCACGTCGATATCGGCTTGAAAAGCACCTGAGCCGAATCGGCTTGGGAGGTCGAAGCTTGGGCGACCCTCGGTTCGTTCACTTCAATATTTGCGGTCCCCTGCGG